>JAZQXJ010000029.1:0-67788 GCA_045632815.1 Acutalibacteraceae bacterium | reverse complement strand
AATCACTCATTGCTGCACCGCAGGCGAAGCACTCAACGCAGATATCTTCAACAAATGGAAAGAGGCTACAGGTCTTGAAATCCATGAAGGTTTCGGTATGAGCGAAACACCTGTCAGCATCTGCACCCTTTATCCCTGGACAAAGCCCGTTCCAGGTGCAATCGGCTTCCCTGCCCCCGGTCTTAAAGTTCACATCATTGACGAAGACGGCAACCATTGCCAGAGAGGTACAATCGGTGAAATCTGCTTCAAGGCAGAGTCACCCGAAGCACATCCCTGCGGTGTAGTTGCAAGCTATAACTTCAGCGAAGAAGACACCGCTGATGCATACAGAGGCGGATTCTTCCACACGGGCGACCTTGCATACAGAGATGAGCAGGGCAGATTTGTTTACTTCGGCAGAAATGACGATGTTATCAAATCCTCGGGCTACAGAATCGGACCCTTTGAGATTGAAAGCGTTATGCTTGAGCATCCCTCTGTTCTTGAGGTTGCGGTTACGGGTGTTCCCGACCCCGTAAGAGGCTTTGTTGTTAAGGCAACTGTTGTTCTGCGCGAAGGCTTTGAAGGCTCACCCGAGCTTATCAAAGAGCTGCAGACATATGTTAAAACCAACACAGCACCTTACAAATATCCCAGAATCGTTGAATTCGTTGACGAGCTTCCCAAAACCTTCAGCGGCAAGGTAAGACGAGTTGAAATCCGTCAGAACGATTCAAACAAATAAACCAACAAAAAATTTGCCCTCACTTTCGTGAGGGCTTTTTTCATATCATTGTGACAATCAGAACAATAATTCCGAGGATTATTCTGTACCAACCGAACACTTTAAAGTCGTGGCGTTTCACATAATTCATAAGGAATTTTATTGCAAAAATTGAAACGATAAATGCGGTTAATGAGCCAAGAACAAGGGCAATAATTTCATTTGCGGTAAAATCTATACCGAATTTAACAAGCTTAAGCAGACTTGCGCCGAGCATAGTGGGCACAGCGAGATAAAATGTAAATTCCGCCGCCGCTACCCTTGAAACACCGAGAAGAAGCGCACCGATGATTGTTGCACCCGAGCGCGATGTGCCGGGTATCATTGAAAGTGCCTGAAAACAGCCGATAACAAGCGCAATTTTATAATCTATCTGCGAGATTGAGCTGATTTTCGGCTCTCTTTTTTTATTGCGGTTTTCAACAAGTATAAACGCAATGCCGTAAATAATAAGCATCAGCGCAATTGTGAATGCATTGCCAAAATAAGCCTCCAGAAAATCATCAAAAAGGAGTCCAAGCACGGCGGCAGGTATGCAGGCGATAAAAACATGAACCCACATCATTATTTTATCCGTTCTCAGCTCAAATTTCTTATTTCTTATCTCAAACGGAATCATTCTGTTCCAAAAAGTCGCCACAACTGCAAGAATTGCACCGAACTGAATAACAACAAAGAACATTTCCTTGAATTTTTCGCTCATATCAAGGGGAACAAATGCATCGAAAAGCAGCATATGCCCCGTGCTGCTGACGGGCAGCCACTCCGTTATGCCCTCAATTATACCTATTACAATTACCTTGATATACTCAATAAAATTCATAATTCACTCCCCTTTTGCTTTATTATATACAAAAAGGCATATGCAAATTACTGCACATGCCTTTATTTTATTCAGTTCACACCGAAAAGAAGATTTGCATATGTGGGGAAAGGCCAGTAATCTGCGCCCGTTATGCTTTCCGCTTCGTCGGAATATTTGCGGAGTTCTTCCATTTTGGGAATAATAACATCTCTGAAATTGCCTGCTTTTTCAACTGCACCCATTTGTTTGATTGATGCAAGCTCGGTTGCAAGCTCATTAACGGCTGTATACATTGCCGTAACAAGAGCCGAAAGCTTTGTTGCGGTTGCCTCCTCATATGTGCAATCTGCGGCAGCAAAAGCGTTTTTCTTTGAAACAACGGTGCTGCTGAGCTTGCCGATATATGAGCTGATAGCAGGAAGAATATCTTTGTTGACCATATCGATTGCGGTAAGCGCCTCAATGTTGAGAGTTTTGCAATAGTTCTGGTAATAAACCTCCTGACGAGCCTCAAGCTCTGCCTTGGTGAATACCTTATGCTCCTCAAAAAGCTTTACATTCTTGTCTGCTGTAAGGCAGGGAAGAGCATCGGGGGTTGTCCTGAAATTGCAAAGACCTCTCTTTTCGGATTCTTTGAGCCATTCATCATCGTAACCGTTGCCGTTAAAGATGATGCGCTTATGGTCTTTGATTGTTTTCTTGATAAGAGAATGGAGAGCATCCTCAAAATTCTCAACATTCTCAAGTCTGTCTGCATATGACTTGAGTGACTCTGCAACCGCTGTGTTGAGAACAATATTTGCGCTTGCAATTGAGTTTGCCGAGCCGAGCATTCTGAACTCAAACTTGTTACCCGTAAACGCAAAGGGTGAAGTTCTGTTTCTGTCCGTTGTATCTTTGGGGAAACGGGGCAGAACGTGAACGCCGACTTTCATCTGCACAAGTTCTTTGGCATCGTATGCTGTGTCATTCTCGATTGACTCAAGAATTTCGTTAAGCTCATCGCCGAGGAACATTGAAACAACTGCGGGAGGTGCTTCGTTTGCACCGAGACGGTGGTCATTGCCTGCGGTTGCAACGGATACACGAAGCAAATCCTGATAATTATCAACAGCCTTGATAACAGCGCAGAGGAAAAGAAGAAACTGGGCATTATCATAAGGAGTTTCACCCGATTCAAGCAGGTTGACACCAGTGCTGGTTGAAATTGACCAGTTATTGTGCTTGCCGCTTCCGCTGACGCCCTCAAAAGGCTTTTCGTGGAGCAGGCAAATCATATCGTGTTTCTTGGCAACCTTCTGCATAATCTCCATTGTAAGCTGATTATGGTCGGTTGCAAGGTTTGTTGTAAGGAAAATGGGGGCAAGCTCGTGCTGAGCGGGAGCCGCCTCGTTATGCTCTGTTTTGGCAAGGATACCGAGCTTCCAGAGTTCTTCGTTAAGATCCTTCATAAATGCGGCAACACGGGGCTTGATTGAGCCGAAATAATGGTCGTCAAGCTCCTGACCCTTGGGAGGCTTTGCTCCGAAAAGAGTTCTGCCCGTAAAAATGAGGTCCTTGCGCTTGTTGAACATCTCTCTGTCAACAAGGAAATATTCCTGCTCTGCGCCTACGGTTGTTTTTACGCTTGTAACATCGTTCTGACCGAAAAGGCTGAGAATTCTTTTTGCCTGCTTGCCGATTGCTTCCATTGAACGGAGCAAGGGAGTTTTCATATCAAGCGCTTCGCCACCGTATGAGCAGAATGCCGTGGGAATACAAAGCACGCCTTCTTTGATGAATGCATATGAGGTGGGGTCCCAAGCGGTATATCCCCTTGCCTCAAAGGTTGAACGGATACCGCCCGAGGGGAAGCTGGATGCATCCGATTCGCCCTTGACAAGCTCTTTGCCCGAGAATTCCATAATAACCGTGCCGTCATTATTGGGCGAAATAAAGCTGTCGTGCTTTTCAGCGGTAATACCCGTCATAGGTTGGAACCAATGAGTATAATGGGTTGCGCCGTTTTCAACAGCCCAATCCTTCATAGCGTTTGCAACAACATTTGCAAGCGCAATGTCTAAACGCTTACCGTCCTGAATGGTTTTTTTCATTGCCTTGTAGGTTTCCTTGGGCAATCTTGATTTCATTGCCTTATCATCAAAAACCATACAGCCGAAATAATCGGGAACATATTTCATACTCATCACTCCTATTCTATAAATTATACTCTTTTAAAAATTCAAAATCAAGGTTAAGATTGTATAATAAAATCGAAAAAAAGCACTCCCCTTATATGGAGAGTGCCTCAGTTGTAGGCAATATGCCGTTGCTTGTTTTTTCTATTGCAATTTCGGACTATACAATGTATAATTAAATTTAATATAATATTATTTTAAAAATGGGAGATGAAAACAAAATGAGCAACGCAAAAAATTCCGTTAGACCTTTTGGTTGGCGTGATAAACTTGGCTATTCAATGGGTGATATGGGCTGCAACTTCTCTTTCCAGCTTGTTTCAACCTTTATGCAGCTTTTTTATATGCAGTATATCGGCATATCAGAGGAAGCATATGCGGTAATCATCCTTATTTCAAAAATCTTTGATGCGATCAACGATATTATCATCGGTAACCTTGTTGACACAAAGAGAATCAGCAAAAAGAGCAAATATATGCCCTGGATTCTTCTCGGCGGCGTAACTCTTGTTATTTTTAATATTATGCTTTTTGCGCCCGTTAAGAATTTCTCAGAATGGGGCAAATATGCCTGGTGTCTCATTGCATACTGCCTGTGGTCAATTGCATACACAATGGTAAATGTGCCTTACGGCTCACTTCACTCTGTTATAACCGATGACCCTCAGGAAAAGGTTTCTCTTTCAACATTCCGCAGCATAGGCGCCGCGCTCCCCGCAATCATTGTTATGATTGTTCTCCCCGGCATTGTTTACAGCAAAACAACAAACAGCGCAGGCGAAGAAATTCAGATTCTTAAAGGCGAAACTCTGCTTCCCGTTGCACTTGTGCTTTCGGCAATCGCTCTTGTTGTTCTTTGGGGCACAACAAAGCTCGTTAAAGAACGCGTTGATCACAGTTCAACCGAAAACGCAGTCGGCTTCAAGGCTATGATTTCATCGGCAAAATCATTTTTCACAAACAGAGCAATGGTCGGCGCAACAATCGCATCGGTAGCTTCCGTTGCACTTTTCAACTCAACAATGGCCCTTAACAATATGGTTTTCCAGTATTTCTTCAGAGATACGGACAAAATCGGTATGGCAATGATAGGAAGCTACGCACCGATGATTATTTTTATGGTACTTATCGGCAAGCTTACAAAGAAATTCGGCAAAAAGAATGTTATTGTTACCGCTATGTTTATCGGCGCTGTTTCGGGCATAATCTCTCTTTTTGCACCCATTACACCCGATTCAAAGGGTATGATTGTTTACATCCTTTGCCTTATGGGTCTTAATCTCGGCAATGCTGTTTTCCAGATTTCCGTCTGGGCAATCGTTGCAGACTGCATCGAGGTCAGCTACAGAAAAACAGGCAAGAGCGAAGAAGGCTCGCTTTATGCGATTTACTCATTCTTCAGAAAGCTTGCTCAGGGCATCGGTCAGGCGGTTGTTTCGCTCGGTCTTTCAGCCATCGGCTTTGTTGAGGGTGCAGATGCAGTTCAGCCCGCAACATTCGGAGAAGATGTCAAGTCTCTTTATTTCATAGTGCTTGCAGTAGGTTCTCTCACCGCATTCCTTGCGATGAAATTTATCTATAACATCGGTCAGAAGGAAGAAAAAGAATTTGCACAGGCATCAAACTGATAATTTATAAAGCAAAATTGCCTCACGGAATTAACCGTGAGGCAATTTTTTATTAAAACAGATATACTCTTGTTTCGTAGGGCTTTGTTTCAAAGGTGTTCAGGGTCTTATCCTGCTGAATATCGTAGTTCGAAAGCATCAGCTTGCCCTTACCGAGGTCAAAGCCTGCAGGTGCGGTGAACTGAACGGGCTTATCTGTGAACGAGTTGATAACAAGCATACGCTTGCCCTCATAGTTACGCTCATACACAAAAAGATTGCGGCTGTTTTTATAATGCAGCTTGAAATCGCCGTAAATGCAGATTTCATTTTCCTTGCGGAATTTAAGCAGCTTGCGGTAATAATTGAGAATTGAATTCTCATCCTTTTCCGCAGCCTCAACATTGATTTCGGTGTAGTTCGGATTAACCTTGAACCACGCTTCATCGGCTGTTGTGAAGCCTGCATTCTTTTCAGAAGTCCATTGAACGGGAGTTCTCGAATTGTCACGAGATGCGCGGTTTGCAACCTTGAGGAACATTTTATCCGAGAAACCGAGCTTTTTGAAAAGCTGATATGTGCTCTTGACCTGAGTGTCGGTATAATCGTCAACGCTGTTCATCTTGATATTCAGCATACCGATTTCCTGACCCTGATAAATAAAGGGCGTACCGCTCTGGCAGATATACATTGTGGCAAGCATTTTGCCGCTTTCAACTCTGTAATTTTCATCGCCGTAACGGCTGATAATTCTGGGCTGATCGTGATTTTCAATGTAGTTTGCATTCCACGCAATGCCGTAAAGCTTATTCTGCCATCTGTTGTAGGCACTCTTAAGCTTTTTGAGGCTGAAAGGCATCGGCACCCAGCTGACCATAAATGAATCAGCCTCCATATGCTGGAAGTTAAACATCATATTAAGAGTCTGCTCTGCACCCTCTCTGATGAATCGAAGCGCAAGCTTGGGAGTCATCATCGGTGCTTCGCCGACTGTCATACAGTCGTAATTATCCGTAACCGCTCTGAATTCCCTGAGATATTCGTCAAGATGGGGTCCGCATTTATAATGCTCCATACCGCAGGCAACGGGAATGGGGAAGCCGTTGGGAAGTCCCTCTTTTTTTGAAATAAATGTGATAACATCCTCACGGAAGCCGTCAACACCCATATCAAGCCAGAAGCGGATGATATCCTTGATTTCCTCACGCACCTTGGGGTTATCCATATTAAGGTCGGGCTGTTCCTTGGCAAACAGAGTAAGATACCATTCATCAAGGTTTTCGTTATAGTGCCAACCGGGACCGGCAAAGGTTGAAAGCCAGTTGTTGGGGGGCTTTTTGCCGCCGCTCTTTTTACCCTTGCGCCAGAAATAATAATCGTGGTAAGGATTATCGTGACCTTTCTGACTCTCCTTGAACCACTCGTGTTCATCGGATGTGTGGTTGATAACAAGGTCCATAATAATCTTAAGACCCTTGCTGTGCGCCGCATCAAGCAGCTCCTTGAACTCCTCGATGGTGCCGTATTCGGGGGCTATTGACTTGTAATCGGCAATGTCATAGCCGTAATCGTGCTGAGGTGATTTATAAAGAGGTGAAAACCAGATTGCATCAACGCCGATGCTCTTTATATAATCCAGCTTTTCCATAACACCTTTGATATCACCGATGCCGTCACCGTTACCGTCCTTGAAACTGCGGGGCCATATCTGGTAAACGGACATTTCTTTATACCAATGCTTTTTGATTTCTGCCATATTACATCTCTCCTTCAATTTCGTAGCCGGGTCCGGGCGCAGGGTCTGTGTCGGGTTCGTGATCGGGTTCTGCATCTTCAATTACATAATCATCAACAGTTGTTGTCTGATCTGCGGTAACGGTTATTTCAACCAAGCCTGCAAGGCTGCCGTCTGCAGAGTAAATCTCCGCCTCATATGTGCCTTTGGGAACAACAAAGGAGTATGTTCCGTCGGCAAAAACAGTATGAGAAACACCGTTACAAACGATTTCTTCGGCATCGCCGATTATTTTGCCGCTGACCGTACCGACTGATGAATACGTGCGTCTTATGGCTTCTTCAACGGCAAGTTTTGCGTTGATCATCGGATATTCCAAAGTTTCAACATCGTAATAATATTCCCATTCGGTAAAAATCTGCGCTACGCTGTCTGTTGAAGTGCAGATAATCTCTTTGACCTCGGGACCCGTGAATGACGGATTTACCGACCAAACAAGGCTTGCAACCGCCGTTACAACGGGAGCAGCCATTGAAGTGCCTGACATATATTCATAGCCGCCGATTGAGCTGCTGTAAATATCCTCGCCGGGGGCGGCAATTGAAACTGTTCTGCCGACATTGGTGAATGATGACTGCGTATAAGTGCCGTCGCCGTTATTCGCCGCACTCGCAACAATAACGATTCTGTCAAGAATATCACGGGCTGAAACATTCTTTGAGCCTACAAAAATGTTGCTCTCATTCAGCGAGCAGAAATGACCGTTAACACTTGCGTCAACAGGGTCGCCGAAATAATCGCCGTTACCTGCCGACTGAACGGCAATGAAATCATAGCCTTTCGAAAGGAGCGATGCCATCATATACGAGGTAATCGCCGTTTCAAACACAGCCTCAACAAAGCCCATACTGTTGCTTGTTTTTGAGCCTGACGAGCCGAGAGAAAGGTTAACCGCCTTTGCACCCGCTTTTACGAGAGACGAAAATCCGAACAGAATCGAAATATCCGTGCTCCAGAATTGAAGCGTATCCGGCATCCAGTCAACGCAGATAAGCCTTGCATCATCACAAATTCCCGCAATACCTGCGCCGTTATGGTTTGCAGAAACAATACCTGCAACATGAGTGCCGTGGCTGTGAGCAACATTCCTGCGCGCCTGCTTATCATCGGGGAAGAAAATTTTGCCTGTAAGCTCGGGATGCTCGGTTTCAAAGCCGGAATCAAGAATACCGATATTTACCGTTGATAAATAATCCGAATAATCCCAAGCCTGCCTTGCATCAATCGCCTCAAGCCACCAATTGCTTCCCAAAGGAACAACCTCGTTCCAATCAAAATCATTCTCATTTTCATAATCAAACTTATCATCGGGTGTTTTATTCAGCTCTGTTTTTGATGCCATAACGGGAACGGCAAGTTCAACGCCGTTCAGGCTTTCAAGCTTTTCACACCTCGCAACAGCCTGCTCATAGGTCATGGGTGCATAGGTTATGACAAAAAGGTCAGTAGGCATACACCATCCCGAAACAACTCCTCCGCAGGTTGCGAGAAGATTGAGTCTGTCTGAAAACTTCATTTCGGAATTGATAAAAACCGCAAGCTTATCATTAACAAAACCGCGTTCCTTGCTGAGACCGACAATGTCGCTGTCATCAATCTCGCTGAAGAAATCAGCTTTGATTGCCTCGGCGGTGTAAGGTATTCCGAATATAAGCTCACTAACGGCATCAACAACGCTGTCAACTGCCGAATAAACAAAGCTTGAAGCCGCCATAACGACGGACATAATCAATGACAGAATCCTTGTAAACAACAATAATCCCCCTTTTTTAGTTTGTTTTTTTCTTGAATACTTTCAAAAAAACTTCTGTGGGAACCTGAGTAAACACAATTGCAATAAACATAACGAGACAGCCGAAAAGCTCTCTTGGCGAAAGCATCTGCTTGAGCAGCAGCCAACCGAAGAAAACCGCAAAAACCGATTCAAGGCAAAGCAGAAGCGATGCAATGGCGGGCTCGGTATATTTCTGGCCGAAAATCTGCGCAGTAAACGCGACGCCGCAGCTCATAACACCTGCATAAGCGATAGGAAGCCACGCACCTGCAATTTCCGCAGGATTGGGGTCTTCGAAGATAAACATACAGATAAGCGACAGTATTCCCGCAACAAAAAACTGGGCGCTCGAAAGTGCGATGTTATCAACCTTCTTGCAGAAATGGTCAATAACAAGAATATGAGCCGCAAATGCAAATGCGCCGAGGATTGTTATCAGCTCACCGTTGCCGATTGAAAAGCCGCCTGCAGGTATGCTGAGGAAATAAAGACCGACAACACCGAGAGCAACGCCGATCCAGATGTTGAATCTTACCTTTTGCTTAAGGAAGATGCCTGCAACGGGAACGATAACCATATAAAGTGCGGTTATAAATCCGACCTTGCCGACATCAATGAAATTGAATGCGTGCTGCTGAAGATTGCTTCCGATGAAAAGCGGAATACCGCAGCAAACACCGCCGATGATAATATCTTTTAACGGAAGCTTCGCCTTTTCGCCTGCGGGAAGCTTTTTATTTTCCGATGCTTTGCTGATTAAAACAAGCGGCACAAGAACAAGACCGCCGAGAAACATTCTCATTGCATTGAAGGTAAATGTGCCTATGTATGCGCCCTCGCTCTGCGCCACAAACGAAAGACCCCAGACAACTGCCGCGAGTATACAGTAAAAAGGTCCGAGAATTTTTTCCTTTTTAATAATGAATCACTCCAAATATCCAGTAGCAAAATACCGCCCACAGAAAATACTGCGGGCGGCATAAATCAATTATTATTCAGCTGCTTCCTCTGCAGGAGCTTCTTCTGCTGCTGCCACTTCTTCAACTGCTTCTTCTGCTGCTTCTTCCTTTTCGATGAGAGCGCGGATTGAAAGGCTTACGCGCTTCTTATCATAATCGATAGCAGTAATCTTGCAGGTTACGGTTTCGCCAACCTTAAGTACATCCTGAGGCTTGCTGATGTGACGGTCTGCAATCTGTGAGATATGGATAAGGCCGTCAATGCCGGGGATAACTCTTGCGAAAGCACCGAATGTTGTCATACCGACAACTTCTGCTTCAACAACTGAGCCTTCGGGATAGTTCTTCTTGAGAATCTCCCATGGATTGTCCTCGTCTTTTCTGTAGCCGAGTGAAATCTTTCTTTTTTCAGCGTCAAGTGACTTGATGTAAACAACAACTTCCTGACCGATTTCAAATACTTCAGCAGGATTCTTGATGCGCTTCCATGACATTTCTGAAATGTGTACCATTCCGTCAACGCCGCCGATATCAACAAATGCGCCGTATGTTGTCATTGACTTAACAACGCCTGTGTACTGCTGACCCTCTGCTGCCTGAGCCCAGAATGCCTCTGAAGCTTCCTTCTTTGCATCCTTAAGAACTGAACGGATTGAGCCAACTGCTCTTCTGCGCTGCTTGTTAACTTCAATAATGCGGAACTGAACTGTCTTCTTGAGGAGATCGTCAAGATTCTCATCTCTGCGCTCTGTTGCGTGTGATGCGGGAACAAATACGCGAACGCCGTTGCAAACAACTCTTACGCCGCCCTTAACTACCTCTGCAACTGTGCCTTCAAGGATTCTGCCGTCTTCTTCAGCGGCAATTATTTCAACCCAAGCGTTCTGTGCATCAAAACGCTTCTTTGAAAGCATAACAGTTCCTTCGGCATCGTTTGTCTTCATAATGATAAGATCGATTTCGTCGCCGATCTTAAGCTCTTTTGCTGCATCAGCATTGGGATCTGCGCTGTACTTATCCATGGGAACATAACCGGCATGCTTTCTGCCGATGTCAACCTGGATTTCTGTGGGTGTGATGCCCATAACAACGCCCTTTACTTTCTGATCTGTGCTCATGCTGCTCAGAGAAGCTTCAAGTGCTGCGGAAAAATCCATATCGTCTGTTATAACTGCTGCTTCAGAAGGCACCTCCTCTACCTGCATATTTGTGGTTTCGTTTACGATTTCGGACATTTCTAAAAGTACCTCCTTAATTATTGCGGAAGGGGTTGACGCCCCTGCCGTTACGCCGATTTCGGCGTGATTGGAAAAATCTATGGTCCTGAGCTCGTCGGCTCTTTCCACCAAATAAGTTTCGCAGTTTTCACTGCACACCGCCTTCAGCTTAACGGTGTTTGAACTGTGCCGCCCGCCGATGATAATCATCATATCGCTTTGCTTTGAAAGCACGGCAGCTTCGTCCTGCCTTTTTCGGGTTGCACAGCATATTGTATCAAATATTTTTGAATTTGTACAGTATATTTTTATTTTTTCTTTACATTTTTTCCATTCTTTTTGAGAAAAAGTTGTCTGAGAAACAGCTATAATTCCTTTTTCGCATAAAGAAGGGTTTTTTATAAGAAATTCTTCAAGCTCATCTGCGCTGTTGAACACAAATGACTCGCCGTTACTGTGACCTCTTATGCCCATAACTTCGGGGTGATTGGGGTCACCCGCAATAAGAACAGGCACCTCATCCGAGGAATTTTCCGCAACTATCGTGTGAATTTTTTTAACAAACGGGCAGGTTGCATCGCATACCTTTGCGCCCGATTTTTCAAGCTCGTCATAAACCTGCCTGCCGACTCCGTGAGCGCGGATAATCACCGTTTCCCCTTCTTTTGCCTGCGAGGGCTGCTCAATCATACGAACGCCCTTGCCCTCAAGTTCAGAGGTAACAAAATTATTGTGGATAAGTTCACCCAGAGTTGCCGCTTCAATATTTTTTGAAGCAAGCTCATACGCCATATTTACGGCACGGTCAACGCCGAAGCAGAAGCCTGCCGTTTCAGCCAGAGTTATTCGCAATGACCCATCCCCCAAAGTCTGACAATTTCAGCCATAACAAGCTTTGCGCAAGCCTTCACTTCTTCTCTTGACTCTGCTTCGGTAAATCCGAGCTTTTCATAGGAAATAATCTCACCGAATCTGATGGTAAGCTTTGAGCCTTTTTTCATTTCGTCACAGTTGTAAATCGCAACGGGAAGAACATCAGCCTTTGCCTGCTTTGCGATAAGACCGATACCCGACTTTGCTCTTGCGGGTTTATAATCCTTTGAGCGTGTACCTTCGGGGAATATACCGAGGATTTTGCCCTCTTTGACAACTCTTACGGCATAGTCAAGCGCCTCTTTATCCGCACCGCCTCTGACGATGGGGAAGCCGTTTGCTTTCTTAAGCAGACTTCTTACAATCGGCTTTTCAAAAAGCTCTTTTTTGCCCATAAAGTGAATCTGGCGATTTTCAACACCGAGAGCAAGATACATAGGGTCAAGCGCTCTGATATGATTGGAGGCTAAAATAAAGCCGCCCTCTGCAGGAATATTTTCCGTGCCGATAAACTGAACATCATAAGAAGCGTTCGCAATTTTTTTGCCGAGAGGACGAAGCTTATCGTAAAGCTCTTCTTCTTCCTTAACCTTTGAGTAATCGAAACCTTTCATTTATATATTCTCCTTAACTGTTTTTACGATTGATGCAATGGATTCTTCAAGCGTGAGACCGGTTGTGTCGATTATCACGCCGTCCTCTGCAGGCTTAAGCGGAGCAATCTCACGGTGAGAATCATTATAATCTCTTTCAATAAGTTCTGCAAGAACATCTTCGTATTTTACATCTGTTCCCTTTTCGATAAGCTCTTTATAACGTCTTGTTGCTCTTTCTTCGGGCGATGCGGTGAGAAAAATCTTTACCTTTGCATCGGGAAGCACAACGGTGCCAATATCTCTGCCGTCCATAATGCAGCTGTTTCTCTTTGCGATATCCCTCTGCAAATCAAAAAGGAATGCACGCACCTCAGGCACGGCGGAAACATCCGATGCAGCCATTGATGCGGGGGGTGTTCTGATTTCGGTTGAAACATTCTCGCCGTTAAGAAGCACCTTCTGCTCGCCGTTTTCAAAAACAAGGTCAACGCTGATATCCGAAAGGCTTGCCGCAACGGCAGGCTTATCCTTTGTATCGACACCCTTGCGAAGCGCATTCACACCGACAGCTCGGTAAAGCGCACCCGTATCAACATAAATAAATCCGATTTCCTTTGCCGCCGCACGGGCAACCGTGCTTTTGCCTGCGCCTGCAGGTCCGTCAATAGCAACATTAATAATATTACTCATAATTGTTATACTCCCTGTTTTCTTTTATTTTTTCGGCTGCGCTTATGCCTGCAAGCCTTCCCGTTGAAAAGGCAATCTGCAGATTAAAGCCGCCCGTATAGGCATCGGCATCAATAACCTCACCTGCAAAATAAAGACCTTCCGTAAGCTTTGATTCCATAGTCTTCGGATTAATCTGCGAAACATCAACGCCGCCCGAGGTAATGATTGCCTCGGCTACGGGTCTGAAGCCCGTTACGGTGATGCACATATTTTTAAGAAGCTGAACAAGATTCTGCCTTTGCTCCTTGGTAATCTGGTTGACCTTTGTTGTCAGCGGAATTTTGCTGAGTTTAACAATTACGGGCACCAGCTTTTTGGGCAGTAATGAATTAAGAGCATTGATATAATTTCTGTTTATATTTTCGGAAAAATCGCGCAGAATTCTTGCGTCAAGCTGCTCTGCCGTCAATGCAGGCTTAAGGTCAATGTATATTTTATATTTTCCGCTTTTCATATTTCTCATATGAGCCGATGCGCTGAGAATCATCGGACCCGACACTCCGAAATGAGTGAAAAGCATTTCACCGAAATCGGTATAAACGGTTTTGCCGCTTTCCGTATCCTCAACTTTTATTGCGGTATTGCGCAGCGAAAGCCCCATAAGGTCACTGCAGAAGCCCTCGTGGATTTCAAGAGGAACAAGAGAAGGAACAAGGTCGGCTATTTTATGCCCCGCCTGCTCCGCAAGCTTATAGCCGTCACCCGTTGAGCCTGTGCCGGGATAAGAGAGACCGCCCGTTGCGATAATCACGCTGTCGGCATAAATCTCGTTACCGTCCTCGGTTTTAACTCCGATTACCTTGCCGTCTGCCTGCAGAAGATCAACCGCCCTGCCGTGCATAATCCTTGCTCTGCTTTTAGCATAGCAGTGGAGCGCATCAACGATATCAGCCGCATTATCCGAAACGGGAAAAACTCTGTTACCCCTTTCGGTTTTCAGTTCAACTCCCCTGCTTTCAAAAAAATCAATTACATCAGCAGGCATAAAGCGTGAAAATGCGCCGTATAAAAATCTGCCGTTTCTCGGAACATTGGAAATAAGCTCCTGAAGCGAAGTGCAGTTATTTGTAACATTACATCTGCCCTTGCCCGTAATCATAAGCTTGCGTGCAGGGCGTTCATTGCGTTCAAGAATAAGAGTTTCCACACCTTCGTTTGCCGCCGTGCCTGCAGCCATAAGACCTGCCGCACCTGCGCCTATAACAAGCAGGGTTGTCCTCATTTTTTGTCCTCCCCACCCGTACGGTAAACATGGTATTCATCCCATATTTCTTCAAGCGCTTTGAAATAACCGTAGACATCGTCGCTCTTTTTCCTTGCACACGCCGCAATGAGCGCATTGATAAGACTCAGCGGTGCAACAAGGGAATCAACAAAGGATACCATATTGCTCTTTGCAACAAGAAGATAGGTTGCATAGGGCGCGATGGGTGACATTTCGCCGTCCGTGATTGAAATAATGGTCGCTCCCCTATCCTTTGCAAACGAAAGCGCCTTGACGGTTTGGCTTGAATATCTCGGGAAGCTTATGGCAATGCAGACATCCTCGCTGCTTATACGGAACATCTGCTCAAAAAGCTCGCTTGAGGATGAAGTATCGATAAGAACGACATTTTCGCTCAGGTATCTGAAATAAAATGCCGCAAAGCTTGCAATCGCCGCAGAACTGCGCACGCCGAGAATATAAATTTTCCTTGCGTTATTGATTGCCTCAACACTCTTTTCAAAAGCTTCTCTTGAAACACCGTCTCTTGTGGCTTTTATCATTTCGATATCTGCCGCAAAAGCATTGCCTATGAAGTCATCCCCTTCAAATCTGCTGGCGGATACCTCCATACGCTGAACGCTTGTAAGATGGCTTTTAACCATTTCCTGCAGATATTTCTGAAGCTCGGGATAGCCGTCAAAGCCTATATTCGATGCAAAGCGAACAACCGTTGATTCGCTTACACCGACTGCCTTGCCGAGGCTTGCAGCCGTCATAAACGAAGCTTTCTCGTAGTTGGACATAATATAATCAGCAATTTTTTTGTGTCCTTTGGAAAGACCGCTGTACGCTTTTTCTATTTTAATCTGAAAGTTTTCTGACATAACGATACCTCATTTCATACAAAGTGTATTTTACAACAATAAAAAATGAAATGCAAGTTATTTTTATCTTTTTGCAAGATTTCTTTCATTTTTATTGATTGACTACTTTAAATCAATGGTGTATAATTAGCCTAAACTATGTTATAAAGGAGATTTCCTTATGTCAGCTTCAACCACATTATGGTATAACAGCCCCGCAAAAGCGTGGACACAGAGCCTTCCCATCGGTAACGGTACACTCGGCGCAATGATTTACGGCTCAACATCAAAAGAACTTATCTGCCTCAACCACGATGAACTCTGGAACGGCAAGCCTAAAAATACAGTTAAAGAGGGCGCACCCGAAGCGTTCCGTAAAGCCCGTGACCTTGCACTCGCAGGCAAGCTCCACGAAGCGGAAAAAGAAATCGAAACCAATTTCCACAGCACATGGAGCCAGGCATATATGCCTCTGGGCAACCTTGAAATTGATTTTGAGAGCAAGGGCAGAATAAAGAATTACAGACGATACCTTGACCTTGAAAATGCAGTTGCAGGTGTTGAATACACTCAGGGCAAAATCAGATATACAAGAGAATATTTTGCATCGCATCCCGCAAAAGTCATCGCCGCAAAGCTTACTGCCGAGGGCGGCAAAATGACCTTTACCTTCGGTCTCACATCAAAGCTCCTCAGCAGCAGCGTTGCAGTTAACGATACGGTTATTCTTGACGGAGAATGTCACGGTGAAAACAACATTGACAACGAATCGGGCAACAAAAGATATTTTAACGAGCCTGAGATGAGAGGTGTCTGTTTCCGTGCGGCAGTCAAGGTTATTACCGACGGCTCGCTCAGAACAGTTGAAAACTGCATCCGCGTTTCCGACGCAACATATGCCGTGCTTTTCTTCACAAGCGATACAAGCTTCAACGGTTGGAACAAGCATCCTTTCCTTGACGGCAAGGAATACATAACCCCCTGTATGGAACGCATTGCAGCTGTCAGCGATTACGACAAAGAAAAGGATGCTCATATTGCAGACTATACCGAGCTTTACAACAGAGTCAAGCTTGACCTCGGCGGCGGTAAGGGCGATATGCCTACGGACAAGCGCCTTAATGCATTCAAAAGAGACAAGAGCGACCTTGCGCTTATCACGCTTGTTTACAACTACGGCAGATACCTCGCAATTTCATCATCAAGAATCGGCTCACAGCCTTCAACTCTGCAGGGCATCTGGAACGACAGAATCACTCCTCCCTGGCATTCAAACTATACCGTTAATATCAATACGGAAATGAACTACTGGCCCGTGCTTATGTGCCGTATGCCTGAGGTCAATTATCCCCTCATTGATATGATTAAAGAGCTGAGCATCAGCGGCGAGAATGCGGCAAAGGGACAGTACGGCGCAAAGGGCTGGACATCTCATCACAATGTTGACATTTGGCGCCTTTCAACCCCCGTTGCAGGCAGCGCACAGTGGGCATTCTGGCACGGCTCATCGGGCTGGCTCTGCGAGCATCTTTTTGACCACTACGAATACACAAACGATGTTGATTTCCTCAGAGATACCGCATATCCCGTAATGAAAAAGGCGGCAGAATTCTATCTCGACATAATGACCGAATACGAAGGCAAGCTTGTTCTTGCTCCCGGCACATCACCCGAAAACACCTTTGAATATGAGGGCAAGCCCTGCTGCGTAGGCAAATATTCAACAATGTCGATGTCAATTGCACGCGAGCTTTTTGAAAACTGTATTAAAACCTGCAATATTCTCGGCATTGACGGCGAATTTGCCGCACAGCTTAAGGATACCATTGCAAATATGGCGGATTTCAAGCTTGGCAGCGACGGTCAGCTTCTTGAATTTGACGACGATTATCCCGAGGTTGAAATGCATCACAGACATGTTTCGCATCTCTATGCTCTCCACCCCGCACGCCTTATCACCGTTGACGGCACACCCGAGCTTGCAAAGGCTTGCCGCAGAACGCTTGAACGCAGAGGCGACAACGGCACAGGCTGGAGCCTCGGCTGGAAAATCAACTTCTGGGCAAGACTTTTTGACGGCGACCACGCACTCAAGCTCATTGAATTACAGCTCCGTCCCGTCAAGAGCATCGGCGTTAACTACACAAAGGGCGGCGGCACATACGAAAACCTTTTTGATGCTCATCCCCCCTTCCAGATTGACGGTAACTTCGGCTTTGTAAGCGGCATCACCGAAATGCTTATGCAGAGCTACGACGGCAAAATTTATCTCCTTCCCGCACTCCCCTCAAAGTGGACTGACGGTAAGGTAAGCGGTCTGCTTGCAAAAGGTAATGTCATTGTTGACATCGAATGGAAAAACGGCAAGCTCACAAGCTACAGCCTTGAGGGTAAGGGTAAATTCACAGTTATTGTTGACGGCAAGGAAAAGGCAGTTGAACTCAAGGGCAAAAAGGTGACCTTCAATGCCTGAAAATCAGTTTGACCTGTATGATTTTGATAAAACGGTTTATCCGCAGGATTCGGAAACGGTGTTCCTTTTCTATTGCATCCTGCACAGACCTTATCTTATACTTTTGGCTCCGTGGCTTTTGCTTAATCTGATTCTTTTCTTTCTCGGCTTCGGCGATCAATTCAAGGGCAGATGCTTTTCATTTCTCCGTTTTATCGACGGCGAGAAAATGGCAAAAAAATTCTGGGATAATCAAGAGAAATATATTTACCCCATTTTCAATCCCGAAAGCAGAGAAAGACCCATTGTTGTCTGCTCGGCATCACCCGAATTTTTTCTCAAACCGATTTGCGAAAAATACGATGTGCATACGCTGATTGCAACAAGAATGAATCCGAAAACAGGCAGAATAGACGGCTTCAACTGCAAGGATAAGCAAAAGCCGTTAAGGCTTGCGGAAGCTTTGCCCGATGCGGAATTCATAAATGTGTATTCCGATTCATTCAAAAATGATATTCATATTTTTGAACTCGGAAAAAAATGCTTTCACGCAAGAAAAGGTGTTCTGACCGAAATGAGCATTGAAGAAATACGCAGAAAAGTCAATAAATAAAAGCTTCACCCGTTGGACAAAATAACCAACGGGTGATTTTTTATGAATTTTATTGTTATCAGCATCATTTCCGCATATCTTCTGGGCAGCATCAGTTTTGCCGTTATAATTTCAAAAAGGCTCGGCGGCAGAGATATCCGCACCGTTGGCAGCGGCAACGCAGGGGCAACCAATGTTCTGCGTACAGCAGGCAAAAAAGCGGCATTATGGGTTTTTCTCAGCGATTTTGCCAAAGGGCTTATTGCTGTTCTGATTGCAAGAGTGTTGATTTTCTTTTTTAACGCGCCTTATGAATGCATTTATTTTGCAGGCTTTTTTGTTCAGTTCGGGCATTGCTTTCCGATATTCTTCGGCTTCAAAGGCGGCAAAGGCGTTGCAACGGCGGCAGGCGCGGCAATGGGAATTATGCCTGCGGTTGCGGCTGCGCTGATTGCTTTGTTTGCGGTTATCGCACTTGTCACAAAAACGGCATCAATTGCATCGTGTATATGTGCATCGGTCTATCCGTTGCTCGCCTGTTTTTTTGCGGATTCAAGGGCAGGCTTCGTGTTTTCAGCCGCTTGCTCGGTTCTGATTATCATTATGCACCGCAGTAACATTGCACGCCTGCTTGACGGAGAAGAAAAACCCGTTTCACGCTGAATCTGGCAGATATGTAAAATTTTGAACAGATATCCGTCTGTTTTTACAAAAGTTCATTTCTGCGAAACAAAATGTTTTACGCCCGTTCACACAAAATTAACAGCGCAACAATTGAATGAAGAGAGCAAAAAAGCTATAATTCTACCGAACTTTGAAAGCGTGCGTCAGGATGCGGACGGGGACACCGCAGAGTATGCCTTCAAAAATTCAATAAAACGGAGGAATAAAATGAACAAATTTATCAAACGCTTTTTTGCGGTGCTTACGGCACTTGCATTCATTCTGACCGCAACTCCCCTTTCGGGTTTTGCAACGGAAACAACAACGGAAAACAGCGAAACAACCGTAACACAGCCCGAAAATAACGAAACCACCGAACCCGTCAAAGAGTATACGATTACTTACTACTCAAACGGCGAGAAATACGGCGAAGTACAGACCTACAAGGCAGGCGACACAATCGTGCCTCCCGAAGCACCCGAGGCTGCAGAGGGTCATATTTTCAGCGGCTGGGTAATCAACGAAAAGCAAGATAAGCTGCCTGAAACAATGCCCGAAAGCAACCTTGAAGCATCGGCATCCTGGACACTCAAGGAAGTAAACATCACATTCATTTCGGATGAAACAGAGGTTAAGAAAGCAACCGTTCCCTTTGCGTCAAGCATGGATGATGCAGTACCTGCCGACCCCGAAAAGGAAGGCTATGTTTTTGCAGGTTGGTATGACAACGACGGTAAAAATGTTTTTGACTACAAAACCGTACCTGCCGAGGATGTTGAATTCACAGCAAAATGGCTCAAAAGCGGTAATGTAACTTATATGGCAAGCAAGGATAAGACCTATGCGGCATATGAAGTAACCGAGGGCGATAAAATCCCCGTACCCGAAACAAATCCCGAAAAGTTCGCCCACAAATTCAAGGGCTGGACTCCCGAAATTCCCGCTGTTATGCCTGCGGAGGACCTTGTGTTTGAAGCGCAGTACGAGGTTGACAAGGATTTCGTTACAATTGTTATCGGCGGCGTTGCAATTGCAGGCGGTGTAATCGGACTCACCGCGGCGGCAATCACGGGTCTTTCGATTATCGGCGGCATCATTGCCGTTATCGGTCTTTCCTCAATCGTCGGCAATATAACCAAGACCTACAAAGCAACCTACAAGGTTGACGGCAAGGTTTATGCAAGCTACAACATTGAGGCAGGCAAGAAGATAACAGTACCTGCCGACCCCGAAAAGGACGGCTGCGACTTTGCAGGCTGGAGTCCCGAAGTGCCTGAAACAATGCCCAAGAATGACATCACATTTGAAGCAAAATGGTCAGCAAAGGATACCGATATCCCCGAAACAGGCTCATCTGCAGCAGGTTTTGCGGCATTTGCCGCACTTGCAGTATCTGCAGCTGCAATAGTTCTGATCAAGAAAAAGAAAGACAAATAAACATCAATACGAACATTAAAAACCGCAAGCTCCCTGTCCCGAGGGCTTGCGGTTTTGCTTTTTTGCACAAGTTTCAAAACCTCATTTTATGCAAGAATACAAATTTTGTTTTTCGGCTTGACAAACGAGGTTTGTAATTATAAACTTAAGGTGAGGTTTGTAACTGCAAACCTACATATTTATGAAACGGGGAATTAAAATGAGCGACCTTACATTATGGGACAGCGAATACAAATTTATGTGCGTTGTGTGGGACAATGCACCCGTTAATTCGGGCAGACTTGTTGAGCTTTGCAAGGAAAAGCTCGGCTGGAAAAAATCCACAACCTACAATGCAATCAGAAAAATGTGCGAAAAAGAGCTTATTCAGAACGAGAACGCCGTTGTTTCCGTGCTTGTGCCGAAAGAGGAGGTGCAGGCAAATGAAAGCGAAAGCTTCGTTGAACGCACCTTTGAAGGTTCCTTGCCTTCATTCCTTGCATCCTTTCTTGGCGGCAAAACCATTTCCGAAAAGGAGGCACAGCGCCTGACCGAGCTTATCAACTCACATAAGGAGGAATAAAAATGCTTGATTTTATTGAACAGATTTTTATAACCATCCTCAATATGAGTATAACGGGCAGCTACATAATTGCGGTTATTCTTATTTTGCGCCTTCTTCTGAAAAAAGCACCGAAAATATTTTCATACTGTTTGTGGGCTGTTGCAGGGTTGAGATTGCTTTGCCCGTTTTCATTTTCATCGATGCTCAGCATATTCAACCTTTTTCCTGCTCCTTCCGAAGCATCGCAAATCGGGAATACCACATCAAACGGTTATATTCCGCAGGATATTGCACTTATGCAAATACCTGAAATCAAAACGGGTATCACGGTTGCCGATACAGTTATAAACACGGTGTTGCCGTCGGCACAGCCTGCCGCAAGCGTTAATCCTATGCAAATAATCCTTTCGGTTGCAAGCGTTGTCTGGCTGGCAGGTATTGCAGGAATGTCTGTTTACGGAATTGTTTCATTAATAAAAGTCAAAAAGCAGGTCAGATTTGCAACAAAGCTTACGGACAATGTTTTTGAATGTGACAAAATCCGTTCACCGTTTGTTTTCGGTGTACTTTTGCCAAAAATTTACCTGCCCTGCGGTATGCAGGAAAATCAGGCGAAATATGTTATTCTTCACGAAAAAAATCATATCCGCCGCTTTGACCACATAACAAAGCTTGTTTCCTTTGCAATTCTTATTCTGCATTGGTTTAACCCCTTTGTTTGGATTGGATATACGCTTGCCGTGCATGATATGGAAATGAGCTGTGATGAAAGCGTTTTGCGCAAGCTTGGCGCAGAAGCAAAAAAGGCTTACAGCTTTACTCTCGTAACCGTCAGCGCCAACAAAAAGCTTTCATTCGGCACTCCCCTTTCCTTTGGCGAAAACGGCGTTGAAAAGCGTGTTGTCAACATTCTGAATTTCAAAAAGCCCAAGATAATCGCAATTATTCTGTGCATAATTCTTTGCATTGTTGCTGCCGCCGTATGCCTCACAAATGCTGTTGTCATCAAAGATGAATACGGCGATATGCAAACACAGATTGAAGATTATATTGAAGATAAGTTTTGTGAGGAAGCTTATTCCAACGAAAACAACAGATATACTCTTTACACAGCAGGAGCAAAAATCGTTACATTAAGCGAGGATAAATCAACCGCTTACGGATGGAGCAGAATTTACAGTTTTGACCTTAAATACGAAGAATTGCTGAGATATGAGGATTATCTTTATCCTACCGAGGTGCCTCCGACGGGCAGATTCAAAGCGAGCTTTGATGCGGACGGAAATATCATATCTGTTGAAGCGGTTGAAGAAGAAATCCCCGAATTACCCGAAACAATTCAGTATGATTTTGATGTGCGTGAAAGAGCGTATCAGCGTGCCGAAAAGCAGCTTAAGGCTCATTATTCAAAAATCAGGGTATACACAAAAGGCGTTTTTGAATCATATTACTCTGGAGAGGCGCTTGACGGTCTTGAAGCAAATAGCTTTGAGCTTGTATCCGACTGCTACGGCAAGCCCGTTGCCGCAATAAGCTTTATAACAGAAAACAGTCTGAGCGAATACAAAATAAGCAATTACTATGAGCTTTCAAAAATTTCCGACGGAGAAAACATTCCATATGAAGCAAAAAAGCTTTCATCGGACGGCAACCTCTTTGTTCCCTCAGGTAAGCAGGCAGGCAGAGAAACCCTTTACTTTGCGTATCTCGACAAATACATCGATGGGCTTGAAGAGGGTGAATATGAAATCACTTTTTATGTTCTGACAGACGAATCAAAGGAATATGAAAACTATTATATCAGATTCAAGGTTGATGACCTTACACCCTCACCGTTCAGTAACCCCTCTCTTACATATGACAGCCTCAGAACAGGCTATAATCCGGGTTTGTTCGAAGAAGTAGCTGCCGATTTTGTAACAGGAACGGTTTACCGCACTTCGTCTGTTCTCAACAAGGTGACACTTGACGAAAGCGAGCTGAAATCCATTGAAAAACTGCTCAAAAAATCAGTTTTTTCATATTCGATGGAAAATTCAACTTTTGCCTATCATTCAAGCTCTTATACCGTAGAGCTTACGGATAAAAAGAACAAAAATTATAAATTCCGCATTTATCAGGAGCAAATCGAGGATTATAATGCCGAATACAGCCAAAGCTCCGTCATAAATCTTAATTCATCGGAGCTTTATGAGCAAATTTCGGGCATATACACCGCCAAAATGCAAGATATGGTCAACTCGGGTTATGAGCCTTTGACGGATATCTATGAATACAACTCCAATATTTTAACAACCTCACCCGACGGTTTTACCGACATTTACAAAAACCCCAATATAACAACCACAACCGCCGACGGCTCATCAGGGGTTATCTTTTCACGAGAATTTATAGTTAGCGATTTGAAATTCACTCCTCCGATTGAGGGCTTTGACCTTATCGGTTTTGAGGTAACCGAAAGATTCTTCGGGCTTCACTTTATAAATCGCAGTAACACTACCGTACCCTATACAGAGGAGTATACGATCGAAAAATTTACCGACGGGAATTGGAAAAGCCTTGAGCAGATAAATGAGCAAATTATTCTTGAAGCCTTATTTGCCGAGCCTGAGAAGGTTGCCGCGGCGCAGCTGCCGCTTAACAAATTCTTTTTGAATTTTGAGGGCGGAACCTATCGCATACACCTGCCCGTTGTTGGTGAAAACCCATCGGAAATCATTGTTGAATTCACGGTAAAAATCTTTATGATTGAGGAAATAAACTCGCTGAAAATTGAGGGAGTTCCCGTAAAAATCCAAACTGCACCCAAAGATAACGACAATTTCCACTACACGGCATACACCCAGACTGAAATGCAAAAAATAGCAGAACTCTACAGCACATCCGAATTCAGGACAGAGGTGCCTGACGGCAATCCCGTCAGCCCCAAGCCCGTAAGAGCAACAATAGTTGATAACAAGGGTTATAAGTACAAGTTTATTATCCATCCGCACGGTGTTATTGAAATAAGCGGTAAAACCTATTTCTGCAGCAACGGTGTAGATTTATATGAGGCTTTGACCTCTGAAACGGTTCACCTGCTGTAAAACAAACGCCCTCGGGCAACCGAGGGCAGAACGAAAGGGAGAAAAGATGAACAAAAATTTAATATGCATTTTTCTGGCATTTATGATTTGCTTTACCGTTTGCGCCTGCAACAAAGCAAATGATTTTTCTGCCGAAGAAACCAACAGCACCTCATTACAGGCAACGGCTGTAACCGAAGAATCAACGGATAACAGCACCGCTGCAACCGTAAAAGAGACTCAATCAGAATCACAGGCTTCAACAAACGGCAAGCAGATAAAACCGACAAAAAGCACAACAACCACCAAGTACATAAAGCCTGCTTATGCAAGCACAATCGACGGATATGTAACTTTGCAAAATCAACAGAATAACTCAACCGAGTCCGAGCCTGAAACGGTATATGTTATAACCGATGTAAAATCAAACATCAGCGGCAAAACAAGCCTGACGGGAATTGAGCTGACTGTTGATCGATATTCGGGTGCCGTTCTTTATGTGAATTACACCATTGAGCCGGGAAACGGTCTTTATCAAAACAGTGATTTTGAAATTCAGAAACAAAAAAACGGTCAATGGACGGATTTTGAGCAAATCAGAGAAATCGACCCGGGTAAAACTACCACTCTTGACAGAAATGAAAAATATACATACAGCTTACCCGAATATTATCACCTTGATAAATACTTCAACAATCCCGAAAACGGAAGATATAAGCTGAAACCGAATTTCTGCACAGATATTGAAATGAAGAACTCCGCAGGATATGAAATCGAGTTCACGGTTACAAAGCAAGCCGTCAAAAAAGCAGGTGTAACGCAAAAAATCGAAAATCCCGTTTCGGCAGATTTCACTCTTGCGGCATACAGCACAAATTACACCTATACCCTTTTTGACAGCCGTCAGATTGAAAGGGTATCACAGCTTTGCAACAACCTCAAGCTCAGCCCCATAGAAAAGCCCGAAACGCTCTACGGCTCTTATCTTCTGACGGTTATTGACGGTAACGGCTATGAACATTCGCTTATGCTTTACAACGGCGGTGTTGTGGTAAACAAAGGCGGCAGCTATTTCTTCGCAGAAAACGGCACCGAGCTTTTCAATTACCTTGATGCAATATATATGAATACATAAAAAATCGGGAGTACCCAAGCGGTACTCCCACATTTTTTAATCCTGAACATATTCTTTATTAATCTGTGCTTTGGCTATTTTTGCAAGCTCATCGGCATCCTTTGCCTGCTCAACTGCATTGCGCATTGCCTCTCGCCTTGCAAAAAGCTCGCGGTACATACGGTCTCTTGTTTCGCCGTTAAGGTTATGGAAGAACTTGGGGATAATACCCAACGCACCCGTGATAACGGGAATACCCGTTCCCATTGCGAATATCCACCATTTTGTGGAATCCGCCTGAGTACCGATTGCAAGACCCTGAACATAGCCTATACGCTTCATAATGAAGTTCTGTATTGAACCCATTACAATACCCTGCAGCTTTTTAACAAGGTCTCTCGCAACGCCCGTCATCGCCTCTGCACGGTAGCCGTTTTTCCATTCGCAATAGTCCATTGCTTCGTTAAGAATTTCATCGGGAATAACATGCCTGAGTCCGTAAACG
Source organism: Acutalibacteraceae bacterium (assembly GCA_045632815.1). Lineage (GTDB taxonomy): Bacteria > Bacillota > Clostridia > Oscillospirales > Acutalibacteraceae > CAG-177. The sequence goes on along the minus strand of JAZQXJ010000029.1, from coordinate 42,045 downwards.
CACATTTCAAGCATTTCTTCAATTGCCATAAGCGGAAGCATTACCCATTTGTTTTTGTATAATCCGTTCTTCATTCCGCCTATTGAGCCGATACCGAATACCATCATCCAGCAAGCATCGGTCCAGACATCTTCAAAAATCCAGATTGCCTTTGTTGAAAATCTCTTTCTCAATGGAGCAATAAATGCATAGCTGATTGTTGAAATGGGCGATGCGGGAATACCGACAAGTGTCTGATATGTAGCCGAGCCGAGAACATCGATATAATAATTTATTCTGCTCTTGCTTACCGCAAAGCCTGCAAGGAATTCCGAAAGTGTATAAAGAAGTATCGGTCTGTTGTTGAGAATCGCTTTAAGACCCTGAAGGATGCTGGGCTTTTCAATGGACTGTGTTACTCTTTCTTTGGTTACGCATATGAAATAGAACGACATTGCGCAGCCTGCAAGTGCGGTAAATATACCGAAGCCGAGGAAAAGGTTTGTTCTGTCCCATTGAACGACCTGATTGTTGACGAGGTCAAGCAAAAGACCGAACACAAGCTCAGGCAATTTTTCACCCACAAGACCCGAAAACAGCTTTGCCATTGTGATAAGACTTGTTCGCTCAAGCGGGTCGGGCGTTATGGTGGACATAAAGCCTGTGCCTGCAATGGCGGTGAATGTTCCTGCCGTTTCGCAAATAACGGTGAATATTGCATAGAACAACAGTTTCGGTGCGAAATCCGCAGATGTGTTCGCAAACACAACGGGCATAAACCAATACCACAAGCCAATCAGGGTAAGGGGAATTTTACCCAGAAGGATGTAGGGCTTGAACTTGCCCCAACGGGTGCGGGTGCGGTCAACAAGAACGCCGATAAAAGTATCATTCAGAACATCCCATACACCCGAGAACAAGCCGAAAATTGCAAGGAAATCAAAATCCAGCTTAACTATATCGTAAATAAAACGATCCTTGTATTTATCAATATTGAAGCTGCCCGAAACGTCATTGAGCAGATAGCCGATGCGTTCCTTCTGACCTACATAACGTCTGTTGCGCAGAAGCGGATTTTTGACGCCGTTTTCATAGTCGATAACTATGCCCTGATTCTGTTCGTCATAAGCCAAATTAGTATTCTCGCTCAAGCAATCTCCTCCATCCCAAGTGTTTGTTAAATAATAACACAATTTTTTTCAAAGTTCAATAACTTTTATACAATTCACACTTAATGTTACGGATTATTATTCATTGACACATCAAATAAAATATGGTTTAATTAAATAAATATGAGGTGGTTTTATGAGTTTTTCGGTGCAGAAATTATTATGCACGGCTGATATAGCAAGAATTAAGCTTTCAAAAGCAAAAAAGCATATAAAAACCAAAGATTTTTGCGGCTTGACGATTACATACCACGCAGGAGCAATGCATACAAAGGCAAACAGCCCTTCATCAATCACAGCTGCTCTTGAGGCGGATGCAAAGATTGTTGAATTTGATGTCAGCTTCCGCCCTGACGGCACTCCCGTAATTATCCACAATTCCGCCCCCTCGCAGAATCAGGGGATTTTGCTTGCAGATGCGCTTGCCGTTGTTGCAAAAAGCGAAAATTGCAGAATAAATCTTGACATAAAATCAACGGCAAATCTCGGAGAGGTTGACAGACTCGTAAAAAAAGCAGGTCTTTTTGACAGAGTATTTTACACGGGTGTTTTTGCCGATTGGGTTGAAAAAGTGAAAAGCACATCGTCAATCCCCTACTACCTTAACCATAATGTCACGCCCGATGAAGCATCCGACCCCCGTGCCGCACAGACTGTTGCGGATAATGCAAAATCGCTGGGTGCAATCGGTATAAATTCAAATTTCAAAAACGCAAATGAAATGTTTATTGAAAAAATGAGAGAAAACGGGTTGCCCGTTTCGCTCTGGACAGTAAATGAAATATCGGATATGGTCAGGGTTATTGACCTTAAGCCCGATAACATAACAACAAAAAAACCGCATATTATGAAATTGCTTTTCAGATGAGGAAATGAAATGAAAAATATTTTTGAGAGTCCCGTCAGCATCTATGGAAGAGAAATAAAAAACAGAATAGTTTTTCACCCTATGGAGGGATGCGACGGAAAGAATAACGGAGCAATCGATGAGCTTACAAGGCGCAGATATCTGCGATTTGCCCGTTCAAGCGCGGGAATAATCTGGTTTGAGGCAACGGCGGTCTGCGCTGAGGGCAGAGCAAATCCCCGTCAGCTTTATCTGAACGAAGAAACAAAAGAGAGCTTTAAGCTGCTTATTGATGAAATAAAACAAACTGCAACTGACACCTGCGGCTTTGCACCGATTATTATTGTTCAGCTTACCCACAGCGGCAGATTCAGCAAACCCAACGGCACTCCCGAGCCGATTGTGGCATACAGAAACAGCCATTGGGAAATCGGCAAAGAGGACCAGCCCTATGTGATTGCAAGCGATGAATACTGTTCAAATATTCCGCAGAAATATGCAGAAGCGGCAAGGCTTGCGCAGGAAGTAGGCTTTGACGGCGCGGATGTAAAATGCTGCCACGGTTATCTTTTCAACGAATTTCTGAGTGCAACAAACCGTGAAGGTATTTACGGCGGCTGCCTTGAAAACAGAACAAGGCTTTATTTTGACTGCATAGACAGCGTTAAAAATGCGGCAAAAAATCTGTTGGTAACAACAAGGCTCAATGCCTGCGACTGCTTCCCCTACCCCTACGGTTACGGCGTAAATGAAAACAATGAAATCGACCTTACAGAAACAAAAATTATAATTGCAGAGCTTGAGAAAAAAGGAATTGAACTGATTAATCTTACTCTCGGCAACCCTTATCTTATTCCTCACATCAACCGCCCGTGCTTAAACGCACCCGAGGACGGAAGCGTTGGTATGAAACGCATTTACGATATTACAAAAGAGCTTAACGAAGCTTTTCCGAACATAAAATTCATTGCATCGGGACTCAGCTTTGAGGGAGAGAACGCACTTGACTATGCGGCGCAAATCATCGGTGACGGCGTTGCGGATTTTACAGGCTTCGGCAGAATGACATTTGCGTATCCCGATTTCTATACGGATTATCTCAGAAACGGCAGGCTCGAAAAAAGCAAGGTCTGTATTAAATGCACCAAATGCTCTCAGCTTATGAGGAATGCAACCGTTGCAGGCTGCCCCGTCAGGGACAGCGAGGTTTATATGCCCTACTATCAGAAATATGTACTTAAGAAATAGGTGAAAATTATGGTTGCCGTTGTTACGGGCTCAAGCAGAGGAATAGGCCTCGGCATAGCAAAAAAACTGCTTGACGAGGGCTTTACGGTTATCGCAACCGCAAGAAACGAAAACGAGAATACAAACGAGCTTTCCGCAAAATATGCGGAGAAGTTCCGTTTTGTCAAAACGGATATTTCAGAAATTGAAGATATTGAGAAGCTTGCCGAATATGTGAAAAACAATTTCGGCAGGCTCGATTTGCTTGTCAACAATGCAGGCGTTGCTCCGAAAGTGAGAAAGGATATCCTTGAAATTACTCCCGAGGATTTCAGCTATGTAACGGATATCAACCTCAAGGGTACATTCTTTGTTACGCAAAAGCTTGTTCCCCTGCTTGCTCAAAGCGGTAAAGCAAGGATAGTCAACATATCATCAATGTCGGCATACACCGCTTCGGTCAACCGAGGCGAATACTGTGTTTCAAAAGCGGGAATTTCAATGATTACAAAGCTTTACGCCGCAAGGCTTGCGGAAATGGGTATAAGCGTTATCGAAATCCGCCCCGGTATTATTGAAACGGATATGACGGCAAAAGTGAAAGAAAAATACGAAAAACTTATTGACGGCGGTCTGACACCGATTAAAAGAATGGGTCAGCCTGAGGATATTGCAAAATGTGTTGCGGCTGTTGCAAAAGGTGATTTTGATTTCTGCACAGGCACGGTTATCGACTGCGACGGCGGTTTCAATGTGAGATGCTTATGAAAATATTTGATGCAATAATAATCGGCAGCGGTGCGGCAGGCTACGGCGCGGCAGACTGGCTTTTCAGACACGGTGTGACGGATATTGCCGTCATTACGGAAAACAGACTTTGGGGTACATCACGCAACACGGGCAGCGACAAGCAGACCTATTATAAAATCTCGATGGACGGTTTATCCGAGGACAGCCCTTATAAAATGGCAAAGGATATCTGCTCTCTCGGCTGCTGCGACGGCATAAAGGCTTATCAGCAGGCGGCAAACAGCGCAAGATGCTTTATGCGCCTTTGCGATTACGGCGTGAATTTCCCGACGGATGAATTCGGCGGCTATCCCGGCTATAAAACAGACCACGACAGCACATCAAGAGCAACCTCGGTGGGTCCTCTCACATCAAGAATTATGACACAAAGGCTTGAGGATGTTGTCATTAATAAAAATAAAACTCCCGTTTTTAATAACCGTCAGGTAACAAAAATCATAACCGAAAACGGCTGTGCGGCAGGTGTTGCCGTACTCAACACGGCAACGGGTAAGCCCGAGGTGTATGCCGCAAAAAACATTATTGCCGCAACGGGCGCACCTGCCTGCATATACGAAAGCTCCGTCTATCCTGAATCACAGCACGGTATGACGGGAATTCTGATTGAAGCAGGCGCAAGGCTTTGCAACTATTCACAGTGGCAATACGGACTTTCATCAGTTGATTTCCGCTGGAATGTTTCGGGCAGCTTTATGCAGGTTATCCCGAAATTTGTAAGCATTGATAAAAACGGAAATGAAAGCGAATTCCTGACCGAATATTTCAGCTGTGCGGACGAAGCATACAGCAATGTTTTCCTCAAAGGCTATCAATGGCCTTTCAGCTATGACAGAGCAGAATTATCGTCAAAAATTGACATTGCCGTGCATAATGAAACAGAGCAAGGCAGACAAGTTTATCTTGATTTCACCCGAAACCCTGAAAATTTCTGCTTTGAAAGACTTTCGGATGAGGCAAAAAAATATCTCTCCGAAACGGGTGCAACGGCTGAAACTCCGATTGAAAGGCTGAAAAAGCTCAACAGCAAGGCAATTGATGTTTATGCAAGGCAAGGCATCGATATAAACAAGGAAAAACTGAGGATTGCCGTGTGCGCTCAGCATAACAACGGCGGAATTTATACCGACGGCAACTATGAGACAGAGATAAAAGGACTGTATGTTATCGGCGAGGCGGCAGGCTCATTCGGGCTTACACGCCCCGGCGGCTCCGCGCTCAACGACACTCAGGTAGGCGGTCTTATCTGCGCAAAACATATTGCAACAGTTCAAAGACCCGAGCCGAGTGATTTTGCAATTGAAAACGCATTGAAGGATTCTGAAAATATTGCCGAAAACTTCACGGTTGACAGTAATACCGATTATTCGTTTATCCGCAAAAAAATGAGCAATTACGCCTCATTTATCCGAAACGGTGAAAAATGCCGTGAATTGCTCGTTGAAATTGACGGGCTTATTGAGAATTATCCCTTATCCCACAAGTCGTTGAGCGATTATTACTATGACCTTGATATGCTGAAAAGCGCAAAGGCATTGCTTATTACAATAATCGGCGAAATGCCCCTGACGGGCAGCAGAGGCGGCGCGATATACACGGAAAACGGCAAAATAATAAACGAAAACAAGGATTACCGCAGATATCTGACGGTAACGCAGGGTAACAAGGTTTATTTTGAAGAAACCTCACCAATCCCCACACCTCAAAAGCCCTTTGAGGCATACCTCGGAAACATTGAAGAAAAATACGAATGAAAGGCGGCACTTTATGGATTTTATAAAGGCAACCGAATTATACAAAGCCAATCCCACGGATGAAACTCTGCACAAAGTAACGGATGAACTTATCAAAGAAATGACCCTCAGCAAAAAGTTGAAAATGCTTAAGGGTCATGCAATGAAAATAACCGTTAAAAACTTTCTGAAAAACGGCAGATTTTATAATGCGGAGCCTTATCCCGCAGGCGGCTGTCCAAGGCTGAAAATCCCCGAGGTGCTTTTTGCAGACGGACCGCGAGGTATTGTGCTTGGCAAAAGCACCTGCTTCCCCGTTTCTATGCTCCGAGGTGCCGCATTTGACGATGAGCTTGAATACAGAGTAGGCGAGGTTTTTGCAAAGGAAGCGAGTGCAGGCGGCGCAAATCTTTTTGCAGGTATCTGCATAAATCTGCTCCGCAATCCCATGTGGGGCAGAGCGCAGGAAACCTACGGCGAGGACCCGTTTCTGCTTGGTAAAATGGGTGTTGCTCTTACAAAGGCGATGCAGGATAACGGCATCATCGCCTGCCCCAAGCACTATGCACTCAACAGCATTGAGGACCTGCGTTTCAGCGTTGATGCAAGGGCTGACGAGCGCACTCTGCACGAGGTATATCTCCCCCATTTCAAGAAATGCATTGATGCAGGCGCAATGTCGATAATGGGCGCATATAACAAGGTCAACGGCACATATTGCTGCGAAAACAAAGAACTTCTGACCGATATTTTAAGAAACAAATGGGGCTTTGACGGCTTTACTATTTCCGACTTTTTCTTTGGCATTTACGATGCCGCAAGAAGCATAAAAGCAGGTCTCGATATTGAAATGCCCTACACATTCAAATATGCATTTCTCCGCAACAGACTCAAAAAGGGCGAAATCTCCGAGCAGGATGTTGATATATGTGTCGGCAGGATTCTGCGTGCGCTCATAAGAACATTGCCAAAATACAAGCAGCAGCCAAAATCAGTTATTCTTTCGGCTGAACACAAGGCGCTTGCCCGTGAGGTTGCCGCAAAGGGTACGGTTTTGCTTAAAAACAAAAACAACATTCTGCCGATTGCAGGCGGCGCAAAAATTTCCGTTGTGGGCAGATATGCCGACAAGGTCAACACCGGCGACCACGGAAGCAGTAATGTTTTCAGCCCCGATGTTGTTACTGCTTATCAGGGATTCTGCAACAGATTCGGCAAGGATAATGTTGCGCTTTACAACGGCTGTGACCCCGAAAAAGCAAAATCCGCTTGTGCCGACAGCGAATATGTTGTTGTATGCGTAGGAAGCGATTGGCTTCAGGAGGGCGAATTCCTTGTAAATATGGGCAATATCAAGAAAAAGCCTAAAGGTTCTGGCGGCGACAGAGTTGATTTGCGTTTACCCGAAGAAGATGTTGCACTCATCAACGCTCTTGCCGCAACGGGCAAAAAGCTTGTTGTCAATATTATGGGCGGAAGTGCATATGTAATCAAGGATTGGACAGACAAAGCAGATGCCGTGCTGATGTCATTCTACAGCGGAATCGAGGGCGGAAATGCCCTTGCCGATATTGTCAGCGGTGACAAAAACCCAGCCGGCAAGCTGCCCTTTACCGTTGCAAAAAACGATAACGATTATCCCGATTTTCTTCATATCGGCGCAAAAAACAAAGAGATTGAATACGGCTATTATCACGGCTACGCCCTCTTTGACAAGAAAAACATCGAGCCTGATTATCCCTTCGGTTTCGGGCTTTCGTATACGGAATTTGAAATCGGGAACACCGAATGCACAAAAGATGGAAATAAAATTTATGTGAACACCCAAATCTCAAACATTGGAAATGCAGAGGGCGACGAGGTGCTTCAGGTTTATATAGGAAGCAACCGTACGGATGCCGACAGACCCGTTAAGCTTCTTAAGGGCTTCAGGCGTATAAGCGTCGGAGCGGGTCAGACGGTTGATGCAACCGTTGAGGTTGAAATTGATGATATCAGATTCTACAACCCCGAAAACGGTGAATGGGAGCTTGACGGCGGATACACCGTATACCTCGGCACAGACAGCCGAAATGCAAAGCCTGTTGGCAAATTCGATTTCTGATTGGATAAACATATGAGAAAAAGCATTTATACTCCCGATGATTTTATGTCGGGTCTTTATGAAAAATTCAAGGGCAATCCTTACGGTGAAGCAAAAACCGCCGAGGATGCTCTTGCCGTAAGCGAAAACATAAGGCAAAAGGCAAGGGAAATATTTGCCGTAGACAAGCTTGACGGCGGCAGCAGAGAATTGAAAAAAGAGGGCGATGCGCTCGATTATCCCGATTACACTCTGCAGAAATACAGCTTTGAGCTTTGCGAGGGGCTGAAATCCGCCGTATATATTCTTATGCCGAAAAAAACAACCTCCCCTGCCCCTGCGGTTGTTGCCCTTTGCGGTCACGGTTACGGGGCAAGGCAGATTCTCGGAATAACAAAAAAAGGCAAAAAGAAAAAGCTGCCGTATATCGACAGCTATCAGAAAAACTTTGCCGTTGAGCTTGCAAAAAGAGGTTGCATTGTTGCCGCACCCGAGCTTTTCGGATTCGGCGAGGCAAGGCTGAAAAAAGACCTGAAAAAGCCTTTTTATATAAGCTCCTGCGACGAGCTTTCTCATCACCTGCTGCCATACGGACTTTCAACAGCAGCAATAAGGGTTATGCAGGCATCCGCCTGCGCAGATATCCTGCTCAATATGAGCAATACTGACCCCGAAAGGCTTGGCTGTATGGGTATTTCGGGTGGCGGACTGACGGCACTCTATGCCTCGGTTACCGACGAACGGTTTAAACGCACGGTCATAAGCTGTTATATTAACACATTCAGAAGCAGTATTCTCTCAATGTGGCATTGCCCCGATAATTATATTCCGCACATACTTGAAATCGGCGAGATTTATGACTTCGCCGCAAGCATTTCACCCCGCGAATTGCTGATTGAATCGGGAAAAAAAGATAAGCTTTTCCCCATTGATGCAAGCCTTGAGGCTCACGGAAAAATCAGCTACATTTATAAACTTGCAGGTGCGGAGGATAAGCTGACTGTTGATGTTTTCAACGGAAAACACAGCGTCAGCGGCAAAAAATCATTTGAATTTTTATCAAGATAGCAAAACGCTGCCCCGTAAATCGGGACAGCGTTATTTTTATTTTACGGGTTCTAATGTTAAGCAGATTTCTGCCTGCTTGACGCCGTCAAGGCGCACGGTCAGCTTGCTGATATCGGAATAACTTTCATCATATTCAAATGCACCGCCAAGCTTTTCGGCAGGCATAACGGTGAATTCACCGTCACCGTGCAGAGTTGCAAGCATCTGCTTGCCGTTGAGGGTCAGAATTGCGGTTTTACCGCCCTGCTGAATATCAATATCCGCCTTTGTGTGCATAAACCAATAAATCTCACTTGAAACCGCACACTTTATCTTATCGGTAATTTTCAGCGATGTTCTTCTGTTATAAAGCTCAAAATCTCTTGTTACGCTTTTGGCACCGTTCATTCTGTATGCATCGGTCATATCGAGAGTGCAGGCACCGCCGTTTTCGTTTTCAACAAACGATGTGAACTCACTCTGAGCAAGAACATACTGGTCATCGAGAGTATAATCGGGGTTAATCACGAGGGTATTCTGACCCTCGGCACGCTTGCAGTAGTTTTTCCATCTGCCGCCTGCGGGAAGATTGAGGAAATAACCGGGGGCATCATATCTGCCGGGTCCAAGCTCCTCCGCCCATCTTTCGCCCATCGAGTCAAAAACGAAGGTACCGATATCAAGGTCGCCGTGGTTAATGCCATTATAGCCGCCCTTGATACCTGCGAAAGTTCCGTTTTTGTCAAGATATGCACTTCTCATCAGCACGATATCCTGACCCATATCCGATTCAAGAAGAACCGAAAGCGGCTCTCCCGAGAAATCGGCACTTTGCTGAGTGTAGCTTCTGTTGTACCATAAAAGCGAGAGTGCATCCTCTCTGCCTCCCGAGCTTCTTTCCGTTGCATCGGATGTGTCGGGAGAAAACTTTTCGGGCATATCCTGCATCTGATAAACGGCAAGCAAGGGCGCATTGTATTCCGTTGCATACCAATGCATTACGGGTGTGTAACACATTCTGTTTTTATTGTCACCGAAATTGAACACACCCGTTGGCGTTGTTATGTAAGCGGGGAAATTGCCGAGTTGCCTGAAGCCGTCTATCTCGGAAAGTCCGTAATCCGTGCCAAAGCAATTTTTTGAGGTTGAAACAAAATAAACAATCGCATTCATACCCGAATTGCTGTAGCCCGGACCCTCGGCATAAACGCCGTCAGGCGTGAAGCTGTCAAAAGCAATAGGCATATTCTCATAGCACATTTCAAGAAATTCCGCCGCTTCATCGGGGAAATATGACCCGAATGCCATGCAGGCAATGCCGATTCCGCCGTAGCAGATGCTGTTCCAGTTATTCTTTGACCAGGTAAACCAATTCTTGAGATAATTCTTTGAAAGTGCAGGCTTTACCGCATATTCAAGCACGGTTTCGGCAAGCAAAGATTTCTGACCGTCCGTCAGATAATCGAAAAGCCAGTCATAACCGATTGCAGCGGCAAACGCCATTTCAGCCGTTGCAAGGAAATGACCCGTGCACCAATCATCATAGCCGCACACATTCTCAAGCTCCTGCCACGCACGCAGGGCATATTTTTCGTCACCCGTCATCTGCCAAGCCGTGCCGAGGATAACCATTCTGCTGATTACCTCACGGGAAATGGGCAGAATACTGTCCTCCTCATCAAGCACATAAGGCATAACGGGATAAATATTCATATCAAGCAGTACATCCGCATTATCGATAACCGAATCGCTCAAAGCCTGCGTATATTTATTGAAGCTTTTTTCTGCATATTCCTTGCGCACAAGGTCAAAATCCGCTTTGTCCGCAAGCACAAAGGGATGTGCATTTGAATTATTTATCGCATTCTTCAACTCCGATTCGGTGACAGCACCGCCGTTACGGCTGAGGGAAATATAATCAATACCAACTTTGACCGTATCGGGAACAACAGCAAAATGCGGAACAAGATTTGTGATGCCGAGGACATTCACAACAACGATTACGGCAAGAAAAGCCGCTGATATGCGCCTGAATATTTTCATAAAATCACCGCCGTTAATACCAGATAAAACCGAGAAGAAGAATTCTGATTATCCATTGCCACCAGGCGTATTCAACCTTTACACCGTATTGCACGGTAAAGCCCTCATACTCAACGGTAACAGTTTGATTGCCTGCGGTTGCTGCGGAATAACCCGATGCTTTCATCATTGATGTGTCGCTAACAACAGCCGTTGAGCCGTCGGAATAACTCACCTCAAGCGTAAGACCGTCAAGGTCAATATCGCTGTCAACTTTATATGTATAATTCACCTTTTCGGGGAGCGTTTTTATTGCAACGCTCGTCATCGTTACGGGAATCTCAATAACAACTTTGCTCATATCGGGCAGACCGTAGCCGTAATAAACATCAAAGCCTTCATCGCCAAGGTCGGTGCAGCTGTCTTTGATTGCCTGCTGAACCTCGCCTGCGGTTGCTTCGGGATATTCAAGCATTACGAGTGCCGCGCAAGCCGAGATAAATGCCGCAGACATCGATGTGCCGCTTAAATCTGTTTTTTCTCCTTTCGAATTATAGCCGATAATAGCTTTGCCCGGTGCGCATACATCAACTGCATCGCCGTAATTCGAGCCGTATTCGGAACCCCACGGTTTGAAATCCGCAACGAATTCAAAGTTCGGGTCAATTGCGGTAACGGTTATTGCGCTCTCGTTATGCGCAGGGCAATAGTTATAAATATCCTGCTTTGAGTTGCCTGCGCAAACCACTACGGAAGCGTTTTTTGAATCCGCATATGCAACGGCATCGTCGAGCGATTTGCAGTTATTCAGCACGCCGCCCAGACTTAAATTGACTACATCTGCACCGTTATCGACAGCATAATAAATGCCGTTTATAACGGTTGAAACAGAGCCTGTTTTTGACTTCAGCACTCTTACGGGCATAATGCTGACCGCCGCATCCTTAACACAATCGGCAACGATGCTTGCAAGGAATGTGCCGTGGCTGTCAACGCTTTTGTCGGTTGCGCCGCCCTTTTCGTTCTCAACAAAATCATAGCCCTCAACAAGCTTATCCTTAACAAAATCAACGGGTTCAATGCCGCTGTCAACTATGGCAACGGTTACGCTTGTGTCGGGTGAATATTCAACCTTTTCTGCATATTCGCCTACACCGAGAGCCTCAACGCCCCAGGATAAATCAGCGGTTTCCCCCTCCTCGGAAGCGCAGGTATAAACGAGCCTGTCCTTTTCCGCATAGATTATTTCGGGGTCGGAATTCAGATGCTCAAGGCATTTGTCAAACGCATTTTCATTGCTGAACTGCAAAAGAAATCTGCCGTCTGCACCGATTACCGCCGCACTTGCGCCGAAGCCCGTGAAACGGTAGTTTTTTGCGGATGTTCTGCCGATTATACGCAGCATTTCCCCTGCAGAATCAAGCTGATTCCGGGATGTGCCGTATGAATTTATGACATCGGCTGATTTTATTGCAAAATCCGTATTGTTTTCCGCATATCTGACATTTATAAACGCAAAGGCAAAAACCGCCTGCAAAATCACTATGCAAACAGCCGTTGCCGACGAAATGAAAATTTTTAAAATCCGTGATTTTTTCATATTCTTTCTTCCTTTGGTCTTCAATCTCTATTATTTTATAATATAAAGAAAGAAAAATCAATAGTTATTCCTCAAACAGTCGCCCGAAAAGCTCGCCTCGGATATCTCTGATATCGTTAACGGGTATCGCCGCGCCATCAAGCATAAAAAGCTCTCCCGTTTCCACATCGATTCTGTCAATTCTCCCCTCTGCAGTAAGATATTCACCGCCCTGCTTACGGCTGTCGGCTCTGAAATAGGTTATTGCCGCTTCGGGATGAATTTCCTCCAGATTATGCAGAACGCTTAGCTTTTCGTTGATTATTTTTATTTCATTTTCGTCAAGCTCCGCTTTGTCTGCGGTCAGCCGTGCCGTTTCGCTGATTACCGCACCGTGACCCGTAAGCGCCGCAAAGGGGCTGAACTGCGCCGCACGGTCAATCATTGACATCCTTCGCCGTGTTGACGAAACATAATGAGGCTCATTTATTATATCTTCATATTTCATTCTATGCCTTATGACCGCCTATCTGGCTGTTACGCTCTCTTGCGGTTGCTCCTTCCTTGAAATTCATACCTTTCAGTATGGCATTTTTGCCGTATTTGTGCTTGATTGTCACAAGAGCCTCCTGCATACGACGCTCCTTTTCGAGCGCCTCATCTTCCTCGGCTCGCTTGCGCCGTTTTTCCTCATAATCTTCAAAAAAACTGAGCTGCTCGGGCTGCTCGGTACGGTCAACATCGTTTTCACGGATAATTCCGCAAGCGGTGATATTGATTCGGCGCACAAGCAGATTTCTGTCCGCTATACGCTCAAAAAGCTCCGTTGCGGCATTGACGATAAGCCGAGTTGAGGAAGTCTGTCTGCCTAAATTTGCGGTGCCTCTTGCGTGCTTGGGCACCTGCCTGCCGTAAAAATCCGTTTTGATTTCGCCTTTGTATGCATTTCGCCTGCTTGCATCGGTCAGATTTTCAATATCATAACCGATAACAAGCACAAGCTGATTTGTGACAAGCTTTTTTTCAACAAGGTCAAGAGCAAGATTATCCGCCATTTCACGGACAATAAGCCTTGCTTTTTCAAAATCATAGGGATGCTGAAGCACCTGACCCGTGCTGACGCTGTTGGATTGGGGCTTATATGATTTTATATCCGTAATTGTGCAAGGCTCATAGCCCCACGCGTGGTCAATGAGAAGCTCCGCATTGACTCCGAAAAGGCGGTAAAGCAAATCCTCCTGCCGAATCGAAGCACGGGCGATATCGCCCATTGTGTAAATACCGTATTTATCGAGCCTTTCGGATATCCCTCTGCCCACGCGCCAGAAATCCGTCAGGGGTTTATGATTCCAGAGGGTGCGGCGATAGGTCATTTCGTCAAGCTCCGCTATACGCACGCCATCCTTATCGGCAAGCATATGCTTTGCAGTAATATCCATTGCGATTTTGCAAAGATAGAGGTTTGTGCCTATGCCTGCGGTGGCGGTAACACCCGTTTCCGCAAGCACCTCTTTAATGAGCATACGGGCAAAATCACGGGCATTCATTCCGTTGACTCTCAGATAAGCCGTGGCATCAATAAACACCTCGTCAATGCTGTAAACATGGATATCCTCAGGCGCAACGTGGCGAAGATACACCTGATAAATCCGAGCGCTGTATTCAATATAAAGCGCCATTCTCGGCGGCGCAACAATATAATCAATTTCAAGTGACGGGTTTGATTTCAGCTCATTATCGTCATATGACTTACCCTCAAGCCGCCTGTGCGGTGCTTTTTCGCGGCGGTATGCATTGGCAATCTTCACCTGCTGAATCAATTCAAACATCCTTGCCCTGCCCGATACGCCATAGCTTTTGAGGCTTGGCGAAACCGCAAGGCAGATTGTTTTTTCCGTTCTTGACGGGTCGGCAACAACAAGGTTTACGCTCATCGGGTCAAGCCCTCTTTCCATTGCTTCAACGCTGGCATAAAAGGATTTGAGGTCAATTGCGATATACACTTTTTTGCTCAACGCACACATCTCCCTTGCTGTTTTTCACTCATAGTATACCACCCGAAAAACGATTTTTCAATAGTTTTTCGAACATTTGTTTGTTATTTTTTGTAAACGCAAGGTATGATGCCCACATCACGCCGAGGACAGCCGCGAGGGCGGTTTTAAGATAATATAGAATAGTTGGTAGGGGCGGATATCATATCATCCGTCCGTTTTTTATTGATTTTCGGGCGATTCATGAATCGCCCCTACTCTTATCGGGACGACACAGAGGTCGTCCCCTATGGATATTTTCTGTCGGGTCTCCAACCCCTGCAATAAATAATTCCGAATTTCACATTACGAATTGCGAATTAAAAGAGCAACCCGACCTGTTTGCACAAGTCGGGTTGTTTTTTACATTTTATCTTTATACTGATAGCATCTTACATAGTCTACCTTGAAATCGGCAGGCCAGTTTTCATCGGGGGTTTTCCATATTTCGCCCGTGCCGTGTCTGTCGGAATTCTGAACGCCGTTTTCACCCGCAAATTCGCAGGAAAGAAGCAGATATTCGGGATTCTTTGAAACACCGCCGGTTGAAGTTCTGTTTGTTTCAACACCGTTGATATAGAAAATATACTCATTTTCATTCCACTCAACGCCGTAGGTATTGTATTCCTCATAAGGGTTGTTTTCAATAAAGAATTTGCCTACCGCCTCGCCGTGGTGAGTTCTCTCGTCGTAGCCGTCATAGTGAATACCCGTTGAGATTGCGTCGTTGCCCCACCAATGGTCTTTATAATAGAAGGATTCAAAAACATCAACCTCCGTGCCGTCTTCGCCCGAATTATTGACATTATAAACGCCCTCGTTCATCATCCAGAATGCACTCCACATTCCCGTTGCGGCAGGCAAAATACAGCGCACCTCAAAGTAGCCGTAGCATTGCTCATACTTATCTCTGGTTGTTATGCAGCCCGTGTACCAACCGGGTTTGTATTCGATATCGATGCCTGAATTCTCGTAATAATTCGGAAGCGGTTCTTCAAGATACTCGGATCTGATGATAAGGTTGCCGTCTTTTACGCTGACCATATCCTCGTGCCAGTAACCGCCTTTGCGGTCTGATATCCACCAGGAAAAGCCCCATTTGCTTTTGTCAAGCTCCGTGCCGTCAAATTCATCGCTCCACACAAGCTCAAACTTACTCATATCAAGCTCCTGACCCTGAGCAGGCTTTGCAAGGTCAAGGAATTCGCAAATCTGCGGATTGATTGCCATAAGGATAACAATAATAACGCTGAGAATTGATTTAATCATAATACTCTCCTATCTTATTCTTACTGTTTTGATTTCCCAAGGACGGAAAGCAAGCTTGCCGTCAGTTACCGCCGAAAGCTCGTTGCAAAGCAAATCAACCTCTGCATCCGCTTTACCGTATTTACAGGTGAATTCTGCATTTGCAGGCTCATCGGAATAGTTGCAGAAGCGCGCGTAATATGCGCCGTTTTCATAATAAAGAGTTGTGAGAATAGCCTCGCCGCCGTCTGCATCAAGAGTTACGGCTGCAAGCTCGGTCAAATCACCTTCACCATTTTCGCAGGCGATAACCTCAGGCTGATATGCGTACGAAACAGCATTGCGGTGAATATCCGCATCGGTGAGGACTGAATCAAAGGGCATAAGCGCAAATTCATCCTCATAAATGCCGTCAAGAATCTTTGTTCCGCAAAGATAGAGATTTGAATAAAGCAGAGGAATTGAAAGGCGGTTACCGCTAACCATACCGCCCATACAGCCTCTGTTGAACACAGCAAGACCGCTGTTTTCGTCACGCAGACAAAGCCAGTAAATGCCGTTGATATATGTTGTTGAATTAAAGGATTCCTCGGGAGTTACCTTTTCGTCAATGAGAATACGGTCCTCAACATACCAGTAATCCTCCGTAACTCTGACCTGACCGTCCCAATCGGAAATGGAATAAGGCAGGTCACGCACCATTCTTCTGCCCTTATCAAGGCAGAGATTCATATTGAAATTCAGCTTGCCCTCGTGGCGGTGACCGTCAACCGTCAGGGATTTTTCAAGCCCCGCCTTTTCACCCGTTATGCCCACACGCTCGCCGTGAAGCTCAAAGCGCGTTTTGCAGTCAATACGGGGCGAAGCACCGTTGAATGTCATTTCAAAAATAAAGGAGATTCCGCCGATATCGCCCTGCTGAACGGCAAGAGCAGATGAATCCGATATTTCAACCGTCCATTTGCCGTTTGAGGCATAATCAACATCTTCAACGCAGGCGGTGAAAAGCTCGCCGTTACCGTTATCAAAAATACGGCGGTTTGTTTTGATTTCGTCTATGTATGCAATTCCCGAATCCGTAAGCTTTACACGGTAAAGCGGAGTTTCAAGCACTCCCGATTCGGAATTCCACGCAAAGGTATATTTTTCGGCATCGGCGCCGACTGTTTTTGCTGTAAATGCAGGCAATTTTATATGTATTTTCCTGCCATCATAGTCAACCCATTCGTCAACCGCAAATGAATGAAGATTAACCGCAACAGGCTTGCCCTCTGCATTTACAAAGCGTGCGGCAATCGCCTCTGAGGCATCGTTTTTAACATAATCCGATGCGCTGAGGGATGCGGGGATAAAACGGCGCGCAAGTTCAAGAAGTCCGCAGATTGTAACATCGTGGTGTTGCGCGGCAAGGGCGTATTTCCACGCTTCATCAATTTTTTCTTTCTGAGGCTTTCCGCCAAGCATAACGGCAAGTGCATTCAGCTTTTCCGCCTGCACGGCTTCAACCTCGCTCTGACGCACACCGTTGAAGATTTCGTTGCCGCAATAGCCCCACGGCATCTGCACATGGAAATCGTTGTCGTCCGTCAGAAGTTCATCAACCGCCTCACCATAAAGCTCGGGAATATCTTCGAGCAGCACATATTCATAGTTATCCTTGGTTTCAACATATTCCGTAAGCGGCTCAATTTCCTGAGTCAGGTCATCATATCTCGAAGCAAGCAGAGGCTCGTATTTTGCAAACATTTCCTCGAAATCCTCAAGGGAATATCGGAGATGCCTGGGCCAGCGCGAAAGAATCCAGTTATCAACCGTTGTGCAGTTGAAGCCCCTGCCCTGCTTATCGTAAACAGGCACGGATGGCATTTCCGTTTTGTCCTTACCTATCCAGCGTCCCCATGCAGAATCGAAGGTTTTGGTGTAGCCGTAGCCCATAACATGAGAACGGAGAATTGCCGCCTTGTAGCCGCAAAGCTTTGCAAGCTGAGGAGTCTGATTATTGAGCGCAAACTCGGAAATTGCATAAACGGGCGGAGTCATTCCGTAATATTCAAGGTTTGTTCTCACCGCATAGCTGAGCTGGCGAGCATTGGATTCCTCGGATATCGTCAGCGAAAGAGGCTGACCGTAGGTTGTGGCGCCGAGACCGACTCTGTCGGGGTATTTTTTAAGAAGCTCCCCTATCATCTGAACAATCTCGGGGTCACAGCGTGAAAATTCATCAAAAGTAAACGATTCGTAATCAAGACCGATTCTGAGCTTGGGGTATTTTTCCATCCACTCAAAAATATTCTTTAGTCTTGGCTTGACCTCGTCCTTCCAGAGCACATATCCGCCGTGATCATAGGACAGAATATAAAGCTTTTTCTTATCCATATGCATACCTGCCTTTACGAACTTTTTCAATTTATTTTATTATATCTGTACTGAAAAATAATTACAACAATTAACGCAAAAAAGGGCAAAAAAAATGAACAATGAATAATTTTGAAGCCCTTTATGTATTTGCATAACCACAATTGCCGTTCTCTTGCTGAGAAAATTATGCAAAACCCGGAAGAGCTCCGAATTATTCATCATTCATTAATTAATGCTCCCGAATGCGCAAGCGGAAAGCATTCTGGTGCCGGTGACCGGACTTGAACCGGTACGGTGTTGCCACCGAGGGATTTTAAGTCCCTTGCGTCTGCCGATTTCGCCACACCGGCAACTTTGCTGAAAGGACGGGGCAAACCCCTTTTCACCAATTCAGCTTCACTATTATAGTGTATTTTCTGCCGTTTGTCAACACAAAATCATTTTTTGATGCTCTTGCTTTTTTTATTATGTTTTTGTATAATAGCAATATTGCTTAATAAGGAAGGAAAAACAGATGAAAAATATTTATCTTGAAACCGCAGATGTAAGCCTTGCGGAGCTTATAAAAAGCGGAAATGTTGAAGGAATAACAAGCCTTATAATCGACAAAGCACCTCTGCTGATTGCCGCTGCAGTCATAATCGTTGCAGGTGTTGTGATATCAAAGCTTATCGGCAAGCTTGTTGTAAAAGGAATGAGCGCAAAGGGAGTTGACCCCTCCGTTCATTCGTTTATCAAAACAATCGTTATGTTCCTTGTTAACCTTATTTTTATTCTGTCAGCGCTTTCAACGCTTAACATTGATGTGAATTCCTTTGTGACAGCACTCGGCGCGGCAGGTATCACCGCCGGTCTCGGTCTGCAGGCAAGCATCAGCCAGTTTGCCAGCGGAATACAGATTCTTTTTAACCATCCGTTCAAAAGCGGTGATTTTATTGATATCGGCTCTGTCAGCGGTAAGGTGCAGGAAATCAAAATGATGTATACCGCGCTTATCACCAACGATAACAAGCGTGTTATAATCCCCAATTCAACCATCACAAGCAGCAATATTATCAACTACAATGCGGAAAACAGAAGACGAATCGACCTTATTTATTCGATTTCCTACAGCGACGATATTGCAAAGGCAAAAAAAGTATTGGCAGATGTTATTAAAGAGGACAGCCGTATTCTCTCAGACCCCGAACCCATTATTGCAGTCAAAGAACACGCTGCAAGCTCCGTTAATCTCGCCTGTCTTATCTGGTGTTCTGCCGATGAATACTGGAATGTTTTCTATTTTATGCAGGAAAGAGTCAAGCTTGCATTTGACGAAAACGGTATTTCAATCCCCTACGGTCAGCTTGATGTTCACATTGTTAAGGAGTGATATTTTTGTCAGAACTGCTTTTAAGGCTGTTTTTAAAAAGTTATAACGAAGCAAAAAAACAAATAAAAAGCTCAAAAAATGCAACCGCTTTCGCTATAATTCTCGGCGAAAAGGACAGACTCCGTCTCGGCGTATTAAGCGGTGTTGTCGGAATTGTTCTTAATGTTGTTCTTTCCGTATTCAAAATGATTTTCGGCGCACTTACAAAGAGCGTTTCCATCGTTGCAGACGGTGTGAACAATATTTTTGACGCCGCATCTTCCGTTATAAACCTTGTAGGCTTCAAAATTTCAGGCAAACCTGCGGATGACGAGCATCCCTTCGGTCACGGCAGAGTCGAATACATATCCGCCCTGACTCTTGCATTTTTCATACTTATAATGGGTGTTGAACTCATTAAAACTTCCGTTGAAAAATTTTCAAACCCCGAAACCGTTATTTTCAGCGTGCCTGCGGTTATTGTTCTTGTATTCTCAATTCTGGGCAAAATATGGCTTGCGGTTTTCAATGCAAAAATCGGCAAGCTTATGAATTCCGTTGCCGTAAAGGCGGTTGTAACAGACAGCATCGGCGATGTCGCGGCAACAACCTGCTCGCTGATTGCCCTTGTTGCTTCAAAATATACTGACCTGCCCATAGATGCGGTTATGGGTATTGTTGTTGCACTTGTTATTATTTATGCAGGTTTTGATATTATAAGAGGCACGATGGGACCGCTTCTCGGCGAGCCGCCCGACAGAGAAATTGTTGAGAAGCTTGAAAAGCTGGTTATGTCATATGACGGCGTTGTCGGTATTCACGACCTTGTGCTGCACACCTACGGCAACTCAAAAATCATCGGCTCGCTTCACGCGGAAGTGCCTGCGGATGTTGATATTATGCACAGCCACGACACAATCGACCTTATTGAAAGGCAGGTCAAGGAGCAGCTCGGCATCGAAATTTCAATCCATATGGACCCAATTATCAATGACGAGCGCACCCACGGACTCAGAGAAATGACGGCAAAAACCGTTGCAGGCATCTGCGACGGCGCAACCATACACGACTTCAGAATAGTTGACGGTCCGTCACACACAAATCTGATTTTCGATGTGCTGCTGCCCAGGAATTCCGAATACAGCGAATCCGAATTCAAGGAGCTTCTTGCCCTCAAAATCAAAGCTGAAAACGAACGCATCTTCACGGTGGTAACTATCGACAGAAATTATGTCTGATTTTTCGCAAAACCCCTCACTTTTTTCAAAATATTGTGTATTTTGGCATTTTGAACAAAAGAAGCACAAAATATTGTATATTTTTTTCTCGCTAATTTTTCAATATGGTCTTTTATATTTTGACGAAATATAGTAGAATATAGACATAACAATAATTTCGGAGGAATTGAGCTATGCCTGATTACGAAGATTTCAAAACAATACCCGTAGGTCAGCTGGGAATTATTGCACTCCCCGGCTGCGAACAGATTGCAAAAAAGATTGACAGTTACCTTGTTAACTGGCGTAAGGCGAGGGACAGCGAGCATAAGTTCACCCTTCCTTTTGCAGGATACGAGAGAGAAACCTACCTTATCAAGGCTGCTTTCCCCAGATTCGGAACAGGCGAAGGCAAGTGTGTTATCAACGAAACAGTCAGAGGCTTTGACATTTTTATTCTCTGCGATCCCTTCAACTACAGCGTTGAATACAAAATGTACGGCAAATATGTGCCTATGAGTCCCGATGACCATTATGCAAACCTCAAAAGAGCTATCAGCGCCATTGCAGGCAAGGCAAGAAGAATCAATGTTATTATGCCTATGCTTTACGAAGGCAGACAGCACAGACGCTCCAGCAGAGAGTCGCTCGACTGCGCAGATATGCTGCGTGAGCTTTGCCACGAATACGGCGTTGAAAACATAATCACCTTTGACGCTCACGACCCCAGAGTACACAACGCTATCCCCCACAACGGCTTTGAAAATGTTCAGCCCGTATATCAGATGATCAAGGCAATGTGCAAAAGCGTTCCCGACCTCAACATCGACAAAAACCATATGATGGTTATTTCACCCGATGAAGGCGGTATGGGCAGATGCATCTACTTTGCAAACGTACTCGGTCTTGAACTCGGTATGTTCTATAAGCGCCGTGACTACTCCGTAATCGTTGACGGAAGAAATCCCATCGTAGCCCACGAATTCCTCGGCACAAACATTGAAGGCAAGGATGTTATCATCATCGACGATATGATTTCATCAGGCGATTCAATGATTGAAGTTGCAACAAAGCTTAAGGAGCTTAAGGCTAACAGAATTTTCATCTGCACATCATTCGGTCTTTTCTGCAACGGTCTTGAGTCCTTCGACAAGGCTTATGCAGACGGTCTTATCAGCAAGGTTTTCACAACAAACCTTATCTATTCAACACCTGAGCTTCTTGCAAGAGACTGGTATGTCAGCGTTGATGTTTCAAAGTACTGCTCATATATCATTGATACCCTCAACCACGACGAATCAATCAGCGGCTTGCTTGACCCCAAAGAAAAGATTCACACTCTTCTCACCAAGTACGGTTTTGAGAGCCACATCGAAAACAAATAATTCAAAGCCGCCGAAGCACAAACACTTCGGCGGTTTTTTACAGGTGATATTATGCAGAATAAAAAGCTTGATTTTACAAACGGAAAATTCAGAATAATGCAGATTGCCGATACGCAGGAAATCCCCTCGGTATCTCCCGACACGATAAAGCTGATTTCGGCTGCACTCGATGCCGAAAAACCCGACCTTGTTGTGTTTACGGGCGACCAGATAAAGGGCTATTCGTCATTCTTTATGGGTGAAAAGGGTAAGGCAAATGTTGAGTCAACAATCAAGGCTCTTATAAAGCCGCTTGAAGAAAGAAACATTCCTTTCACAATGACCTTCGGCAATCACGACGGCGAAGCTGCGCTGAAAAACGGCGAGCAATTTGAAATCTACAAGCAGTCGCCTGTATTTGTTTATGCCGATGCGGCAAGCGAGGACGATAAAGGCACTTTCTGCCTTGATATCGGCGGCAAATTCCTTGTTTATCTGTTTGACACCCATTCAAAAGCTCAAGGCGGCGGCTACAGCGGACTCAACGCAGGTCAGATTGAATGGTACAGAAACACAAGAGATTCATATGAATCTCCCCTGCCCTCATTGGCTTTTCAGCACATTCCCACCCCCGAATTTTTTGATGTAATCAAGCCCGTAAAACGCTTTACAAAGGGTGCTGTCAGAGCATACGGCGACCACAAAAACGAATTCTACACCCTTGACCCCAACAACAGCGGACTTCGTGATTTTATGGGCGAATCCCCTGCCGCGCCTTTCACTAACAGCGGTCAGATTGATGCTTTCCTTGAAAAAGGCGAAATGCTGGGTCTTTTCGTCGGTCACGACCACAACAACAGCTTTGTTGCAAACTACAAGGGCATTGACCTCGGCTACACTCAGGGCACAGGCTTCAATGTTTACGGCCCCGGTCTTAACAGAGGAGTCAGAATTTTTGACATTGACGAAAACGGCACTTATGGAACAAAAACGGTTACTTTCGGTGAGCTTTGCGGCAAGGAAGTGAAAAACAAACCGAAGTTTGCCATTTATTCCTACGCACCCACAAATGTGTCGCAGGTTGTTACTGCAGTTAAAGAAGCGGCAATCGTTGCAAGCGCAGTTGCAGGCGTTGCGGCAATAATAAAAGCAATCAGAAAGAAATAAGGCATAATAAAACCGCACTCGGCTGAGTGCGGTTTCTTTTTATCTGAGAAACTCAAGATTCTTTATAATCGGAGGCTCTTTTGCCTTACCTTTGCAGATATCAACAAAACAGATAATCTTCACAACAAGGAGAACAATAATTGCAATTGCGCAAACAATGGGGATAATAAATGTCCAGCTGAATACAGCCGCAACAATCGCAATAAGCGAATTGCAAACCATAAATTTGAGAGCCTGTCTGAGGTGGAATGCAACATACGCCGAATGATTCTGCGAAAGCAGAGCGATAAGTACGCCCACTATTCCCATAAGATAAAGCAGCATCGCAATAACCTTGTTTTCGGAAATATCCCTCGGGTCAAATTCGTGTGTGTGGTCAAAGGGGTCTGCAGGGGCGCTCTGAGGCGGCTGCTGACCGAAAAACGGATTCTCTCCGTAAGGATTTTGCTGATCGTTGTGATTGTTGTTGTTTGCAGGCTCTGCCGTTGCATGTGCAGGCTCAAAGCTGACTCCGCAGGTTGTGCAGAACTTCACGGCATCTTCAAGAGGTGTGCCGCATTTGGGACAAATTTTCATATTGTTTACTCCTTATCAATTGCTTTGAAATATTTAACAAAGCTGTCGCCGTCATCGTTTCTCAAAGTTGTGAATGCAAGACCTGCATTCATAAGCAATGCGCCTGAATATACCTCGTCGGTATCTTCGTCGATATAATATTTATTGGGGTCAAGACCCTTAAGCTTGATATAGAACGCTCTGTCTGCAGGCTCACGCATAATAACGCTCGTAAGGAGAGCTTCATTCTTATCCTCGGAAACGAACTGCCACGCAACTCTGTAAGGATTTTCAAAGGGAGTCACAAGTCTGTAAAGGTCACCGAAATGAATTACATCATAATACTTATGATATTCCTTGACCTGACGCTTGACAATTCTCTTTTCTTCTTCAGTAAACTTATTGGGATCAAGCTCATATCCGAATGAACCCCAGAGAGCAACATTGCCCTTTGTGTCGTAGCCCGTACGCCTTGATGCAGATACATGAGCGCCCATTGTTGATGCGGGATAGCACATTGATGTTCCGAACTGAATGGTAAGGCGTTCAATGGGGTCGGTGTTGTCACTTGTCCATATCTGGGGTGAGAAATAGAGTGTGCCGGGGTCAAAGCGTCCGCCGCCGCCCGAGCAATTTTCAATAAGCATATCGGGGAATTCCTTTGTCAGCCTGTCCATAACATCGTATGTACCGAGAACAAAGCGGTGGAAAACCTCCTTCTGCTGCTCGGGAGGAAGAATTGCCGAGCCTACCTCGGAGAGATTGCGGTTGAAGTCCCACTTAAGGTAATCAATCTTACAGGTTGAAAGAACCTTTTTCATTTCGCCGAAAATGTAGTCACGGACATCCTGCCTTGAATAATCAAGCACATACTGGTGGCGACCTATCGATTTTTCTCGGTTGGGAACATGCAGACACCATTCGGGATGCGCTCTGTAAAGATTGCTGTCACGGGATATCATTTCAGGTTCATACCAGATGCCGAATTTGATGCCGAGAGCGTTGATTTTATTGACAAACTCTGCAAGCGTACCGCCGAGCTTTTCTTCGTTTACCTGCCAGTCGCCCAGACCGCTTCGGTCGGAATTTCTGTCGCCGAACCAGCCGTCATCCATAACGAGCATTTCGATACCGAGTTCTTTTGCACGCTCCGCAAAGGTTACAAGCTGTTCACCCGTGAAATCCATTCCCGTTGCTTCCCAGTTATTGATAAGCAAGGGTCGCTTGATATTCTTCCACTTGCCTCTTGTGAGGTGTTTTCTGTAAAGTCGGTGGAAAATGCGGCTCATTTCGCCGATACCGTCGGGAGTATAAACCATTACAACCTCGGGTGAGCAGAAGTATTCCCCTGCCTTAAGCTGCCAGCCGAAATTCTCGGGATTGATACCCATTACAACTCTTGTGCCTGAATTCTGATTTACCTCTGCTTCAAACACAAAGTTGCCGCTGTAAACAAAGTTGAAGCCGTATGCATTGCCGTAATCCTCGGTTGCACCCTTATCAACAAGGGCGGCAAAGGGATTGTGATGATGGCTTGATGATCCTCTTTTGCTTGAAACAAGCTGTCTGCCGTGAGCAAGAGGACGTCTTTCGAGTGCTCTTTCCTTTGCCCATCTGCCGTAAAGGGAAAGCATTTCAAAATCGCTTGTGTGGAAATCAACGCAGGTGCTCATAACCTTTTCAATTTCAACGGTTTTGTCGGAATTATTGATAACCTTAACGCTTCTTGTCATTGCGCCGAGATTCTCAAAAACTGTGTAATAAAGCACGGTCTGAACGCCCGTTACCTCGTCTTCGGTAAGAAGTTCAAGAGTTGTTGCCTCGCTGTCATCCTCAACATAAAGAGCAGGAAGACCCTCTATTGCAGGCTTGCCGGAATAAATTTTATGGGATACATAGCGCATATCGGTAACGTTATTGCCGTCTGCATTCCTGATTGCAATCGCAGATGTTCTGAAATCGCCTGCGCCGTTGCCCGAATACTCAAACGGGTTGATATCGGGCGAAAAACGCCAATCGTCAACCTTTATATTATTGGGGCTGAAAGATGCAAATCCGCCCGTGTAACGGAATTCTGAAAGATTATAGTCGGGAATTTTTGCGCCGTAATAGAGATGAACAATATAATTCTGCTCGTATATCTCAAAAACATAGCTTGAGGTTGCGGTGTCAAGCTTAAAAATCTTTTTTTCGCTGTCAAAAATAATGGGCATTTCAGTTCTCCTTAATCATCTGATTTATTTTTTCGCGGAATTCAAGCAGCCAATCGTTTTCGTGGGGATATTCCATAAAGGTCAGAGGCTTGAACAAATCTTTGTCAATAAGCTCAAGCACCTTTTCCCTGCCGATTTTGCTTTCAAGCAATCTGAGTGCATTCAGATCCTGAAATCCGTCATAAAACACCTTAAGGCGCAGGGATTCATATACCCCACCCTTTTCTGCGGGATAAACAACGAATGAATCGCCCGAGGGGAAGCTGCCGCCAGCATCGGTGACTTTATAGGGGTCAATTGCTTTTATTGAATACTGGCTGTTATAGAAATTGTAGCCCCATTGAAGGAATCCTTTGATGTCGTACTTGTAGAGAAGCACGCCGAGCACTCTGTTACGGAGTGAGGGCATTGACATAAAGCGGTTGGGAACGTATTTCTTGCCCTGTCCGCAGCAATAATAAGTCCAGAGTTCGGGCACTTTGCCCACAAATGCGTTTATGTTATCTTCGCAGGGAATCGGATTTTTAACCGCTCCGTATTCATAAAACTCATAGTCCGAAAGTGCATCGATAACCTTGAAATCGGGGAAGATTTCTCTTATAAGTGCGGCACGCCTTGCATAGACCTTGAGCTGTTTATCGTTGGGTTCATCGGAAACGTGGAGGAAGCATTTTTCCTTTATCCCCTCGTTCTCAACAAATCTTATGAATGCAACCGCAAACTGACGAAGAAAATCGTCATATGCATTGCTTGACGTGCGTGTAAACCAGCCAAAAATTTTCTTTTCTCTTCCTTTTCTGTCAAGCGCAACTATTTTCGGCGCGTGCTTTGCGCCCCATTGAGTGAAGAAATGGCTGATTTCAAAATATTCAATTCCGCATTCACGGCACATATCTATCCATTTTTTCAGATTTTTGAAATCAAAGTAGTATTTGCCGCCGTGGTGACGGATTTTCATAAGCTGAACGGTGCGTCTTTCGCCGCCAACCTTTGTGTCAAGAGGTGGAGTGAAAACGGGAGTCAGAATACAGTTCATTCCGTGGTCTGCGGCTGTTTTGATGAAATTGCGGTTGATGCGCCAATACTCATCGCTGAACGGCTCGATATTATAGTAATTGCAGATGCAGTCGGAATGATACCAATTGGTATATACAAGCTCCTGCTCTGGAAGCTCGGCATCAATAACCTCGATTTCAACTCCGCCCTTTGCGGCTTCAACGCCGTCTGCCGAAATTTTTACTTCAAGAGTGCTTTTGCCCGTTGCATTTCCGCAGGGAATAACCTCAATCCATATGCTGTACCATTTGCCGCCCTCAACCCTGATTTCTCCATTGACGGGAACAAGATAATCGGGATACATACCCGAGGTTTTACGCAGATAAAAGTCATCCGCATCGTCAAAGCAAGCATTACCTACGGGAACTTCTCTGATTATGTAAGCCTTTGCATAATTTGCAAGAATGCCGCTTAATTCAACCGATATTCCGCAATCCTTTTCGGGGCAGAATGCCGCCTGAAATGAGGAACGCTCATTTTTAAGAATAGAAAATCCGCCGAAAGCCTCAGCGGACGGTTTTTCATCCGAAAAAACCTTTTCAAGTGAGCTTAAAAGAATAAATTCCATAATATTACCTCTCTTATTTGCCGCTCATTTTTCTGTCCTTTTCAACGGTTTTGTCAACAGCACGGATAACGGAATTTTCAAAACCCGTTTCCTTAAGGCTGCAAACACCCTCAATCGTTGTGCCGCCGGGCGAGCAAACATTCCTGATAAGCTCGCTGACAGCAAATGGGCTTTCGAGCATCAGCTTTGCCGAGCCGAAAAGCATCTGCGCCGCAATATCCTGCGCCGTTTTTGCAGGCAGACCGTATTTTACACCTGCGCTTGCAAGGGCATCCGCAAACATAAACGCAAAGGCGGGCGCCGAGCCTGCAATTGCCGTAAAGGCAGAAAAATATTTTTCCTCAAGCTCAACGCATTTGCCGAAGTATGAGCAGAATTCAATTGCAAATGCCTTTTCATCGGCATTCACGCTGTCTGAAAAGCACACAGCCGTCATCGACTCGCCTGCGGCGGCGTTGATGTTGGGCATTATTCTTGCAATTTTAACATTGAAGCCGAAATAATTTCCGATTTGGGAAACCTCTTTGCCTGCGGCGGTTGAAATAACAAGCGAATTTTTCTTTTCAATCTCTGCAGATATTGAGTCTGCAAGTGCCGCAAAATCCTTGGGCTTTACCGCAATAACCGTGTTTTCACATTCAGCAGCAACCTGCTTTGCGCTCTGCGCAACATTGACGGCAAGCTCCGCATTAAGCTGAGCAAGCTTTTCTGCATTTATATCATAAATCATTATTTCATCAGGCTTGATAAGACCTGCGGCAACAACGCCTCTGAGGATTGCGCTTGCAAGGTTACCTGTGCCAATAAATCCGAGTTTCATAATTTACTCCTTTTAAAAAAAGAGCGCAAAGCATCATAGCGTGCTTTGCGCCCGATTCCGAATTAAAGTTCTGATGTGCAGTTGGGGCATTTTGTTGCGCCGATTGCAATTTCGCTCTTACAGTAGGGGCATTCCTTGGTAGTGGGCTCAGCGGGAGCTTCCTCTTCCTTCTTCTTGGCCTTGTCGTTAACCTTGTTGATTACCTTTACAAGGCAGAAGATTACGAAAGCCATGATGAGGAAGTTAAGAATTGCGTTGATGAAGTTACCGTAAGCAATGGCTGCTACGCCTGCTTCCTGAGCTTCAGCGAGAGTTGCAAACTCGCCTTCACCGAGGAGGATGAACTTGTTGGTAAAATCAACACCCTTTGTTGCAAGGCTTATAAAAGGCATAACGATATCGTCAACAAGTGACTTAACGATTGACTGGAATGCGCCGCCGATGATAACGCCGACTGCAAGGTCAATAACATTGCCTCTCATAATGAACTTTTTGAATTCTGCTGCAAAGCCTTTCATAAATATAACCTCCAATAATTAAGTTACTATTACAATTTACCAAATTTTTTATTAAAGGTCAACACCTTCGAGGTCAAAATTTGGAATAAAACTTTCTTTTGCGGATTCTCCGCTCTGAAAAAAGCAATTTTCAAAGCCCATTGCAAGGATTTTTTGCTTTACAATGGAATATTCCCTTGCAGAAAGCCGTCTGTCAACAGGCGGCATATTCTTTGCCTCGCCGAACGGCGTATACTGCCGCATTACGCTTATGTAGGTTTCAATCGGCAGGTTATTGCTGACCCATTCAAACACCTTGACCGCCTGAGAAATGTTTCCCGGCAGCACCATATGGCGGATGATAAGTCCTTTTTTTGCAATGCCGTTTTCGTCAAGCTCAATATTACCCGTCTGACGGTGCATTTCAAGCACGGCTTCGGATGCATATTTAAAATAATCCGCCGCACCCGAATATTTAAGAGCGGGTGCAGAGTCGAAATACTTGATATCTGGCAGGTAAATATCCACAAGCCCTTCAAGCATTTTCAATGTTTCCGCTTTTTCATAGCCCGATGAGTTATACACAACAGGCACGGGTGAATTATATTCACGCAATACCTTTGCGAGCATCGGCACAAAATGAGTCGGCGTTACAAGATTAAGATTATGCACACCCTTCTCAACGAGAGCATCAAAAATCCGCATAAGCTGTACGCTGTCAACCTCTTTGCCGAATGCACAGTGACTAACATCAAAATTCTGGCAGAAAACGCAGCCGAGATTGCATCCCGAAAAGAAAACGGTACCCGAGCCGTTTGCGCCGCTCAGGCAAGGCTCCTCCCAGAAATGGGGCGCCGCCCTTGCAACCTTTATTTTATCCCCTGCGCCGCATAAGCCTGTCTGCGTGCTTCTGTCCGCACCGCAGTTACGGGGGCATATCATACATTTCACGCCGTTTCACCTCACAATGTTTATATTATATTATAATATTTATTAAAAACAAAGTATTGTAATATTTTAAATTATAGTGTATAATAAAATGGAATATGTTATAGGGGTGGTATAATGCTGCTTGTAATTGATATAGGCAACACCAACATAAGTCTCGGTGTTTATAATAAAGACGAGCTTGTTTTTGTTTCAAGGCTTGCAACTGACAAATCCAAAACACCCGACCAATACGCAGTTGATCTCAAGCAGATTTTCGCTCTTTATGAAGCTCAGCTCAGCAGCTTTTCGGGCGCGGCAATCAGCAGCGTTGTGCCTGAACTTACGGGCAATGTGAGCGAAGCAATAGAAAAGCTGACCGGATGCAAGCCGATGGTGCTTGGCCCCGGAATCAAAACAGGAATGAACATTCTCATTGATAACCCTGCTCAGCTCGGTGCGGATTTGCTTGCAGGCTGTATCGGCGCGTCGGCGCTTTATCCTCTGCCCTGCCTTGTCATTGACCTTGGTACAGCAAGCAAAATAAGCGTTATTGATAAAAACGGTGCATTCTGCGGCTGCACAATTTCGCCCGGCATCGGCATTTCGCTTGACGCTCTTTCCGCAAGAACATCTCAGCTTCCGAGCATAAGCCTCAAAACTCCCGCAAAGGCAATAGGCAAAAACACAATCGATTCAATGCAGTCAGGCACGGTTTTCGGCTACGCCGCTATGCTTGACGGGCTTTGCGAAAAGCTTGAGGATGAGCTTGGCGACAAGGTTATGACAACGGTTGCAACAGGCGGTCTTGCAAAAGACCTCGTAAAAAGCTGCAAGCGAGAAATTATCTATAACAGAGAGCTTATTCTTTACGGACTCAAGGTTCTTTACGAAAAGAACAGAAAATAATTTTTTATTCGTCAAATTTTGCGTTGCATCCTTCATCGGTTTGATGTTCATAACGGAAATACAGCCGTTAATCTGCAAAATCTTTTCTCAATGGAAAACTCGCAGATTAACGAGATATATTTTCGTCAGACGGCTGAAAAAGCGGAGTTAATACGAGGTATTAACGAGCATTTTGATGCCGTATCACGGAAATACAGCCGTTAAGATGCATCCTTCTGTAAAAGGAGCAACAGCAAGGAGGAATATATATATGTCAAAAAGCAAAAACACAGGGCGCATACTGCGCCTGACCCAGCTGTCCGTGCTTGTTGCATTGCTGCTTATCTTCGGCTTCACAAGCATAGGCTACATCAAAATCGGCGTTATCGAAATAACGCTGAACATTATTCCCGTTGCCATAGGCGCAATTGTACTCGGACCGACTGCCGGGGCAATATGCGGAACGGTTTTCGGTTTGACCAGCTTCTGGCAGGCTGTTTCGGGAATGAGTCCTTTCGGCGCAATGCTTGTTAATGTAAGCCCCGTGCTGACTCTTATTCTCTGCCTCGTACCCCGAGTGCTTGAAGGCTTGCTTACGGGTCTTATCTTCAAAGGGCTTTCAAAAACCTGCAAAACCAATTCAATCCCCTGCGCGGTTTCGGGTCTTGCATGCCCCCTGCTCAACACGCTTCTCTTTGTTGGCGGCTTTATTCTTCTTTTCGGTCAGACAGATGTTTTTGCATCTCTCTACGGTCAGTCCGCCGCTTCAAACATAGTTTCATTCTTTGCGTGGTTTGTGGGTCTTAATGGAGTTGTTGAGGCAATTGCAGGCTTTGTTATTGCATCCGCCGTTTCAAAGGCTCTGCTTACCGCAAACAAGCGTTTAAAGTAAATTTTCTGATTATAAGGTGATCAAATGCCCATTAAAATAGCAAATGAGCTGCCTGCACTCAAGGCACTCGAAAGCGAAAATGTTTTTGTTATGACGGAGGACAGAGCGCTGTCTCAGGACATCCGTCCTCTTAACATACTTATACTTAACCTTATGCCAACTAAAATCGAAACGGAAACTCAGCTGATAAGGCTGCTCAGTAATTCTCCCCTTCAGGTTGACATTGAACTGCTTCAGGTTAAGTCTCACAAGTCAAAAAACACTTCTCAGGAACATATGCTCAAATTCTACAAAACCTTTGATGAAATCTGCCATAAAAAATATGACGGATTTATCGTCACAGGCGCTCCCGTTGAAAACCTTGAATTTGAAGAGGTTGATTACTGGGACGAGCTTTGCGAAATTCTTGAGTGGAGCAAGAAGAATGTTTATTCAACATTCCATATCTGCTGGGGCGCTCAGGCGGCACTCTATTATCACTACGGAATACCCAAATATCCCCTTGAAGAAAAGCTTTTCGGAGTATTCCCCCACAAGTGCCTCGACCCGTTCCATCCGCTTATGAGAGGTCTTGACGAAAAATTCTATGTCCCCCATTCAAGGCACACGGAAAACAGACGCGGCGACATTGCGCTTGTCAAGGATCTGCAGATTCTTTCATACTCCGAGCAGGCAGGCGTTCATCTTATTTCAGATATGGATTGCAGAAATTTCTTTGCGACGGGTCATTCGGAATACGACAGAGAAACCCTTGCAAAGGAATATTTCAGGGATGTCAACAAAGGGCTTGATATCAAAGTACCTTTCAACTATTTCCCCGATGATGACCCCGGTATGATTCCGCCCGTTACCTGGAGAGGCACGGCAAACCTGCTTTTCACAAACTGGCTGAATTATTTCGTTTATCAGCGAACACCTTATGATTTAAGCACTTTATAATGTGAATAAAAAGGGCTGCTCCGCAACCGCAGAACAGCCCTCATTTTTAATTGAAATGCAAGTAAATTGCAAGGCATATTATCGCCGCATGGAGCGCAATTTCCAGCGGCAGACCAATCATAAATTTCATATGCTTGGTTTTGTGGCGGATTGTTTCCATTGTTATAAACATAGGTAATGCACCGCCGAAAAGACCGATAAGCATAAGCGTTGCCTCAGGCACACGCCACTTACCCCTTTTTGCAGCAGACTTGTCGCCGACGGTTATCGCAACCGCAACTATACCTATAAGCACAACATAAATCACTATCAATTTTGAAAAAAACGGCATTTTAAACATCCCTTTACATATATTTATTCTATGAAGAAAATTGTTTTATTTGCTGTAATTATATGCCTTTTGATGACCTCGTGTCAACAGAAAAATACTCAGCGGAATTCATCTGTTTCCGAACTCAGAGGAATATGGATATCCTGCTATGACCACATCAGCGCCGCAGGCAAAACGGGAAGCGAATACAAGACTGAAACCGATGCAATGTTTGAACTGATAAAAAGCCATGGCTTCAACACCGCCTTTGTTCATCTGCGTGCCTTTTCGGATGCGTTCTACGAATCGGAAATTTATCCGTATTCATCATTCATTACAGGAGTTGAGGGCGGAGAAATCGGCTTTGACCCCTTTGCGGTTATGCTTGAAAGCGCAAGGGAAAACGGGATTTCCGTTCACGGCTGGATAAATCCGTTCAGGATTTCTTCAGGCAATAATCCTCAGAAAATCAGCGATAAAAATCCCGCAAAAAAGCTGATTGAATCTGGAAGCGATGAAATATGTATCCTTGAAAACGGAATTTATTACACACCCTCCTCTGCGGAAAATCACCGCAGAATAATTGACGGAGTTCGTGAAATCATTGAAAAATATGATATTGACGGAATACATATTGACGATTATTTTTATCCCTCCGTCAGCGATGAGGTTGATATTTCGCTGTATTCGCAATACACCTCTCAGGGCGGCGGACTGAGCCTTGAGGAATGGCGCAAAACAAATATAAATGCTTTTGTCTGCGCACTTTATACAGCCGTAAAGGCTGAAAATCCCGAGCTGATTTTCAGCATAAGCCCGAGTGCAAGGCTTGACGAAAATGAGCAAACCCACTTTGCGGACTGTGAACTCTGGCTTGCGGAAAACGGATATGCGGATCTGATTATTCCGCAGATTTATTTCGGCTTTGAGCATAGCACGGCGGATTTCGCCTCTCTGCTCAGCCAATGGGGAAATTTAAGGAGAAATAAAAATGTTAAGCTTGCCTGCGGAATCGCGGCGTATAAATGCGGAAACACCGATGAGTATGCACTTGCAGGCAGCGCAGAATGGCAGGAAAACTCGGACATACTTGCCCGTCAGCTTTCCTGCATAAGAGAAAATCCGAACTACTGCGGCTTTGTTATGTTTTCATTCAGCGACTTAACGAGGTCAGCCTGCAGCGAGGAAATGGAAAATCTAAGATGTATTTTACGGGGAACAGACAATGAAAAAGACTAAAATTTTAACCGCCGTCATAATCGGCATCGCCGTTGTTATCATCGGCATTCTTGTTGCAATGATTGCAACGGGCAAATTCACATCGCTTAAAGATGCGTTTACGGACACTCCGGTTTCAACAACTCAGCCGGAAACCACAACCGAGGTTATAACCGTCACGGGCAGACCCAAATCGGCATTGCCCGAGGCTATTGTTGCGGCGGTTTATTACGGGTATTCGGATAAGAGTGCCGCCGACCTTGCACAATTCGACAAAAACGGCTTCAACACCGTTATTTTTGAACTCACGGCTGAAAATATTACCGATGTTGCCGCACTTCTTGAAACTGCCGCAGAAAATTCGCTTTATTTCGGCGTGCGTGCCGATGTTTCGCAGGACAGCGGATTTCTGACCGCATTCACAAAGGAATATAACACCGATTTTATCATCATCTTCGGATTAGATGAAACCCTTTCCGATTTTTCGGATAAAGCAAGCACGCTTTGCGAAGAGATCAAGGCGATTGACCCTGCAATGAGCATAGGAATTGAACCTGTTTTCACCTCAAAAGCAGCGGATTCGCTTGCAGAGCTGACAGACAGCAAAAAAGCAGATTTTGTTTTTCTCTGCCACGAAAGCGGCAAAGATTCGGTTTTTGAAGCTGCGCAGGCTGTGTGGAACGAGGAATCAAGCCCTCTCTGGCTTTGCCACGATCTGACGGGTCTCTCAGCTTTCACAACGGATAAAGCCGCCGCAACGGTTGAGCTTATTGCGGCATCGGCTGATATGTCAATGTGCAGAGGTCTTGCGTTCATTCCGTACGGGGATATCACCGCCGCAAACGGTGCAGCGGCAGATATCGTTATGAACTACATAAAAGAGCGTGATACCTATCTGCTGGACAAGGATTTTTCGCTCACAAGCCATAAGAATACAAACATCACCGTTGAACAGTCAACAATCACATTCAGAGGCACAAGCAGCCCCGCACACGAACTCAAATGCAACGGTCAGGTGCTTAAGGTTGCCAAAAACGGCGATTTTGCAATCGATATATCCCTCAAAGCAGGCGCAAACACAATAAAGTTTGAACACAAGGGCAAAACCTACACATACACCGTAACCTATAAAATCAAGCTTCTCAAATCCGTTTCGCCTTCAGAAAGCATTACCGTGCTTGGCGGAATGCAGGTTGAGGTTACTGCGGTTGCTCACAAAAAAGCTGATCTTACCGTTGAATTCAACGGCAAAACCTACAAAATGACCGCTACGGGCGAATCAGCCGACGAAGAATCAACAATTGACGAGGCATCGGATTTCACCACCTTCAGCGCAACGCTGAATACACCCGAAAGCAAATCGTCCGTGCAGAAGCTGGGCAAATACAAGGTGACGGCAAAATACAATTCACTCAGCGAAACCCTCAGCGGCGCAAGCATCAATGTTTCCGCAATTGAGATTGTTACTCCTCCGCCCACAACAAAGCCCACCACCACAACTTCAACCTCAACGGC
The DNA here is from genome assembly GCA_045632815.1 of Acutalibacteraceae bacterium. Classification (GTDB taxonomy): domain Bacteria; phylum Bacillota; class Clostridia; order Oscillospirales; family Acutalibacteraceae; genus CAG-177. Next base: position 6,416 of record JAZQXJ010000029.1, on the reverse strand, counting down.
TCCCTCTACTGTCACGGCGACACAAATCACAACAGATGCCGATAGCTCAACCGCATCATCTCCCAATGAAAGCACAGGCACAACAGCATCCGAATCAACCTCAACGGAGCCTTCTGCAAACGCACCCTCGGGCGATTTGCAAAAATACAATTATGCACACGATTACGGTCTGGGTACGGCAAAAATCTGCGAAATAATCGACGATTATGTTGAAACCTATCCCGGAAACAATTCAAAAACATTTTCCGTCCCCGATTGCTCACCCTTACTTAAAGGTACGGTTGATTATGTTAAGGGCGAGGTTATCTGCGACAACGATACATATTATGTACTTGCCTCGGGCGTAAAAGTCCCCAAACTCCGTGAAGAAAAGCTTTCCGACGGCAAAGAGGGCAAGGTTACTCACGTGAGCATCAAAAGCGGCTATGTTATGCCCAAAAACACAATAAAAGTTCTCTCCTGCAGTGCAGCAAGCGGAGATACTGTTATCGTGCTTGAAATGAACAGAAATGTTGCCTTCAACGCAAAGCTGACGGGGCAGACATATTCGTTCTACAACAATAATCCCAACCGACCCGTCGTTGTTTCCTCCCTTAACTGCACGGGGCTTGAATTCACATTCAGCGACACGGTTGAAACACACGGCAGTCTTTCGCTCATCAACTCCGTGTGCAAGGCAGGCAGTTGGTCAACAGACAGCGCAAATTCAACAGCAACTCTCTCATTCACCCTCACCGAAAAGGGCAAATTCTACGGCTTCCATTATGAATACGACAGAAACGGCAACCTCGTTATAACAATAAAGCACAAGCCTGCATCTCTCAGCGGCTACACTATTATGCTTGACCCCGGACACGGCGGACTTGATGTCGGCGCAATATGCGCTGTTTCCTCGGCAAGCTACGGCTACGAAAAAAATCTGAATCTCTCAATTGCAACCAAAGTCAAAGAGCTTCTCGAGGCTGAGGGCGCAAATGTCATAATGACCCGTTCAACGGATAAATGGGTCTGCTACACGGACAGAAACTCTGCCGTGCGTGAGCGTAACCCCGATATGTTCATTTCAATCCATTGCGATTCAAGCACATCCGCTTCTGCAATGGGTACATCGGCTTATTATTACAGAGCTTATTCTCAGCCGCTTGCAAAGGCAATACACGAAAGCCTTGTCAATGCGTATAAAACTCAGATTTATACTGATGCACCGGCGGAAATAACAGACAAAATCAGCAGGGGCGCAAACTTCTATGCATTCAGAGTTGCAAGAGTTGAAGAATGCCCCGCAATACTCATTGAATACGGTTTTGTTTCAAACCCCGATGAATGCTCGCTGCTTCAGACTCCTGCAAACAGAGATATTCTTGCCGCCGCAACAGTGGAAGGTATCAAGAAATATGTGAGCGTAAGCTGAGCCTTTTCTCGATAAACGAACATATTCTGTATGCGGGAATACTGAGAAAAAACCACACCAGCGAAAACTGAGGACAGATTTGCCCAAACACATTCAGCGGCTTATCCGAATAATCCCACACATCCCAGCCCAGACCCACATTGACTATCATCCCCACGCAGAATTCAAGGGTGGTTATAACCACGGCGCCAAGCAGACATTTAACGAGAATATGCAGATTTTTCGTCTGATTTATAAGATTCAGCAGCACCATAACCGCACCGCCCGTAAGCGCCATTGTCCAATGGGTATATCCCCTTGCAATAACCTCTATCAGCCCGTACGCAACCGCGCCCACGGCGAAGCACATCAGATAATAACCTTTAAATTTCACACTAATCACCCAACTTATAATTTGCAAAAGAGGTGTTTTTATGCGGCAGATGACCGCTTTGATAAAACCTGCATCCTCTGCCTGCAACCTTAAATGCAGCTACTGCTTTTACTGCGATGAGGCAAAGGCAAGAGAATCAAGCCACGGCACAAAAATGAGCCTTGACACAGCAGAAAATCTTGTTAAAAAAATGTTTGATTTCTGCGGCACGGACTCAACTCTTACCTTTATGTTTCAGGGCGGCGAGCCTTTGCTTGCAGGAACTGAATTTTTTGAGAAATTTGTAAAAATCGCAGAAAAGCACAAAACCGAAGGCAGCCGAATTTATTATTCCCTGCAGACCAACGGCACGCTGATTGACGAAGATTTTTGCAGAATTTTCAAAGAAAACGATTTTCTTGTCGGCGTTTCGCTTGACGGGGCAAAGGACAAGCACAACAAAAACCGCTGTAATTCCTTTGACGGCGCAATGCAAGGCATCAGCCTGATGAAAAAGCACGGCATAAGCTTTAACATTCTTTCTGTCATCACATCGCAGACAGACGCCGCAGAGCTTTTCAATTTTTATATCGACAATGATTTCCGTGATGTTCAGCCTATATACTGTCTTGACCCTCTTGACGGCTCAAAAGCTGAATACAGCCTGAGCGCAAAACAGCTTGCAAGGTTTCAGAAAAGGCTGTTTAACCTCTGGTTTGCGGAGGTTTCAAAGGGCAGCCGCTTTTATGTGCGTGATTTTGACAATCTGCTTTCGCTTATGTCAAGAGGCGTTGCGGAGCAATGCGGAGCAAGCGGCAGATGCAATGCACAGCTTGTTGTTGAGGCGGACGGCACCTGCTACCCCTGCGATTTCTATTGCCTCGACGAATTTGAATGTCTCAATATAAACGAGGCTGATATTAACGATATACTCCGATGCGACGGACTGCGCAAATTTTTTGAGCATAACGAGCCCAAAAATAAGCTTTGCGAAACCTGCAAGGTCAAAACCCTTTGCGGCGGCGGATGCAAAAGATACAGAGCGCTTTATAATCAGCTTGAGGGCTACTGCCCCCGAATGGATTTCATTATACACGCAGTTGAAAAAATGAGAACGGTAGGGTGAAATATGAAAAAACCTAACATTATTTTTTATTTTTCAGACCAGCAGAGGGCGGATTCCGCAGGCTGCTATGGACAAAAGCTACCCGTAACCCCTAATCTTGACAAGATTGCAGAAGAAGGCACTCTTTTTGAGAATGCATTCACCTGCCAGCCCGTTTGCGGCCCGATGAGAGCCTGCCTGCAAAGCGGTGTATATGCGTCACAAAACGGCTGCTACAGAAATGATATTGCCCTGCCGACGGACTCAAAAGGCATTGCTCATTATCTTGCAGAAGCAGGCTACGACACGGCATATATCGGCAAATGGCACCTTGCATCCGACAAAAATCACAGACTTGCCACAAAGCCCACTCCCAAGGAGCGCAGAGGCGGCTACGACTATTGGAGAGCCGCAGATATCCTTGAATTCACCTCACACGGCTATAACGGCTATGTTTTTGACGAGGATTGCAACCGCATTGATTTCAAGGGCTACAGAGCCGATAAAATCAACGATTTTGCAATTGAATATATTAAAAAATCTCACGATAAGCCCTTTTTTATGTTTGTTTCGCAGCTTGAGCCTCACCACCAGAATGACAGACTCAGCTTTGAATCACCCAAGGGACTCAAGAAAAAATTCAAAAAATACGATGTACCCGGCGACCTCAAAGGCACTCTGGGCGACTGGCGTGTTCAGATGCCGTCATACCTCGCCTGCTGTAACAGCGTTGACACAAACTTCGGCAAGCTTATTCAGGCACTCAAGAACGAGGGAATTTATGACAACACAATCATTATCTACACCTCCGACCACGGCTGTCACTTCAGGACACGCAACCTTGAATACAAACGCTCCTGCCACGAAAACAGCATAAAAGTTCCCCTTGTTATAACGGGCGGTGCATTCACGGGCGGCAGGTCAATAAGCGATCTTGTTTCGCTCATTGACCTCGCCGCAACAATACTCGACCTTGCAGGTGCCGAAATACCCGAGCATTTTATGGGTAAGAGCCTTGCAGACAAAAAAGGTCACGAAAGCGTATTTATTCAGATTTCCGAAAGTCAGATCGGCAGAGCAGTGCGCACAGATCGCTGGAAATACAGCGTTTCCGCCAAAAATGCGGACAAGGCATTTGCCGATGAATACACGGACGATTTCCTTTATGACCTGCAGAATGATCCGTATGAAAAAAACAACCTGATTTCAAGCCCCGACCATAGTGAAATAAAGCTTGAAATGCGCAGGCTTCTGCTTGAATATATGCAAAAAGCAGGCGAACCCGTACTTAAGATAAAAGACCTTAAGGAGAAATAAAATGAACCATAAGCTGGAAAAGCCTCAGCGTCTGCTTGACCTTGAAGGCAAAATCAAAGAGGCAGGCTGGGCAACAAAGCTCATTGCCGAATACAGCCCTTTTGATGTCAAGGTGAACAGATTCCGAATAAAAGAATGGGATTACTACATAATTCTTGATGACAGCGGCATTGCCTTTTCAACCGTTATTTCGGACAACCGCTATATGGGGCTTGCAAACGCAACGCTTTTTGATATGAACGAAGGCAAGAAATACGATTATGTTGTGCCTCTCATATTGCCCGACGGCAAGCTGAATATGCCTACGCAAAGCTCAAAGGGCGACATATTCTTCAAAAACCGAAAAGCAAGCCTCGCTTATTATCACGAGGACGGCTACAGAAGACTTGTCGGACATTATAAAGCAACAAAATTAAGACCATCTCTTGATTTTAACATAAAGCTCCGCAAGTTTGACGACGACACAATGGTTATCGCAACTCCGTGGGAAGAAGATGACAAAGCGTTCTACTACAACCAGAAAATCAACTGTATGCCTGCCGAGGGTTACATCAATTTCGGCGATAAACACATCGAATTCAAGCCCGACAGGAATTTTGCAACTCTTGACTGGGGCAGAGGTGTCTGGAAATACGAAAACACCTGGTATTGGAGCTCGGGTAACGGACTTGTGAACGGAAAACGATTCGGCTTCAATCTCGGCTACGGCTTCGGCAACACAACCGCCGCAAGCGAAAATATGATTTTCTATGACGGCAAATGCCATAAGCTTGACAGAATCCGTTTTGAAATTCCCGAAAACATTATGCAGCCCTGGAAAATCATCAGCTCTGACGGACGATTTGATATGGACTTCAAGCCGGTTTACAACAACAGCTCTGCTATGAGCGCAGTTGTTATCAGCCGCACGGCAGACCAGGTATTCGGCAGAATGAGCGGCAAAGCCGTGCTTGACGACGGCACGGTGCTTGAGATAAAAGATCTGCTGATGTTTGCAGAAAAAGTTATAAATAAAAACTGAGGAGATGTTAAAAATGAAAAAAATCATTGCAATTCTTCTTGCCCTCACATTTGTTTTCAGCCTGACCGCAAGCGCATCCGCACTCTCAAAAGACGGCGGCATTGAGCCGCTGAAGGCGCTTTTCATTCAGGGTGAAGGTCCCGAAACAAACGGATATACCGTTGATTACAGTTACTATTCCCCCGTAGGCGAAAATGACAGCACAAAATATCCCCTTGTTGTATGGCTTCACGGCATGGGCGACGGCAAAGAGCCGGGATATCCCATTAAAAAGAGCAACATTGCTTACTGGGCAAGCGATGAATTTCAGGCTCGCTTTGACTCTGCAGGCGGTGCGTTTATCCTCGCTGCACGCTCAAGAGAAGAAGATAACATCTATTGGAGCAACGAAATGATTGAGCCTCTGAAGGCTGCAATTGACGATTTTATTGCAAAAAACAAGGATAACATAGACCTGAGCCGCATTTATGCGGGCGGTTACTCAATGGGCGGCAAGATGACTCTCAAAATGGCAATCGCTTTCCCCGAAATGTTTGCCGCCGCATTCCCCATCTGCCCTGCGTGGGCGCCCTCGGACGAGCTTTGCGCAAAGCTTGCCGATATGCCCGTATGGATTACATCAAGCACCCGTGACCCTCTTGTGAACTATCATATGGCAGTTTATCCCACATTTGAGAGAATTGCCGCCGCTTCAAACGTTGCGCAGGATTGCAGACTCTCAACCCTAACAAAGGTTTGCTACGAGGACGGAACAAAAACAAGCAGCAGCCATCACGCCTGGTATGCGGTTAATCACGATATGTTCACAGACCTTAACGGCGATTATCACAATATGTCCACAATCAACGGTCTCGGCGAGGATGTAACACTCACCTACCCCAACGGTATGATAAGCTGGCTCACATCTCACACCTCGGACTATGACGGCACACCCACCAAAGGCACGGGCAACCTTACACCCGACCACGATACGGATAATGTTATTTACTGCGACGGTGTACTCGGCTTTTTTGAACTGCTTTTCAACGGTCTTATGATGGCACTGGGCATAAAATAACAAAAGCGGAGCTTGGGCGACATTTCATAAGGAAGTTAAGGTTTTTATCGGCTCTTTTCCGTTAATACTTTACGAAAAAATCCCGTAATACACAAAGTATTGCGGGATTTTTGTCATTTCGTCTGAACGAAAAATAACCTGATAAAAACTGCT
>JAZQXJ010000028.1:0-7225 GCA_045632815.1 Acutalibacteraceae bacterium | reverse complement strand
TTGGTGGTAAATTGAATATTGTAGGGGACGGGTGACCTGTCCCGAAAAAATGAAATAATAAAGAATAATGAATAGATAATATTTTTTCTCTCCCTCCGTCTTTTGCTTCGCAAAATCCACCTCCCTCGTCAGAGGGAGGCTATAAAACACTTTGCATTCGTCTAAAAACGACAGCCGCAAGGGCTGTCCCTACGGAAATGTGTTTTTTATTCGGGCGACCACATAGGGTCGCCCCTACTTTTCATTCAACATAAAAATTGTTTACAAATTGTTCAAAAATAAAAGTTCACTTTTTTAATAATATAATTGTTTACTTTATGGGTGAGTTTTTGACCCATTAAAAATGAAAGGGGGCAATCATATATGGCGGAAAAGAAGTTCACCGACGAAGAAATTCACGACCTTGTTGAACGCTACGGCTCGCTGATTTTCAGGATATCCTACTGCATTCTGTGCAACCGCGACGATGCTGAGGATGCCGTGCAGGAAACTCTGCTGAAATATATGACAAAAGCTCCCGAATTTAACAGCGAGGAGCATCGCAAGGCGTGGCTCATCAAGGTTGCCGCCAACATCAGCAAAAATATGTTCAAGCTGCGTGTCAGGCACAGTACGGTTGACCTTGAGGAGGTCAGAAGCATAGGCATTTTTGAAAATGACTTTGAAACCTTCGAAACAGTTATGAGCCTGCCAAAAAAGCACAAAATCGTGCTTACGCTCCATTACGCAGAGGGCTACAAATGCAAGGAAATTGCAGAAATACTCGGCATCAGCGAGGATGCCGTCAAGAAGCGATTGCAAAAAGGCAGAGAGCTTCTCAAAAATGAACTTGAAAGGACAAAATAAAATGATTGATGCATACACTCAGGAATATATCCGCCTCATCAATTCGGTTGCCCTCACTTCCGCAGACAGAATCCGCATTGCGGACAATCTGATTAAAAGCACAGGTGAAAAAAGCATTTTCACCAGAAAACGCGCGGCGGCGGCAGGCATTGCGGTTGTTATCGCCGCAGGATTTTTCATCCCCTACATGATGAACAAAACAAATAAGTGAGGTTAAAAATGAACAAGGTAAATCCGTTTTTCAGCTACGAAAACAGCAACTCCCCTCTCGGCTTTGACATTCCCGATGTTTCAATGTTCGGAATGCTTAAAATTGCCGCAGAGCATCAGCCCGATGCCGATGCATACGATTACTTCGGAACAAAATGCAGTTTTGGCGGTCTGATTGAAAAAATCGAGAAAATCTCCGCCGCATATGCGGCTGTGGGCGTTAAAAAAGGTGACATCGTTACCATTATTATGCCCAACACTCCAGAGGCGGTTATCAGCATTTACGCTCTTAACAGAATGGGTGCGGTTGCCAATATTCTTCATCCTCTTTCGGCTCAGGAGGAAATCAAGGACCACATCAACAGAGTTGACAGCACCGTTCTGCTTGCAGTTGACATCTGCGCAGAAAAAATTGCAAATATCATTGACGGCACAAAGCTCAGAACGGTTATCGTTGCCTCCGCAGGCAATTCAATGCCCTTCGTGATAAAGAAGCTTTACGCTCTTAAGTGCCTGAAAAATTTCAAATATAATAAAAATGATAAGCGATATATTTCGTGGAACAATTTTGCCGAAAAGCAGGCACCCGTCAAGGAATACAAGCCCACGGGTGAGCAGAACGGCGAGGTTGCGGTTATTCTTCACAGCGGCGGCACAACAGGCACTCCCAAGGACATTATGCTCTCCAACAGCAATTTCAATGCCTTCGGAATTCAGGCTGTTCTGACCCTTCGTGACGTTCACGCAGGTGACAAGATTCTTGCAATTCTGCCCATTTTCCACGGCTTCGGTCTTGGTGTATGCGTTCACGTTTCGTTTTGTTTCGGCGCTTGCTCGGTGCTTATTCCTCAGTTCAACGCAAAGCAGTTCACAAGTATTATCAAGAAACACAAGCCCTCAATGCTTTTCGGCGTTCCCACTCTTTACGATGCAATGCTTAAGGCAAAGGGTATGGATAAAATTGATTTTTCATTCCTCAAATATGCGGTCAGCGGCGGTGATACCCTGCCCGAAAAGCTTGAAAAGAGCGTTAATGAATTCTTTAAGAAATGCAATTCCGACGTCAAGCTCTGCGAGGGCTACGGTATGACCGAGGGTCTGGCGGCGCTCTGCCTTTCCGTTGGCGATTGCTATAAATCACGCACAATCGGCAAGCCCCTCATCGGCACGGAGATGTGCATTGTTGAGCCGGGTACAACCAATGTTCTGCCTGCAGGCGAGGACGGCGAGCTTTGCGTAAGCGGACCTACCGTTATGATAGGCTACAGAAACAACCCCGAGGAAACCGCAAGCACCCTGCTCACCCACGCAGACGGCAAGGTATGGCTTCACACGGGCGATATGGCGATGATTGACGCAGACGGCTTTGTGCATTACAAGCTGAGAATCAAGCGAATGATGATAACATCAGGCTTCAACGTATATCCCACGCAGATTGAGAGCGTTGTTGAGGAGCTTGATTTTGTTGAAAAGTGCGTTGTTGTTTCCGTTCCTCATCAGTACAAAAAAGAGGTTGCCAAGGCATATGTCGTGCTTAAGGGCGACAAAGAAAAGAGCGACGAAACCAAGGCGGAAATCAAGGCTCATTGCAAGAAAAATCTTATGCATTACAGCGTTCCTTATATCTACGAATTTGTTGACATTCTGCCCAAAACGGCATATAACAAAATCGACTTTATGAAGCTGCAGAAAGAGAGCGCAAAGGAGGCAATTTCCTGATGGCTCAAACACCCGGAACGGCAGGTTTCAGATTTTTTTCAAAAATTCTGCTGCCGATTTTCTCGCTGTACTATAATCCCAGAGTCATAGTTGACCACCCCATTCCCATGAAGGGCGCAACGGTTATATGCAGTAACCATAAGCACGTTATGGACCAGTGTATGGCGGCGCTTTCAACCAAAAGAGGCATCAACTATATGGCAAAGGCAGAGTATTTTCAGGGCCCCTTTGCCTGGTTTTTCAGGGCTACGGGCTGCATATGTGTCAACCGCAACGGTCACGACGAAGAAGCAAAAAAAGAGGCAAACGCCGTTCTTTCCGACGGCGGCGCACTTGGAATTTTTCCCGAAGGCACACGCAACAAAACAAACAACCTTATGGGCGAGTTCAGATACGGTGCGGCATCCCTTGCCTGCAAAAACGGTGCGGTTATTGTTCCCGTTGCAGTTACGGGTGAATATAAATTCAGGAGCAAAAACCTGACCTCACGCATCGGCAAGCCATTTTCCACCGTCGGCATGACCGTTGAAGAAACAAACAGACGCCTTGAAGCGGAAATTGCCGCACTCATCAAGAAAAACCTCGACGACGGATACGGCACTCCCGAAGAATACGAAAGAGCCGCAAGATACTTTTCTGAATAAGTGTAAAGGGCAAAGTGCAAAGTGCAAAGTGAATGACGGGTTTCACCCGTACCCATTTTATTGATGTAAAGAGAATAAAGAATTAAGGACAGACGCAAATCCAAATGCATCTGTCCTTTGCTTTTTAAAGTAAAGTTGAAAGAAGTACGCCCAGCACCGTCAGCAGAATATTCGAAACTGCATTTGTCACGGCATAGCTTGCAGTGAAAACCGAGCTGCCCGATGAATCAATCAGCGAATTCAGCGCTGCCGTACAGGTTCCGCTGCCGCACTGACCGCCGAGAACGTCGGCTTTATCCATTTTCAGAACGTACCTTGAAAACAAGGTTGTGATAATATGGGGCACCAGAGTTACGCATATGCCTAATCCGAACACGGCGAGCATTTTTGAATCCAGCTCAAAAAGTCCCGTAGTCAGCGCTTTTACAGCGATGAATATATTCAGACCGACACTCTTGAGAAACCATCTTGCGCTTTCGGGAAAAACTCCGTGCATTGGCTTTTTATTGTGTAACCAACCGCATATCAGACCGAGAATCAGCGCACAGGTGCTTTCTCCCAGACCGAATCCCGCAATTTTCAGAGAACCGAAAATAATGGCTATAATCAACGCTCCGAATACAACGGGCACGTCTGTTGTTGTTCCCGTTTCTTTTATGTAACCTATTTTTTCTGCCAGCTTACGGACAGATGCTTTTGCACCCGAAACACGCAACTCCATACCTTCGCTCAGCACAATCTCACCGTCAACAGGCAGTTTTTTGCCCTTCTCCGACGTGATTTTCTGAAGCACAACGCCGTATTCACTCAGGATATCCACGACAGAACGGTTTTCGCTTTCCGTGACAATAATATCTTTTGAAACAAGTTCAAAACGCAGATATTCCGTTTCAGCCACTTCACGGGCAAATTCATCATCAAAAACAACAGTATTGATATTCGAGCCGATTACGGTAAGAACGTCGCCGTTTTCTATCGTTGTTTCCTGCGAAAACGGGGTATCCTTTCCGTTGCGTGTAATTTTTACCACCTGCAGAGCGTGGACAAAATCATCCTCCAGATGCTCAACGGTAACACCGATATATTTTGAGCCTGCACCCATAACGTATGCTCTGGGATAAATCGGTGCAGTTCTGACGTCTTCGTCAGCCGCATCTGTTTTTGCCTTTTGCTTTTCAAGTTTTTTCCTTGCCGCCGTAACAGGCGTTGTTCCGATAAGCTTCGGACCGATAACGGAAACAAACAGAATGGCAACCAGCGTTCCCGTCATATAAGTAACAGCATAGGCGACGGATGCCGTGGCATTAAGCTCGCCTGCAACGGTAAGAATCGACGTCTGGGTCAGCGCACCTGCCGCCAGACCGATAACGGTATCCTTATCCGCAATTCCGCACAGCGACAGCAGATATAAACTGACGAATGCACAAGCAAAAAAAACAACTGCCTGAACTATAAACTTTATGCCGTTTGATTTAAGACTGCCGAAAAACGTAGGTCCTGCCTCGTAGCCGATTGTAAAGCAAAAAAGCAGCGAAAAAACCGTTGCAAGAATTCCGGGAATCTCAAAGGTGACAAACCGGCTTAACACAAATCCCACCACCAGCGTACCGATGGTTGCGCCGAAGGAAAAAGTGCCTATCCTGATTTTACCGATACAATATCCCAGCGCAAGGCAGATGCTGATTGCCAATATCGCATTGCCCGAAAGGAAATTTATAATTTGTTCCATATTATGCCCCTGTTTCATAATCAGAATTTTAATTTGCTTTAAAGTAATTATATCAGCATTTCATAATTTGTCAAACACAGGCAAAAAATACAGAAAATTGCAATTATCAGGCGGTTCACTCTGCGTTCCGTGTCAGGATACGGGTAAGCTCCTCAACGGTTGCGGCAACGTAATCCGCCCCTGCGGCTTCAAGTTCCTCACGGCTTCCGTAGCCGTAAAGCACGCCCATTGAGTCAATGCCGTTTTTCTTTGCACCGATAATATCGTGCTCTCTGTCGCCAATCATCACAACGGTTGATTTATCCGTCACGCCGCCCTCTCGCAAAGCGTATGCGATAACCTCCGCCTTGTCGGTGAGGGTACCGTCAAGGTTTGCGCCTGCGGCATAGTAAAAATAATCCGTCAGACCAAAGTGACGAAGCACTTCACGGGCAAAAATTTCAGGCTTTGAGGTGGCAAGTATTACTTTTTTGCCTGCATCATTCAGCTTTTTCAGCATTTCCTCAACGCCGTCATAAACAAGGTTTTCATATATTCCCCTGTCACGGTAATATTCCCTGTAATCCTCAACAGCCTGCAAGCCGTCGAGACCGTAAAATTTTTCAAAGGATTCGTGCAGAGGAGGTCCGATGAATTTATAAAGCTCCGCTCTGTCCTCAACGGTTATGCCGTATTTTTTCAGCGCATAGGCAACGGAATTGGTTATTCCGATGCCGGGGTCCGTTATGGTGCCGTCAAGGTCAAATAGTATTACATTATATTTTTTCATTATATCACCATAGTCAAAAAGGCGACCCCGAAAGGTCGCCTTTAAAATTACTGAATGTTTGCTTTAAGTGTTGCAAGCTCTGCCTTGAGTGCCTCGGGAAGTCTGTCGAACTTGCCGTAGAATTCTTCGATACCTGCAACCTCGTCCTTCCAGAGTGATACATCAACGCTGAGAAGCTCTGCAAGCTGTGCATCGCTTACTTCGTCTTCGATACCTGCAAGGTTGATGTCTGCTGCCTTGGGAACAAAGCCGATAGCTGTTTCATCAGCCTCAACCTTGCCTTCGCAACGGTCAATAATCCAATCAAGAACACGAAGGTTGTCGCCGAAACCGGGCCACATGAAGTTGCCTTCGTCATCCTTACGGAACCAGTTAACATTGAAGATCTTGGGAGCTTTGTCAGCGCCAAGACCTGCACCGATGTTGATCCAATGCTGCCAGTAATCAGCCATATTGTAGCCGCAGAAGGGAAGCATTGCCATGGGGTCACGGCGAACAACACCGACTGCACCTGCTGCTGCAGCTGTTGTTTCTGATGCCATGATTGAGCCAACGAATACGCCGTGGTTCCAATCTCTTGACTGATATACCAGAGGAGCAAGCTTTGCGCGTCTGCCGCCAAATACGATAGCTGAGATGGGAACACCGTTGGGGTTCTCAAACTCGGAGCTGATGCAGGGGCAGTTAACAGCGGGAGCTGTGAAACGGCTGTTGGGATGTGCGCCCTTTTCCTCGCTCTCCTGACCGTTCCAGGGATTGCCCTTCCACTCAATTGCGTTTGCGGGAGGATTCTTGTCAAGACCTTCCCACCAAACTGTGTTGTTATCAAGGTTATGAGCAACATTGGTGAAGATTGTGCCCTTTCTTGTTGAAGCAAGAGCGTTGGGGTTTGACTTTTCGTTTGTGCCGGGTGCAACGCCGAAGAAGCCGTTCTCGGGGTTGATGGCATAGAGTCTGCCGTCCTCACCCTTGCGGATCCATGAAATATCGTCGCCTACGCACCATACACGGTAGCCGTTCTTGTAGTATCCCTCGGGAGGAATAAGCATAGCAAGGTTTGTCTTACCGCAAGCTGAGGGGAACGCTGCACAGATATATCTGATTTCGCCGTCGGGCTTCTGGAGACCGAGGATAAGCATATGCTCTGCCTGCCAGCCTTCGTTCTTGCCCTGATATGAAGCGATACGGAGAGCAAAGCACTTCTTACCGAGAAGTACGTTTCCGCCGTAGCCTGAGTTAACTGAAATAATTGTGTTATCCTGGGGGAACTGGCAGATGTATCTCTTTTCTTCGTCGATGTCGCATCTG
>JAZQXJ010000027.1:0-8473 GCA_045632815.1 Acutalibacteraceae bacterium | reverse complement strand
GATGTTGTGTATGTTCTGAGCTTGTTTGAGTTTGTGATAACAGGCATCTTCTTGCAAAGAGGATTGTTCATATACATAAGGGGACAGATGTAGCTGAGAACAACGCCTGTTTCCTTAAGCTTTGCGGCATAAGGAGTCTTATTGAATGCTTCAACAACTGCGGGTGCAGCGGTGAATACGGTGGGGATTGAAACCTTCTTGAGACCGTTTTTCTTAAGACCTGCAACAACATTATCTGTCCACTCAATAAGCTGAGCGTGTGAAAGGTGGGGGCAACCAACGAAGCAAAGCTTGGGAGTTGCGTTCTTATCTTTCCACATAACGGGGTAGTTAGCCTGAACTCTTTCAAGTTCAGCATCGTCAATAACATAAACCTGAGCGCCCTCAGCGATAAGGCTTTCGCCCATTTCAACTGCTTCGGGAGTAAGGTTAGCAACGTGGTAAAGACCGACAGCGCCGTTTGATGCAGTAGCTGCACCGAAGTCCTTGAGGTAAGCCTTGGTGTCGCCGTCAAGCTCTGTGCCGATCCACTGGTCGAGACCCTTGATGTAAGGAACATCTTCCATAACCTTCATACCGATAGCTGAGCCGAGAATCTGAGCTTCGGGCTTCTTTGTTGTCTTAACTTCAACAATCCAGGTTGCCTTTCTGCCTTCATCGGTAACAAGACCAAAGTAAGGAACTCTGCCAACGATTGAGCCGAAAAGCTCGATGATACCTGAGTTTCTGTTGCAGCGTGCGCCGAGAACGGAGTTAGCATAAACAACAGCTGATGACTCTGCCCATGAAAGAACTTCGCCCTTCTTGGGAACATTGCCTACCTCGTCCATATAGCAGGTGCAGGTGTATGACTTGTTGTCAACAAGTCCGAGCTTTGAAAGCTGAGCATCGTAGCTGTCCTGCATGCTGTACATAAACTTGTTGAAGATAAATTTCTGAAGGAAGTTAGCGGGAACATTGGGGTCAACGGGCTTGGGGTCAACAGAGAACTTCTGCTGTGAGATTGCGCCGCCTTCGATAAGCTTATCCATAAGCTCATAAACGGGCTTCATAACCTTAAGACCGAAGCTTGTAACAAGGTGACCCATTTTGCTTTCTACAGGAACCATCTTTGTTGCGTCAAAAGCGTCGCCGTAAAGAACAAGGGTTTTCATAACCTTTGCCATTGTTTCGCCTTTGGAACCGTTAAGAATGTCCTGCTCTTCCTGAGTAAGAATCATTTTGTATTCCATAATTGCATTGTCCTTTCCGCAATTTTTTTTAATTGTAACACTTTATTCAGATAAATTCAACATAAAATGTTAAAAAACAATAAATAATCTCTGCCGCATATATTGTTATAGGGTGATATTATGCGGCGCAGATATTTTTACGGGCGGAAAAACAAGGCGATTTTCAAAATAATATGCATTTTTATTGCAATGCTTATCGGAATTCTTCTCACCGATGCAAAGCTGCGCCCTGCAATCTATGACCTTGCGGCGCTTCAGGCGCAGGCATCCGCCTCCAGAACGATTAATTCGGCAGTTGAAAAAATTCTTTCAACCGGTGCAGTATCTTATTCGGATATAGTTGAAATCAGCCGCAACGAAAGTGGCTCAATAACAGGCATTACAACCGATATTGTCAAGATGAATCTGTTTAAATCTCAGGTGACAAATGCGGTTGACAACGCATTTCTGCAAAGTGAAACCGTAACCGTGACCGTGCCGCTGGGCAGCGCAACGGGAGTAACCTTTCTTTTGGGCTGGGGACCTGATATTGATGTGAAAATCAGGCTTTCGTCGTCAACCGAATCGGATTTTTCAAATGTTTTTGAAAGCGCAGGTATCAATCAGACGCAGCACAGCGTTATGCTGAAGCTTGAATCGCAGGTTGTTCTGACTATGTCGGGCAGACGGATAACAAAGAATATTTCAACCTCATTCTGCGTTGCGCAAACGGTAATAGTCGGCACGGTGCCCGATGTTATGGTGGAGTAAAATTTTATTGATTTTATACCGCAAAATTGATATAATAAGAACATCAAAATGCAGAGGAAGTTTTTTATGAATTTTGAATCCGCAAAAGAGAGAGCAAAGGAACTCCGAGATTTGCTCAATTATCACAGCCATAAATATTATGTTGAGGATAACCCCGAAATAGGGGATTATGAATACGATATGCTTCAGCGTGAGCTTGCGGCAATCGAAAAGGAATATCCCGAGCTGATTACCCCCGATTCGCCGACTCAGCGCGTAGGCGGAAGCGCAGACGGTATGTTTGAGCCTGTTGTTCATTCCGTGCCTCTTGAAAGCCTGCAGGATGCCTTCAGCGTTGACGAGGTGCGTGCGTTTGATTCAAGGGTAAAAGCTGTTTTTGATTCAGCTGAATATGTTGTTGAGCCGAAAATTGACGGTCTTTCCGTTGCGCTTGAATATGAAAACGGTGTTTTTGTCCGCGGCTCAACCCGAGGCGACGGCAATGTGGGCGAGGATGTTACCGCAAACCTGCGTACCGTCAACTCAATCCCTCTGCGTCTTAAGGAAGACGTAACCATTGAGGTCAGGGGCGAGGTCTATATGCCCAAAAAGGTGTTTGCCGCTTTGGTCGAGGAGCAGGAGCAGAACGGTGAGAAAACCTTCAAAAATCCCCGTAATGCCGCTGCAGGCTCATTGCGCCAGAAAAACCCGAAAATAACCGCATCAAGAAATCTGGATATTTTTGTTTTCAATATTCAGCGTATGGATGGCGGCAATATAACGGGTCACAAGGAATCCATTGATTATCTGAAAACTCTCGGTTTTAAAACAATACCTTTCTATAACAAATTTTCAACCGTTGACGGAGTTCTTGCCGAGCTTGACAGAATAGGTGAAATGCGTTCCTCACTTCCGTTTGATATTGACGGTGCGGTTATCAAAACCGATTCTTTTGCTCAGCGTGCGGAAATCGGAAGCACGGCGAAATTCCCCCGATGGGCGCTTGCTTTCAAATATCCTCCCGAGGAAAAGGAAACAACCGTTGTTGATATTGAAATTGCCGTGGGCAGAACGGGCGTTCTGACTCCGACAGCCGTGTTTGAACCCGTGCTTGTTGCAGGCTCAACGGTTTCAAGGGCAACGCTCCATAATCAGGATTTCATTGATGAAAAGGATATAAGGCTCGGCGACAGAGTTGTTATCCGCAAGGCGGGCGACATCATTCCCGAGGTTATCAGAGTCGTTTCTCACGCAGAAAACAGCGAGAAATTTACCTTACCCTCCGTTTGTCCTTCGTGCGGCGCAAATGTTATCCGTGAAGATGATGAGGCTGCTGTAAGATGCGTCAATCCCGAGTGTCCCGCACAGCTTTTGCGCAACCTTATTCATTTCTGCTCCCGTGATGCGATGGATATTGAGGGAATGGGCGATGCTGTGCTTGAAAAGCTTGTTTCAAACGGACTTCTGACCAAGGCGAGCGAAATTTACACCCTCAAAAAAGAGGATTTTATGACTCTTGAGGGCTTTAAGGATAAATCATCGCAGAATCTTGTTGATGCCGTTGAAAACTCAAAGAAAAATGACCTTTCAAAGCTCGTTTTTGCTCTCGGTATCCGCCATGTCGGTCAGAAGGCAGGCAAGATTCTTGCAGACCATTTCGGCACGATGGAAAATATTATGAACGCAGATATTGAGGCACTTACCTCAATTGAAGGTTTTGGCGCCATTATGGCGCAGAGTGTTGCGGATTTCTTTGCCCTTGAGCAGTCAAGGAGAGAGATTGAAGCGCTTGCGGCTTACGGTGTGAATATGCTTTCGCAAAAGGAATCCGTTGATAACCGTTTTGAGGGCAAAACCTTTGTGCTGACAGGTACTCTGCCGACTTATTCACGCAACGAGGCGAGTGCGATAATCGAAAAATTCGGCGGCAAAACAGCTTCCTCCGTTTCAAAAAAGACAAGCTATGTGCTTGCAGGCGAGGAGGCAGGCAGTAAGCTTGTCAAGGCGCAGCAGTTAGGCGTAACAATTCTTACCGAAGAAGAATTCAACGAGATGATAAAATGAGATATTCAAAAGACCATTGCTGGGTGGATAAAACCGAAAACGGAGTAAAAATCGGCATAACGGATTATCTCCGAAGCAGAATATGCAAAAACTTCATAATCAACCTTTGCGATGAGGATGATGAAATCAAAGCAGGGGAGATTATGGGAGATGTTGAATCCTGCGATTGGTTTGATATAATTGCTCCCGTCAGCGGCACGGTTTTGCGTGTCAATGACAAATTGCTTGAAAATCCGTCAATCTTGATTGAAAGCAATATCTGGCTTGCAGAATTTACGGATGTGTCATACACTCAACCGCTGATGAGTGAGGTTGAATACGGAAAAATAATTGAAAATATATCTTGAAAAAAATATAATAGTGTGATAAAATACCAAGGATATAAAAACGCAGTGATCGGGAGAGTAAGCTCCGATGCTCATTCCAGAGAAAATCCGTCATCGGCTGGAAGCGGATTATGAGATAAGATGTCTGAAGTTCACCCGTTAGCGGTGCGCCTGAATTCAGTAGGGTGCAACGGCAAACCCCCGTTACGGGTTTCAAAGCGCACGGCATATGCCGTGAATGCAGGGTGGTACCGCGGATTTAATTCGTCCCTCGTCATCGTATGATGATGAGGGACTTTTTATTTTGTAAATTATGAAAGGATTGATATAAAAATGACTCAGAAATCCCTTGAACTCAAGCAGCTTTTTGAGGCAAAGATTGCAGCTGTTACACAGACCGCAGAGGTTGAACAGCTCCGAATCGAATTCCTCGGCAAAAAAGGCTCGGTTGCGGCTCTTATGCAGGAGCTTCGCAATGTTCCCAATGACCAGAAAAAAGAGGCAGGTCAGATTATCAACGAAACAAAGCAGTTTATCGAAGGCGCAATTGCCGCTAAAATCGTTGAGCTTAAGGCTCTTGAGGAGCAGAGACTCATTGATGCCGCAGAAAGCTACGATGAATCAATGCCCACCGATGCAGACCTCGGCTCATATCACCCCATAACCCTCACTCGCCGCAGAGTTGAGAACATCTTCCTGAGCATGGGCTTTACAATTGAGGATTATTCGGAAATTACCGATGACTACAACTGCTTTGAGGCTCTCAACATTCCTAAGCATCACCCTGCAAGAGATATGCAGGATACTTATTATCTCAGCACGGGTCAGCTTCTCAAAACTCACACATCTGCTGCTCAGAATACAATTCTTCGCAAGTATGCAAAGAAGCTTGAAAACGGCAACCCCATCCGTGCAATCTTCCCCGGCAGATGCTTCAGAAATGAGAAGATTGACGCTTGCCACGAAAACACATTCTTCCAGATGGAAGGTATGATGGTTGATAAGGATATCTCAATTTCAAACCTTATCTACTTTATGAAAACAATGCTCTCCGAAGTGTTCCAGAAGGATATCACGGTAAGACTCCGTCCCGGTTTCTTCCCCTTCGTTGAGCCCGGCTTTGAGCTTGATATTCAATGCACAATCTGTAAGGGTAAGGGCTGCCCCTCCTGTAAGGATTCGGGCTGGCTTGAGCTTTGCCCCTGCGGTATGATTCATCCCAATGTTCTTACCGCCGCAGGCATTGACCCCGAAAAGTATATCGGCTTCGCTTTCGGTCTGGGTATGACAAGACTTGCAATGATGACATACGGCGTCAAGGATATCCGTGTGTTCAACAGCGGCAGCCTTAAATCACTTTCACAGTTCACCGAAAAATCATTTACAAGACCCGAAGAAAGCAAGGAGGCATAAGCAATGTTTGTATCAATTAACTGGATTAAAGATTATGTTGACCTTGACGGAATAGACATCAAAAAGCTTATCGAAAGCTTTACTCTTGCAACCGCTGAGGTTGAAGATATTATCGAAAAGGGCGCAGATATCGACAAGGTTGTTGTCGGCGAAATCCTTTCGGTTGAAAATCATCCCAACTCAAAGAAGCTTCATCTTCTTAAGGTTGACGCAGGTGAAAAGGTATGCAACATCGTTTGCGGCGCACCCAATGTTGCAGTCGGTCAGAAGGTAGCTCTTGCTCTTGCAGGCGGCAGAGTATGCGGCGGCGAAATCAATATTGCAACCGTTGCAGGCTTTGAATCAGAGGGTATGTGCTGCTCCGAAAAAGAACTCGGTATCAGCGATGACCACGCAGGCATTATGGAGCTTGACCCCTCGCTCAAAAACGGCACAAGCATCAAGGAGATTTTCCCCATTGATGATATTATTTTTGAGGTTGATAACAAATCTCTCACAAACCGCCCTGACCTCTGGGGTCATTACGGAATCGCAAGAGAGCTTGCAGCTCTTGCAGGCAGAGAACTTAAGCCTCTTGAAATGGGCGACCTTTCCTATGACGGCGACGAGGCTGTTGATGTAACAATCGGCAGGGAAGACCTTGTTTACAGATATTCCTGCATCAAGATGGATAACATCACAAAGAACAAGAGTCCTCTTGATATGCGTATCCGCCTTTATTACTGCGGTATGAGAGGTATCAACCTTCTTGCAGACGTAACAAACTACATTATGCTTGAAATCGGTCAGCCTACTCACGCTTTTGCAGGCAGTGCAATTGATAATATCGTTGTCACAACTCCCAAGGAAAAGACAATGTTCAAAACTCTTGACGGTGTTGAAAGAGAAATTGACGAAGAAACACTTATGATTTGCAACGGTGATATCCCCGTCGGTATTGCAGGCATTATGGGCGGTCTTGAATCCGAAATCGTTGAGGATACAGGCTCTGTTGTGCTTGAAAGTGCAAACTTTGACGGCGTAAGCATCCGTAAGTCATCATCAAGATTGGGTCACAGAACAGACGCCAGCGCAAGATATGAGAAAATGCTTGACCCAGAGCTTACTCTTGATGCAGTAGGCAGATTCGTAAAGCTTGTCAAGGATATTGACAGCGGTGCAAGAGTTGCATCAAAGCTTACTGATAAGTATGTAAGAAAGTATCCCGAAATCAGCCTTTCATTCAATAAGAAATATGTTGACCGCTATACGGGTATTGACATCAGCGATGAGCAGATAACAAAAACTCTCACAGCCCTCGGTTTCGGCGTTGAATATGCAAACGGCGAATATAGCGTTAAAGTTCCCTCCTGGAGAGCAACAAAGGATGTTACCATCAAGGCTGACATTATTGAGGAAATCACCCGTATTTACGGCTACGATAACTTCAAAATTTCAACAACAGCAAGCCCCCTCAAGCCCGTTCCCAATGATTATGCACAGCTTGAGGATGCCGAAATCAAGGATATCCTTGTAAAGAAGTACGGCTTCCACGAAGTTCATTCATATGTATGGTGCGACGGCAGAAAGTTCAAGAAGCTCGGCATCGAAGTTGAAGATAACGTAAAAGTTCTTAACATTGAAAATTCCGATAACGGTGTTCTGCGTAACTCAATGCTGCCCACACTTCTTGTTATGGCACAGGAAAACAAGGATTTCGCAGATAAATACAGCATTTTCGAAATCGGCAGAGTAGTTGACGGCACGGTTAACGGACTTTGCAATGAGAAAAAGCGTCTCGGTGCTGTTATCTATGACAAGAGCGGCAACGAAAAGGCGGCTTACCTCAAGGCTGTTGAAATTATCAACTGCATTGTTGGCAACATCAAGCAGAAGCAGGCAGGCTACGCAAAGATTGCTCCCGAGCATGCATGGCAGCATCCCAAGAACACAGCTGAAATTCTTATAGACGGCAAGAAGGTTGGTGTTCTTTGTGCGCTTCATCCCGCAAACCGTGCAAAGCTTGACAAGACAGCTGTTGCAGTATGTTTTGAAATTGATATGGATGATTTCAGCGCACTTGATGCAAATTCGATTCATTTCCGTGAGCCCAGCGCACAGCAGTCAACTTATTATGACCTGTCACTTGTGCTTGCAGAGAATACAAAGTATTCCGACCTTGCGGCTTGCTGGAACGCTCTCAACCTTGCAGAGCTTGACAGCTCAAAGGTGATTGATACCTACGAAAAAGACGGCATCAAGAGCATTACAGTTCGCCTTGTGTTTGCGGCAATGGACAGAACTCTTGAAATGGAAGAAGTTCAGGGCTGGATTGATACAATCCTCGCAAATCTCAATAACATCGGCGTAACCCTCAGAGCATAAAAATAAGAGGCTGTAAAAAAACTTTCGTTTTTTTACATCCTTTTTTAAGGGGATAGGAAAAAAATGCAGAACGGACAAACCGAACAGAAACAAGGCTTCAGCCTTGTTTTGCTTGCCCGAAGGCGTACAAAAGTACATCGAGTGGCGAGGTTTGTTCGTAGCATAAAAAATAACAATTTATAATTTTTAAAAAATTTAAGGGGTTTCAGCAGTTTTATAACCTGCCGAAACCCCTTGATTTATATTGTTTTATGCGGTCTGCGCTTTTTTTACATCCACTTTTTTTATTTCATTGCGCTGCTGTTCATTACATAATTGAGAACCTGCATTGCATTTTTCTGAAGC
>JAZQXJ010000026.1:0-16977 GCA_045632815.1 Acutalibacteraceae bacterium | reverse complement strand
TCTTCGGCATTGGGGTCGATAAGAAGTTCGCCCGAAGAGATTTCGTGTCTGATTTTTGCAAGTTCAGAGCAAATCAGCGCACCGTCATCCTGCGAGATGATACCCTTTGCGGCAAGCATCGTTGCGTGAGCGATACTGCCCTCGATATCCTGATAATACATTCTGGAATCGGTTGCTATTGATGAATTGAAATCATTGGTTTTTTTATCCGCTTCCTTTGAAAAGCGTCCTGCCCAAAGCTTCATATTTAACACTCCTTATACGGGAAAAAGAGCCGCCATATGACGGCTCCTTATTTTTAGTTTTTAATAATCAAGCAGTATTTCGCAATTATGCCGTCAATAATCAAGCAGAATTGTGAAAGACAAGGCGCAGCGATGCAGGAATATGTTGATATTTCAAATCGCTGCAACGCAGTATTTCGCAATTATGCGAAGATTATTTGTTTCTTTCAGCTTCAAGGATAGCCTTAACTTTGATGGGAAGACCGAAGAGGTTGATAAAGCCTGCTGAATCCTTCTGGTCATAAACTTCGTCAGCATCAAATGTTGCGAAATCTTCGCTGTAAAGGGTGTAGGGTGATGTAACGCCTGCGTTAATCATATTGCCCTTGTAAAGCTTAAGCTTAACATCGCCTGTAACTGTTTCCTGAGTCTTGTCAACAAAAGCTGAAAGAGCCTCACGGAGAGGAGTAAACCACTGACCGAAGTAAACAAGCTCTGCAAATTTATGAGCAACGATTTCCTTATAATGCTGTGTATCTCTGTCAAGAGTGATTGTTTCGAGAACATCGTGAGCCTTGAAGAGGATTGAGCCTGCGGGATTCTCATAAACGCCTCTGGACTTCATACCTACAAGACGGTTTTCAACGATATCGTTGAGACCGATGCCGTTCTTGCCACCGATTTCGTTAAGGTACTTGATAAGCTCTACGCCGCCCATTTCCTTGCCGTCAACTGCGGTGGGAACACCCTTTTCAAAGTGGATTGTAACATATGTGGGTGCATCGGGAGCCATTTCGGGCGAAACACCCATCTCAAGGAAGCCGGGCTTGTTGTACTGAGGCTCGTTTGCGGGATCTTCAAGGTCAAGACCCTCGTGTGAAAGGTGCCAGAGGTTCTTATCCTTTGAATAGTTTGTCTCGCGGTTAATCTTAAGAGGAATGTTGTGTGCCTCTGCGTATTCGATTTCTTCTTCACGGGACTTGATATCCCAGATTCTCCAGGGAGCGATGATTTCCATTTCAGGAGCAAATGCCTTGATTGTAAGCTCAAATCTTACCTGATCGTTACCCTTACCTGTGCAGCCGTGGCAGATAGCATCTGCGCCCTCAGCCTTTGCAATCTCAACGATTCTCTTTGCGATGATGGGACGGGCAAATGATGTGCCGAGGAGGTATTCCTTCTCATAAACTGCACCTGCCTTGAGGGTGGGGAAAATGTAGTCGCTTACGAACTCATCCTGAAGGTTTTCGATGTAAAGCTTTGATGCGCCTGTCTTGATAGCCTTTTCCTCAAGACCGTCAAGCTCTGTACCCTGACCAACGTCGCCTGAAACAGCGATAACTTCGCAGTTGTTGTAGTTTTCCTTAAGCCAGGGAATGATGATTGATGTATCAAGACCGCCTGAGTAGGCAAGAACAACTTTTTTGATTTCTTTCATAATAATTCTCCGTTCAAATTTATTTTTATGCATTAATTATACATCAAATATTCAGAATTTCAAGTGTTTTCTGAATATTTATGCAATTTGGGCGTATTTAACAAAAATCTCCTGATTTTTGCCGATTAACCGAGCAAAAGACCGACTTTTTTCTTTGCTTTGGTGAGTGTGCGGTATGCAATGCGTGACGCTTTCTCCGCACCTGCGGCTGCTGTATCAAGCAGATACTGCTTATCGGCAATCAAGCGCTTGTATTCATCCTGCACGGGACGAAGCTCCTCGATAACAGCCTCCGCAACCTTAACCTTGAAGTCGCCGTAGCCCTTGCCTGCAAATTCCTTTTCGATAGCCTCATAGTCAAGACCCGTGCAGCAAGAATAGATAGCCATAAGGTTGTTGATGCCGTCCTTGCCGTCTGCATAACGCACGCAAGCCTCGCTGTCCGTAACTGCAGACTTGAACTTCTTGAGGATAACCTCGGGCGGGTCAAGCAAGGATACTGATGCCTTGGGGTTGGGGTCGCTCTTTGACATCTTCTGGGTGGGGTCCTGAAGGCTCATTACCCTTGCGCCTACCTTGCCGATGAAAGGCTCGGGCAGAGTAAAGGTGTTGCCGCGGAGCGAATTGAAGCGGTTTGCAATATCACGGGCAAGCTCAAGATGCTGCTTCTGGTCTGCACCGATAGGAACAAAGTTTGCCTGATAAAGCAGAATATCCGCCGCCATAAGCACGGGATATGCAAAAAGACCGACATTAACATTATCTGCGTGCTTCTGCGATTTTTCCTTGAACTGTGTCATTCTTGATGCCTCACCGAACTGCGTATAGCAATCAAGAATCCACGCAAGCTCTGCATGAGCCGCAACCTGACTCTGAAGGAACACAATATTCTTCTCGGGGTCAAGACCCACGGCAAGCATAATTGCATACATTTCAAGAATCTGCTGGCGAAGCTTTGCAGGCTCGGGATGAATTGTGAGAGCGTGAAGATCTGCAACGGCATAAAGGCAGTTGTAATCATCGCTCATTTTTTTCCAGTTTTTAAGCGCTCCCAGATAATTGCCCAGAGTGGGGATTGAAGTGGGCTGAATCATACTCAGCACCACGGGCTTTTTTTCGGGTGTTGTATTTTCCATTTTGATTTACCTTTCTGAATTATAATGCGCGTGCAACCTCGCCGAGAATCTTGACGCCCTTGACAATCGCCTCGTCGGAGGGAGTTGAGAAATTCATTCGGATGTAGCTGCATTCCTTGTCGCCGTCAACCATAAATGCATTGCCGGGAACAACGGAAACGCCTGCGGCGCTTGCCTTGCGGCAGAAATCAAGCATATCAATGCCGTCATTGAGCTTTGCCCAGACGAAAAGACCGCCTTCGGGTCTGTGGTATGTAAGGAAATCGGAAAGCTCCTTATCCACGCAGTCACAAAGCAGGTTAAGCTTGCGTCTGTAAATTTCTCTTATCTTGTTGATATGACCCTCAAAATCATATTCCGTAAGCCACTTATAAACAACAAGCTGTGAAATCAGCGGAGTATGAACATCCTGAGTCTGCTTAGCAACGGTAAGCTTTGCAATAACCTCCTTGGGAGCGAGCGCATAGCCGACTCTTATGCCGGGGGCAACAATCTTTGAAAATGAGCCTGCATAGACAACAATTCCGTCCTCGTCAAGGCTCTTGATTGCAGGCACATTTTCGCCCGAAACACGAAGGTCGCCGTAGGGGTTATCCTCAAGAATAAGTACTCCGTATTTCTTTGCAAGCTCATAAACAGCCTTTCTCTTTTCGAGGGACATTGTTACGCCTGCAGGATTCTGGAAATTGGGAATTGTATAGATAAACTTTACATTTTCTTCTGTCTTAAGTTTTTCTTCAAGAGCGGCGATATTCATTCCGTCGCTGTCAACGGGCACGCCGCTGAGCTTTGCGCCGTAGCTTCTGAAGCAGTTGAGCGAGCCGATGAATGAAGGCTCCTCGCAGAGAATGCAGTCGCCGTAATTGATAAAACACTGGCTCATAAGGCTCATAACCTGCTGAGCGCCGCTGACAACAATCAAGCCGTCATTTTCATTGCCGACACCGTAGCGATTCTTTGCAAGTCCGGTAAGCTTTTCAATGAGAGGTGCATAACCCTCACTTACACCGTATTGCAGGGCAAGAATGGGGTCTGACTCAAAAATCTCATTGACGATTTTCTTTATATCGTCAACGGGAAATGCATCGGGTGCAGGGTTGCCTGCAGCAAGGGGAATTGTGTTGCCCGAACTTTTGAGAATCTCTCTTATAATTGAAGGCTTGAGAGATGCCACACCCTTTGCAAAATTATATTCCATTTATTTTCAGTCCTTTCGGGGATAATTGTGCCTATTTTTACTAATAATATTGTAAGTATATCATACTATTTTAAAAAAGTAAATGAAAAATAATCATTGAACGGCCTTTTTATGTATGATATAATCCATAAAAACAACTGTTTACGGGGAGAAAGTATTAAAATGGCAAAATATGATGCGGTATTGCTTGATTTTGACGGCACGATTGCAGATACGGGTGAGGGCATTTTCAGCTCCGTACGGTATGCAATTGAAGCTATGGGCTTTGACCCTCTGCCCGAGGAAATAATTCACACATTCATCGGCCCGCCCGTTTTTTCATCATTCAAGCGCGAGCTCAATTTATCCGACGACGACAGTGCAAAGGCTGTTGAAAAATACCGTGAACGCTATGTTGAGGACGGTATATACCGACTGAAAATTTATGACGGACTCGAAAAGCTGATGCAGGATATGAAAAAATCGGGCATCAAGCTCGCAATCGCAAGCTCAAAGCCCGAAAATTTTATTATAAAGATTCTTGATTTCCTTAAAATGGATAATCTTTTTGATTACATCGCCGCACCCGAAAGCGACAAAGCACCCGAGAGCAAAACCTCGCTTGTTGAGCGTGCTGTCAGCCGTTTAGGCATTGAGAAAATCAGAGCCGTTATGATTGGTGACCGCTATTTTGACATTGACGGCGCAAAGGGTGCAGGCATTGACAGCATAGGCGTCACCTTCGGCTTCGGCAGTAAGGATGAATTGCAGAATGCAGGCGCAACCTACATTGCCGAAAATGCAGACGATATCCGCAGAATTATTTTTTCTTGACCGCTTTTTTGGAAACTGCAAGATAAAGCAGATTGAACACAACAAAGCTGACAACCATAATTGCAGGAATAAGAATCTGACCGCTTCGTATCATTTCAAAAGATGATGCGAAGCTTTTCATTTCTGCAAACGGCACGGTGAAATATATTGCAGAGTCACCGAGAACAAAATAAAGAACGGCCGTCACGAAGAAATAAACGGGAATTGCTTTGAGACAAAAATCCTCTGTTCTGACATTGAAAAGATTGGGAAGTTCTCTCTTGATAATATTTTTCTTTGCGATGATTGCGCAGGGAATGATGCCGATAACGCAAAGCACGGCAATTGAAATGTATGTAATCAGATCTTCGTTATCCGACCAGCCTTTATAAAGCACAAGCTCGGAAATTCTCATACCGGCAGGTCTTGCAACGGTTACAACAAAGGTTGCAAAAAGAGTCAGCACCGCGCTGTACGCTGTGTAAAGCTTGCGGTTTTCAACAGGCAATGTGTAGTTGAAATCGCCCTCGCCGCCCGCAACGCTCTTGGGCAGGCAGACAAGCAGAAGCATAATACCGAAGCCGAGGAAGAAGCCTGTCAGGTACTCCCACAGCGACCAGTTGCCGCCCTGAAGAAAACGGGGAACATTATTGACACCTGCGAAAAATCCTCTGTCCGAATCAATGACCATAACAACATCTGCAAGGGTGATTGAAACAGCGCTGATAATATTCATTGCGAATGAAAGGAATGCCGCAACCTTGTCTTTCTTTGCAATAAGCAGGGCAAGAGAAAGCACAATCGCCGATGCGGAATAAGAAATAATTCTGACGGTTGCATAGTAGTTTCTGCCGTAGGGAATTTTCTTGAACCAGGCTTCGTTGCCGAGATTTTTGATGTATGACATCATCGGTGTCATTTCGTGCCCTCTGTCTGCGAGACCGAGCTTGAAAGCCTCAACCGCTTCTGCATTGACAAGAGGCGCAATGTAATGAGCAACGAAGAATTGGAACACATATACCACAGCATAAAAAACGGCAATCAGAGTTATGTAGTGCCATATTTTATATTCTTTTTTTGAAAACAGAGTGCCGATAAACATTGTAAAAAGAGGCATCCAGCCAAAGCCGAGAAGAAGCATTGCCGCCATACCCGAGCCTGCGCTGATTTCCGTTACGGCAACGGCTTCTTCGCCCGTGAAAGGCACGGTGCTGCCGAGATAGCCGCCCATCTGCGAATTAAGCGTACCCCAACCGCCGTTGGTGATTCCGAGAAGAATAACCGCAACGGGAATTGCTTCAAGGCTCATTTTTTTGCGGTTGCCGAAAAACGCAAAGATAAAAAGAACAAGCATTACGCCCACGGCAAACATTCCCCACATTGAGCCCCAGCCGTGAGTACCTCTCACTCGCCACATAAAGCCGCACATTACGGCGCAGGTCATCACAAGCAAAGCCTTGATGCCCGGTGTGAGTCTTCTGACATTTAAAACTTCCATAAAGATTCTCCTTATGCTTCAAAATTCATTTTTATTTCTCCGTCAAGATTTTTCCAGACGAATTCGCCGTTTTCAAGAATTATGTATCCGTGCCAGGAATTTTCCTTCGGAATGGAAACCGAGCCTGTGTTGAGATAAGTGAAATCTCCGCAATCGTCACAGGCAGGAATATGAGTGTGACCGCAGAGGAGGATATCTCCCTTGCCCATAGGCGGAGGATTATCCTTTCCGAATTTGTGACCGTGAGTTGCATAAACAAGCTTATCCCCTGCTGTCAGGATTGCATAATCCGCAAGAATGGGAAAATCAAGCACCATCTGGTCAACCTCTGTGTCACAGTTACCTCTGACACACATGATTTCATTTTTCATAGGATTAAGAAGCTCAATCACCTTTTTGGGCGCATAACCCTCGGGCAGATCGTTGCGAGGTCCGTGATAAAGAATATCACCGAGGAGCAAAAGTCTTTGCGCACCCTCGTTTTTATAAGCGTCAAGCAGTTTTCTGCAGTAAAACTCCGAGCCGTGAATATCGGAGGCAATCATTATTTTCATTGGTATCATCCCCTTTTATGCAAATCATTATAATATAAAAAGCTCCGAAAATCAACAGACTTTCGGAGCTTTGTCAATCAATTTAATTTTCCTGAAAACGGCTGAGGAAATGCTTCGTTCTTTCCTGCTGAGGATTGTTGATAACCCGCTCGGGGTCACCCTGCTCAACAATAACACCGCCGTCCATAAATATGACACAATCCGAAACGTCACGGGCAAAAGACATTTCGTGGGTTACGATAACCATTGTCATATTGAGCGCCGCAAGGTCTTTGATAACCTTGAGAATTTCGCCCGTAAGCTCGGGGTCAAGAGCCGAAGTGGGTTCGTCAAAGAAAAGGATACTGGGATTCATCGCAAGGGCACGTGCAATTGAAACACGCTGTTTCTGTCCACCCGAAAGCTGGCAGGGATAAGAATCCAGCTTTTCCGAAAGACCAACCTTTGCAAGAATAGCCTTTGCATTTTCTTCGATATCCGCAATGATTTTCTTCTTGTTATGTTTCCAATCGGGATTTTTCTTTGCGTGAAGCTCGCAAGCAAGGGTCACGTTCTTAAGCACCGTATACTGGGGGAAAAGGTTGAAATCCTGAAAAACAAGACCAACCGAAAGGCGGTTTTTGCGGATTTCTTCGTCCGTATACTTATGCTGATTTTCGCTGTCGAAAACCACGTTGCCGTTAACGGTTATCTGACCTTTATCGGCAGTTTCAAGCGATGTGATGCAACGGAGAAGCGTTGTTTTGCCGCTGCCCGATGAACCGATAATCGAAAGGACTTTGCCTTCTTCAAGTTCAAAATCAATTCCCTGAAGAACATGGTTGCTGCCGAAGCTTTTATTAAGATTTCTGACTTCAAGTATTGCCATAATTTAACTCCTGAAATAGCTCAGCTTTTTCTCCGCCTTGTTGAGCACGATGGTAAGAATACCAACGAACACAAGATAGAACACACCCGTGAAGAACAAGGGCCATATCATAGCCTTTGTTGCGGCAAGCTCTTTTGCATTCTTGATGATTTCGCAAACCATAATACAGTTTGCGAGTGCGGTATCTTTGATGAGAGTGATAATCTCATTTGACATCGGGGGAACAATGCGCTGAACAACCTGCTTGAGAACGATTTTTGTGAATATCTGGGATTTGGTAAGACCGAGCACGTAACCTGCCTCATACTGACCCTTGGGAATGCTTTCGATGCCGCCTCTGTAAATTTCAGAGAAATAGCAAGCATAGTTAAGGGTGAATGCGATTAAAACGGCGGTTATTCTGCCTGCATCGGAAATACCGTATTCGATGAACATAAAGCGGTCAATCTTTCCGAAAAGCTGATAATCAAACAGCAGACCGGGAACATAGTAGATAATGAATATTTGAAGCATAAGAGGAATACCTCTGACAATCCAGACAACCACTTTTGAAATTGACTTGACTATTTTGAATCGGCTCATTGAACAAAAGGCTATAGGCAAACCAAGCGGTGCGCCGCAAAGCAGCGTCAC
This sequence comes from Acutalibacteraceae bacterium, assembly GCA_045632815.1. GTDB lineage: Bacteria > Bacillota > Clostridia > Oscillospirales > Acutalibacteraceae > CAG-177. Next base: position 8,636 of record JAZQXJ010000026.1, on the reverse strand, counting down.
CGCAAAGATAAGCAAAGATATTTTAAAGCCGTCGAACAAAAAAGCCGTGACTTCTAAAAAGGACATATTAAAACTCCAGTAAGTATATCTTTTAAAAAATTACATCTGATCTGAGAAATCAGTAATAGCTGTTGTTGCAACACCGTAAGCTTCTGCAAGAGCGCCGATTGTGCCGTCTGCTGCAAGTGCTACGAGCTGTGCATTTACGTTAGCTGTGAGAGCGCTGCCCTTCTTGAAGCCGATTGCGTAGTATTCAACGTCGCTTGAAAGGTCTTCAACAACAACAAGGTTTGCATAGTCGCCCTTACCGACATAGCTCTTTGCAAGCTGAGCGTCAACAACTGCAAAGTCTGCTGTGCCTGCGCTGATTTCTGTGAGACATTCTGTCTGCTTGATGAAGCCCTTGAATGCGGTGCCTTCGAATTCCTTTGCATAAGCTTCGCCTGCTGAGCCGCTTTCTGCAACGCCGAACTTGCCGTTGAGATCTGCTGCTGTTGCGATGCCTGAATCAGCCTTAACAACAACTACCTGACGGTTTTCCATATAGTTGTATGAGAAGTCAACTTTTTCTGAACGGAGAACGCCGTCATCATCAGCTGTGTTAGCTGTAAAACCGTTCCATACGCAGTCGATTGTGCCTGAATCAAGGTCTGTGTACTTGCTGCTCCACTCGATTTCCTGGAAGATAACTTCATAACCGAGGTTGCTGAACACGATTTCCGCAAGCTCTGTGTCAAAACCGACAAGCTTACCGTTTTCGTCAAGATAGTTCATAGGTTCGTAAATTGTGTAACCTACAACGATTGATTCTTTTGTGCCGTCTGCAGGATCTGTGGTCTTGTTTGAATCTGTGTTACCGCCGCAAGCTGCAAGTGCAAAAAGCATAACGCCTGCAAGAATAAGTGCAAGGATCTTTTTCATAGTTATTGGCTCCTTTTTATTTTATTATTGTGATATTACATTACCATAATAAAGTAATTTTGTCAACTAAATCAGCAAAAAAGCGGTTTACAAAGGATAATCCCCGTGCAAACCGCTTTGTTTGAGAATATTTATGCTGTTGCATCCATACGGCTGTTATAAAGCTCGCTGTAGAAGCCGCCTTTTTCCATAAGCTCCGTATGGCTGCCCTGCTCAACGATATTACCGTCACGCATAACAAGAATAACATCCGCATTCTTGATTGTTGAAAGTCTGTGGGCAACGATAAAGCTTGTTCTGCCCTGCATCATCTTGCCGAATGCCTTCTGGATATTGATTTCCGTTCTCGTGTCAATCGAGGAGGTTGCCTCGTCAAGAATAAGCATAGGCGGCAGGCAAAGCATAACTCTTGTTATGCAAAGAAGCTGTTTCTGACCCTGCGAAAGTCCTGAATTTTCATCAGAAATAAGGGTGTCATATCCGTTAGGCAGGCGCTTGATAAAGCTGTGTGCGTGGGATGCCTTTGCCGCCGCAATGATTTCTTCATCCGTTGCATCGGGCTTGCCCATTGCTATATTTTCCCTGACCGTGCCTTCCTTGAGCCAGGTGTCCTGAAGCACCATACCGTAGCTTTTGCGCAGGCTTTCTCTGGTTGCGCCGTTGATATCAACGCCGTCAACGGAAATTCTGCCCTCATCAACATCATAAAAACGCATCAGCAGGTTGATAACCGTTGTTTTTCCGCAGCCCGTAGGTCCTACAATGGCAACTCTGTTGCCGCTTTCAACCGAAAGATTGAGATTTTTGATAAGCTCTCTGTCTTTTGAATAAGAGAACGCAACATTTTCAAGAGTAACATTGCCCTCAACATCTTCAAGCACGGCGGCATCGGGCGCATCGGGAGTCTGCGGCTGCTGCTCAACAAGCTCAAACAGCCTTTCTGCGCAGGCAAGCGCGTTCTGCAATTCAGCGATAACACCCGAAATTTCATTAAAAGGCTTTGTGTACTGATTAGCATAGCTGAGGAAGCAGGAAAGCTCGCCTACGGTTATTGTGTTATTCACAACGGCAAATGCGCCTGCAAGACCGACAGCCGCATAAACCATACTGTTGACAAAACGGGTGCAGGGATTTGTGAGCGACGAAAAGAATATCGCCTTTAACGAATATTTTGCGTATCTTTCGTTTATTCCGTCGAATTCTTCAAGGGATTTTTCCTCCCTTGAAAATGCGGTCACAATCTTTTTATTGCCTATATTTTCCTCGGTATAGGCTGTCTGCTCGCCTCTTGTCTGCGCCTGCATTCTGAACATCGAATGTGTACGCTTTGCAATAAATCTTGCAACAAAAAGCGAAAGCGGCGTAAGAATAACCACAACAAGAGTGATTTTCCAATTTATCGCAAGCATAAAGCCGAGAGTGCCTGCAATAGTCACAACGCCCGTAAAAAGCTGAGTAAAGCCCATCAGCAAGCCTTCCGCAAACTGGTCGGCATCGGAAATTATTCGGCTTACGGTTTCGCCCGCAGGCTTTGAATCGATGTAACCAAGGGGTAAAATCTGTATTTTTTCCATTGCGGCATTTCGGATATCACGCACAACGCGGAATGTGATTCTGTTATTCAGCGTGTTCATTATCCATTGTGCGGCAGCTGCAACCAAAGCAAGAATTGCAATTTTATAAAGATACGGCATAAGCGATGCAAAATCGACTCTGCCTGCACCTGCAATTTTATCTATCGCACCGCCCGCAAGCACGGGAATATAAAGGCTGACGGCAACGCTGAGCGCCGCAAGAATAATTGAAAATGCGAGATGCACCTTGTATCTGCCAACATAAAACAGAACTCGTTTTAATGTGCTTTTATTCACTTTCTTTTTCATACTTCATCCTCCTCGTCAAACTGCGAAAGATGAATTTCTCTGTAAACCGCATTATTTTTCAGCAATTCGGAATGGGTGCCGATTTCCGCACACCCGTCATCAAGAACAATAATTTTATCTGCGTGCATAATTGACGATGTGCGCTGTGATACGATAAACACGGCGGTATCACCCTGATTTTGGGCAATCGCCTTACGCATTGCGGCATCGGTTGCGTAGTCGAGTGCGCTCGAGCTGTCATCAAGAATAATGATATCTGCATTTTTGATGATTGCTCTGGCAACCGCAAGCCTCTGACGCTGACCGCCCGAAAAGTTTCTGCCGCCCTGCTCAACGGGTGCATCAAGCACACCGTCTTTTTTGAGAACAAAATCCGCCGCCTGAGCAACTTCAAGGGCTTTCATAATTTCTTCGTCGGTTGCATCTTCCTTGCCCCAACGCATATTATCTCTTACAGTACCCTTAAACAGCACAGATTTCTGCGGCACAACCGCAATTTTTGAACGCAATTCCTCAAGAGAAAGTTCATTCACATCCGCACCGCCCACAAGCACCTGACCCGAGGTTGCTCTGTAAAAAGCGGGAATAAGATTTACAAGCGTGGTTTTACCCGAACCCGTTGAGCCGATAATACCCACGGTTTCGCCTTTTTTTGCAGAAAAAGTTATATTATCAAGCGAATTATCGCCTGCGCCTGCATAAGCAAACGAAACATCACGGAATTCAACAATGTTTTCGCCGTTTCCGTTATAATCGGCGTTACCGCCCTGATTTTCCGCAGGAGTTTCAAGCACAGCATTGATTCTGCCTGCGCAGGCAATGGATTTTGTGATGCTTATAACAAGGTTTGCGAACTTTACAAGCTCAACAAGAATCTGAGACATATAGTTATACAGCGCAACAACAGCGCCCTGAGTTATAAGCCCCGTCTCAACTCTGATTGCGCCTTTATAGATAAGCACGGCAATTCCGATATTGATGATAACGCAGGTTACGGGATTCATCAGCGCAGATATTTTGCCCGTGAATTCCTGAATTGCGGTAAGCGCATCGTTGCGTTCTTTGAATTCTTCAATCTGCTCATCCTCCTTGCAGAATGCACGGATTACCTTTGCACCCGTCAGACTTTCCCTTGCGGTGCAAAGAACTTTGTCAAGCGCGATACGCACTTTTCTATAAAGCGGAATACAGCCGAACATTATTGCAAAAACAACGAGCGACAAAAGAGGAATAACCACGGCAAAGGTCATTGCCGCGCTTTTGTCAACTGTGAACGCCATTATCATTGCACCGACAACAACAAAGGGCGAACGCAGAAGAAGGCGCAAAGTAAGATTGAGTCCATTCTGCACGCTGTCCATATCTCCCGTCATTCGTGTGATGAGAGTTGCCGTGCCTGCTGAATCGATTTTTTCATAGGAAAGCCTGCTGATATGTTCAAATAATGCGTGCTTGAGTCTCTTTACAAAATCAACAGATGCTTTTGCCGCAAAAAACTGCGCAGTAACCGAGAACGAAAGACCGACTGCGCCCAGCAGCACAAGCAGACCGCACATCTTCAGTATGTATGAAGTATCATTGTTTGCGATACCCGTATCAATTATTTGAGCAACAACAAGAGGCACAAAAAGCTCAAGTATTGCCTCAAGCATTTTGAACAGCGGCGCAAGAACGCATTGAGTGCGGCTTCCTTTCAGATATTTAACCAGATTTTTCATATTCCAACCCTTTCGAGCAAATTTCTAAAAATATATTTTATCATAAATATTCCGTTTTGTGAAGGGCTGCCGAAAAAATGACATATTAATCGTTGTTTTTTCTTTTTAGGAATTATTATTCGGTAGCCTTATGATATAATTAATTTGTATAATTTTGTTTAATCACATTAAACCTTATTGTCAGGAGGAAAACCCAATGAAAGCAACCAAAGTTACACATTTCGGTATTGCGAGAAAGATTGTTGCCAATATGACAGCAGAAAGCTGGGAAACAATCCCCCACATTTCCTATATTTACGAACCCGAAGTAACAGATTTCCTTAAAGTTGTTAAAGAACTCAATGATTCAGGCAAATTCCCCGTAAAAATTACAGTTAACACAATCGTCCTCAAGGCGCTTGCAGAGGCATTCAAGGCTGCTCCCCAGCTCAATGCTCACATCAAGTTTAACCGCAAGCTCGTAAGAGGTCAGGTTACCGAATGGGACGAAATCCACGCAGGTATGACCTGGATTCTCCCCAACGGCGAAATGATGACAATTAATCTCCACGATATCGGCAACAAGAGCCTTGTTGAGCTTACAGAATATATCGCTGACGTTGCAAGAAAAATCGGAAACACTGATATGACAGAGGTTATGTTCTCCGTATCGCTTAATGACACCCTTGAAAAGCTCAGAAAGGGCAAAATAAAGCAGGCTATCTACCGCCTTATCGGCGCAAAGACAGGCAAGCATAAGATAAAAACTCTTTCGGGTAAGGCAAAGAAAGATTACTATGCTATTCCCGAATCAGACAGACTTACCGCATATGACATCAAGCAGGGCACGGTCACAATCTCCAACATAGGCTCCGTTACCAGAGGAATCCCCGGCAGAGTTGCCCTCCTTTCAATTATTCCTCCTCAGATTTTTGTTGCTTGCATCGGCTCAATTATGAAAAAGCCCGTTGTTAAGCAGGATGAAAACGGCAACGATATTATCGTTATCGGCAACGAAATGCCAATCGACCTTGTGTTTGACCACAGAGCCGTTGACTTCGGTGATGTTGTTCCCTTTATCAACCGACTTGAAGATATCTTCAGAAATCCCGAGCAGATGTATAACTGGTAAAAATCAGACTCTCTTGCTTATGCAAGGGAGTTTTTTGTTGCATTTCGAAATGTTGCTTGTTATAATTTAAGCATAAATCCGAAAAGAAAAGGATTGATGTATATGAAAAACTATTTTGATGCATATTCTACAGGCGGTGAAAAACCTATTTTCTGCTACAGAAGCGGTCTTGCCGTTTATGAAGAAACCTTTGATAACGGCGTTCTCGTTTCGTCGGGCTGGAATGCCTCGGGCTACCCTCTCGGACTTCTTGAGGCCTGCCCCTCGTGGCTTGACCCCTCGGATTTTCACGAACCATCGGCGTTCAACATTGAAATTGACGGTCAGAGCATCGACTATCGTCTGAAGCTGATTGATTTCGAAAAAAACGGTAACGAAAAATGCCTTGAAACGGTAATGACTCTTGAAAGCGAATTAAAGCCCGTGAGGCTGAAAATCCACACAGTTCTTGACGGCTCGCAGATGTTCAGCCGCTATATTGAAATTGAAAACCTTTCGGACAGCAACCTCAATCTCAGCAGACTCGCGATTATCGCAGGCGGAGTTGAAGAAACCAACCGAAGGCATTACGGTCACGATGATATCAACAAAATTTATTCCGTCGGATATTTTGGCAGCGACAAATGGGGCAGAGAGGGCGAATTTGCCTGGCACGACCTGCATCCCGAAGAACTGACGGTAAAAACCCGCTTCGGCAGAGACAGATTCCGTCATCCGCTTATTTTTATCAGAAACAACATTACGGGACTGATATATTTCTCGCAAATCGGCTGGAGCGGCGGCTGCAGCTTTGCGGTTGACTACCACGCAGACTATGAAAGAAGCGACAGTCTGCTTTCATTCAAAGCGGAAATCACGGCGCATAAGCCTCTTACCGTTATTCCGCCCGAATCAGTTTTCGTTTCTCCCGAAGTGCATATGGGCGTTGTACTCGGTGACCTTGACAATGCAGTCAACGAAATGCATTCGCACATACGCAGATCCGTGCTGACTATGCCCGAAGCATCGCCTGACGAATGCCTTGTAGGCGGCGGAATGGGTGCAGAACACGATATGTCCCTTGAAACCTCAAAAAAATATGCAAGGCAATTTGCCGATATGGGTTCAGAGGTGTTTATAGTAGATGCGGGCTGGGTTTGTCCGCCCTCAAAGCAGACGGAATGGGGCCGTTATAACGGCAGAAACACTCCCGACCCCGACAGATATCCCAACAGCATTTCCGAATTTTCCGATTATTGCCGCTCATTGGGGCTTAAATTCGGTCTGTGGGTTGATATTGAAACTCTCGGCACGGAGTCTGCGGTTTACGCGGAGCATCCCGAATGGAGAGAAAAAACCGTTATGGGTGTGCAGAGCCGCAATCTTGCGGATTTCAGCAAGCCCGAGGTTGCCGAATGGGCGGAGAATGAGCTTTCAAGAATAATCGAAGAATATAAGCTTGACCTTCTCCGTGTTGACCATAATGTATCCTACCGCGACTATTTCACAATGGCAGACGCAGGCACGGGAGTTACGGAATGCCTTTCAATCCGTCATCATCAGGCGGTATACAGAATGTACGAAAATCTGAAGCGCCGATATCCTGATGTGATTTTTGAAAACTGTGCAGGCGGCGGCGCACGCACCGACCTCGGAATGATGAAAAACTTTAACCACACCTGGGTTTCCGATTGCCAGAGAGCGCCACGCTCCCTGACCGTAACCAACGGAATGACCATGGCATTGCCGCCCGAAAGAGTTGACAGACTTTTTGCGGGCATGGGCTGCCACGAGCACGGCACGCTCGACCTGCAGATGAGAAACACAATGCTCACGCATATGTCGCTCAATGTTGTTGCTCCCGCAAACGCAGAGGCAAATCCCATTTCGGTTGAATTTGTGCGTCACAGCGTGGATATTTACAAGAATTTTATCCGCCCCTTCCTGCCCACCGCAAAAACCTATCATCATACCCCTGAATCGGGTCTGCTCAACGGCGAATTCTATGCGCTTGAGGTTGCATCACCCGACTGCGCAAAGGGCGCGGTTGCCGTATTCTCAATGCCCGATACAAAAAAACGCAGATTTTCCATAATACCCAAGGGCATATGTGCGGAATTCAGCTATAAAATAACCCTTGACAACAGCGGCGCAAAATACACGGCAAGGGGCATTGACCTGATAACAAACGGCATACCTGCCTACCTGCCCGCTCCCCTTTCATCCGAACTTGTTCTCTACGAAAAAATATAAATTTTGCCCGAAAGATGACATATGCTGTCTGATTTCGGGCAATTTTATTTCATAAAGCTATTTACAAACCGTTCATAATGTGATACTTTTTAATTAAGAAAATTCAGGAGGTTGAATTTATGTCAAAGCAAAAGTTTGATATCGGCGAAGGCATTTACGATGCCAAGCAACTCGGTTATCCCAGAATGGCTGTTCTCGGTGTGCAGCATATGTTCGCAATGTTCGGCGCAACGGTGCTTGTGCCTGCACTCACGGGTCTGAGCGTTTCCGCAACTCTTCTTTTTGCGGGTATCGGAACACTTCTTTTCCATTTCCTTGCCAAAGGCAAGGTTCCTGCCTTCCTCGGCTCCTCCTTTGCATTTATCGGCGGTTATGCCGCAATAACCACTCTTGCGGACGGCTCAAGCGATTTCAGCCTGCTTCCCTATGCATGCTTCGGCGTTGCCTGCGCAGGTCTGCTTTATCTCGTGCTTGCCGCTCTTATCAAGGCATTCGGCGCAAAGAAGGTTATGAAATTCTTCCCGCCCATCGTTACGGGTCCCATCATCATTGCAATCGGTCTTACCCTTTCATCGAGCGCAATCTCAAACTGCTCGGCTAACTGGCTTGTTGCGGTTATCGCAATTGCAATCATTATCTGCTGCAACATCTGGGGCAAGGGTATGATTAAGATTATCCCCATTATGCTCGGCGTTCTCGGTTCATCCGCAGTTGCCGTTGTTCTTCATTTCACAGGCGCTATGGAAGTTCTTGACCCCGCAAAGCTTCAGG
>JAZQXJ010000025.1:0-18751 GCA_045632815.1 Acutalibacteraceae bacterium | reverse complement strand
AGAAGGATTCAGCAGGCTTTATCAACCTCTTCGGTCTTCCCATCAAAGTTAAGGCTATCCTTGAAGCTGAAAGAAACAAATAATCTTCCCATAATTGCGAAATACTGCGTTGCAGCGATTTGAAATATCAACATATTCCTGCATCGCTGCGCCTTGTCTTTCACAATTCTGCTCGATTATTAAAATGCAAAAACAAAATATAAGAGCCGCCATTACGACGGCTCTTTTTCCCCTATAAGGAGGAACATATATGAAACTCTGGGCAGGCCGTTTTTCAAAGGAAGCGGATAAAAAAACCAATGATTTCAACTCATCCATCGCAACCGATTCGAGGATGTATTATTTCGATATCGAGGGCAGCATTGCCCACGCAACAATGCTTGCGGCAAAGGGTATTATTTCTCAGGATGACGGTGCGCTTATCTGCAGCGAGCTTGCAAAAATCAGAGAAGAAATCTCAAACGGCGAGCTTCTCATTGACCCCAATGCCGAGGATATCCATACCTTTATTGAGCAGACTCTCACCGAGCGCATCGGCTCTGCAGGCAAGCGTCTGCACACGGGCAGAAGCCGTAATGACCAGGTCGCCCTTGATGTGCGTCTTTATCTGCGTGAGCAGTGCAACGAAACTCTTGAGCTTGTGAAGAATCTTATCAAGGCTCTTGAGGAAAAGGGTGATGAATATGCCGATGCGATTATGCCCGGTTATACTCATCTGCAGAGAGCTCAGCCCATTACCTTCAAGGCTCATCTGACTGCGTACACAGAAATGCTTACTCGTGACCTCGGCAGACTTGAGGATGCAAAAAAGAGGATGAATTCATCGCCTCTCGGCAGCGGCGCACTTGCAGGCACAACCTATCCCATTGACAGAGCGATGACAGCGGAGCTTCTCGGCTTTGATTCATACACAAAAAGCACACTTGACGGTGTTGCGGACAGAGATTTCTGCATCGAGCTTGCAAGCGCACTTTCAATCTGTATGGTGCATCTTTCAAGGCTTTGTGAGGAGATTATTCTCTGGTGTTCGTGGGAATTCAAGTTTGTTGAGCTTGACGATGCATTCTCAACAGGCTCCAGCATTATGCCTCAGAAGAAGAATCCCGATATTGCAGAGCTTGTAAGAGGCAAAAGCGGCAGAGTATTCGGCGACCTTATGACCCTGCTTACGGTTATGAAGGGATTGCCCCTTGCATACAATAAGGATATGCAGGAGGATAAGGATGCGATTTTTGATGCGTTTGATACCGTTAAAATCTGCCTTGTTACTCTTGAGCCTATGATTCAGACAATGAAGGCAATTCCAGAAAATATGAGAAAAGCGGCGGCAGGCGGCTTCATTAATGCAACCGACTGCGCTGACTACCTTGTTTCAAAGGGTCTGCCTTTCAGAGATGCCTATAAGGCAACAGGCGAGCTTGTTGCTCTTTGCATAAAAGAAAACAAAACTCTCGAAACTCTTTCTCTTGAAGAATATCAGGGTGTTTGTGAGCTGTTTGATAACGGTGTTTATGACGCAATCAAGCTTGAAAACTGCGTAAAGCGCAGAGGAATGTAAAAAAATTCCCGTTGGTGAAAAACCAACGGGATATTTTTTATTTTTCTGTATAGTCAAAGAAAACAACTTTTACTGTTCCTTCGGGGAAATCGAAAATGCAATCTTCAACAACATCGCCAACCTTTACGCCGTCAAGCTCAGCCTGGAGGAAGCTCTTTCTTACAACCTTGCCGTCCTTATCATAAGCGGTGTAGCCGATGCGCATATTGTCTTTTCTTGAGCCGATGCCCTTGATTTCAATGCTTGCAACGCCCATAAGCTCAAGTGCGGAGAATGCGTTGTATTCAAGCTTGATATCCTTGATTGATGCAACGGAATTGCCGTAAACATTGTAATCGCTGATAACAAATTCGATGTTGTTGACGGTTTCAACATATTTAACGGGATCTGTTGTGCCGCTGCTGGGGTCAGCATTTGCGGGGGGAGCAACAGTTTCGCCGTAGGGGTTAGCATATGAATGGTTAACAACGGTTGTTGTTGCGGGCTCTTCAGGGATGTTTGAACAGCCGAAGAAGCAGAGGGCAACGCAAACCATAATGAGGAAGATACTGATTGTTGATTTCATGAAAATCAATCCTTTCTTTGTGGATGGAGCTATTGTATCACATTTTTTTTGTTTTTTCAACTGTATTAATAATTTCTGTAACGGTTTGTGCAATTCTTTCCGCTGTTTCGGGACCCATTGAGTTCGTTTCCTCATAATGGCGGCGGTTGTGAATGTCACGGGCGTTTTCAAAATACGGTGTTTCTTCGTGAAGAATAAAATCGTTGGGCGGAAGCACATAACCCAATTCGTCGTTGGCAAGACCGATAATCATAACATCGTCGCCAACGATTTCCTGCAGGGGAGTGGGGTTGATTTCGCCGCCGTAGCCCGTTGCGGATTCCTCTGCGCTCAGATATCCGCCGTAGACAAGCTCGGGGAATATTTCGCAGGGGAGCATAAGAATTTTCAGCGTGTCTATTTCAAGATAGCTGATTTCGCTTTTCATCACGAAGCCTGAGCCGTCGGGCATTCTGAACTCATCGGCATCAAGAATACCTGCCTTTGCGGCAATCATAAGCACGGCATTTTCGACTTTTATGTATGTTTCCTGCCTGATACAGCCGATTTTTGGCTTGAGTTCGGTTTCTTCATCAATGGAGAGGGCATATCCTGCAAGCTTTTCGCCTATTTCTGCGGTGGACTGCGCAAAATCGCCGCCGTTATCACGGATTTCCTTTTCGTTGGGGATAGCCATGCTTATCATTCCGCCGATTGCGCCTACGCAGTAGAGGGTTTCCGCACCTGCTTCCTGCCTGATTCTTTCGCGCATATAGTGGGGGAAATCTGCGCTTACTCTGCTGTTACAGCCCTGAAGCGATTCGGAATGAGATGCAAAATTGAGAATATAAACCGGCTGTGAACCGTCATCAGGCGCAAAGCGGAGTCTTGTGAGTGTTTTTGAATAAACAATGGGTGTGCGGATATCCTCCTGCATATCGGGAACTTCTGTTTTGCCGAGATAGAGTTTGCCGGGCTTGCGGTTTGCATAAGCCTGCTTAACAGCTTTGACCGTCTGCGAAAAAACAAGCTCCATATATTTCGGGTCCTTGCCGCTTAACGGGAGAGGACCCCATATTCCCATTGTGTCAATTCCGGCGTGGGAATGGGTGCTGACTATGTTGATGCTTCTGCAGCCCGAAAGTATTGCGAATTCGCGAAGCCTTGCTCGCAGGCGGTTGACATCCTTGTTGAGCATACCAACATTATCAATGGAAACAAGCACTATTCCGCCCTTACCTGAAAGGTCATCGAGCCATACGGCGTGAGTATGAGGCGGGTCAAGCACTCCCTGAGCAGGATTGTTTTCGCCGTAGCCTGCAACATAGTATTTCTTTTTGCCTATGTCATCGGGCAGAATGGATTCCTTTGAAAATCCAAGTAAAAAACGCTCGCTTTTTGCCTGAACAGGCATAATGAATTCGGCTTTTTCAATGGGTTTTGCCGTTTTTTTCTTGGTAATGTGCTTTGACTGAGTGCGGAGAACAAAATCAACTGCCTTGTAAACTGCGGTCATTGCTTTCATTTTCTCTATTCCTTCCAATCAAATTTTGTGAGTTTTCCTTTGAGCAGAAGCTCGGGAAAATCCCATTGCCTCAGCACCTCATAAACACCGATTGCAACGGAGTTCGAGAGGTTAAGGCTTCTTGCTGCGCTGTTATTTATCATCGGCAGTCGAACGCAGTTTTCCTGATTGCGCAAAAGCAAATCCTCGGGCAGACCTGCGGTTTCCTTGCCGAAAACGAGGTAGGTGTTATCGGGATATTCAATTTCCGAATAAATTTTTGTTGCCTTGGTTGAAAAATAGTAAAAATTACCGCCTTTGTTTTTCTCAAAAAAATCGTCAAGACCGTCGTAATATGTAATGTCAAGCAGATGCCAGTAATCAAGACCTGCTCTTTTCAGTTTTGCATCGTCAACGCGGAATCCCATAGGTTCAACAAGATGCAGTCTTGCGCCCGTTGCGGCGCAGGTACGCGCAATGTTGCCTGTGTTTTGCGGAATCTGCGGCTCAACAAGAACAATATTTAAATTTGGCATTTTAAAACATCCTTAAAAATTTTACATCATTTTTATTCCCTCGTCAGGACAGAATATTAATGAAATTCAGAGTATTGGAGGGAAAATAATGTTTATGACATCAAAAAATATGTCGATGGTAAAAGGTCTGGGCATCGGTCTTGCCGTAGGCACGGCAGCGGCTGTTGCAGGCACAAAAATGATGACAAGAAGAGGCAGAAAAGCCTGCCGCAAAAGCGCTGCCAAATGCATGAAAACCGTTGAGGGTATGCTGGACAGCATTTCGATGATGACAAGATAATCAGCTGTTGAAATTGCTCATTGCCTTGTCGGTGTCTCCGTTTACCATCAGCTCAGCGGCATTGCAGGCATTCTCCGCAGCCTCTCTGAGCAGGGGGATTTCATCCTTTTTAAAGTTTGAAAGTACCCAATCGGCAAGCTCGTAGTCGGGGTGCGGCTTTTCGCCCACCCCAAGCTTGATTCTGGGGAAATTGTCGGAATTAAGGTGATAAATAATGCTTTTTATTCCGTTATGACCGCCTGCGCTGCCCTTGCGTCTTATGCGTAATTTGCCGCAGGGGAGAGAAATATCGTCAAAAACAACAATTATCTTTTCGGGCGGAATTTTATAGAATGACGCAGCCTGCCTGACAGCCTCTCCGCTGTTATTCATAAAGGTCTGCGGCTTCATCAGAAGGCATCTGTGACCGCCAAGCTCAACAACGGCAGTTACCGCCTTGAACTGAATTTTGTTTATCTTTACATTGCTTTTATCCGCCAGCAAATCCGCAAAAAGAAAGCCTGCGTTGTGGCGGGTAAGCTCATACTGCTTCCCGGGGTTACCCAGACCGACTATAAGGTATTCGGGGGGACCCGAGGGAGCTTTGTTTTTTGAAAAAAATCCCATTTGATTATCCTTTTTATTCCGTTACTGTATTTACATCGGCGGTTTTGTAACCTGCATCCGATGAAGATTCTTCAGCTGCAGATGCATCCGTGTAAACAATCTTTATGTCCATACCCTCAACAAGAGCTTTTGCCTCGTCTGTTGAAAGGTCGCCGTTATCGCAAAGAATGTTAAAATAAACCGAAGCGGTTGAATCGGGAGCGATTTCGTATTCAGCGTCAAGCACGGTGCTGATATAAACGCCGTTTTTGCCGTTTTCCGCAATCTCAAGCTCGCTGACAGCGATGGTTTCCTTGGTGGTATTTTTAACGGTTATGAATTCTGTATAAGTGAGCCATTCTTCGGGGCATTCATAGAATTCAGCTGTTTTATCGGCGCCAAGCTGATAATCGTTTTCAAGAGTGGGTCTGAATCTTTCGGGACGGGTCATAAGGTCTTCAAGAATATCGGGGCTGTCATAAAAATCTTCGATTGTGACTGTTATCGCACCCTCATCCTTGTTTGCAAAGAAAAGAAAATATGAGCCTGCGCCCAATGCCGCCACAAGAGCAACTGCGATTATTGCGATTAAAGCTTTTTTCATTCGGAAAACCTCCGTAATTAATTATAAAAGAATTATGACAGATTTTAACTGAAAAAACAATAGATTAAAATTTTTTTATAAATTATTTTACATATTATTAAAAATCTCCCCACGCAAGTGAGGAGATTTCCGTTATTCTTCGGAGGGCGTTTCCGAAACAAATTCAAAAATATTGTTTTCGTATCTGCAAATATAATTTTTGCCCGCTTCAAGCTTGCCTTCCAGCATTTCTTCGGAGAGCTTATCCTCGATTCTCTGCTGAATTGCTCGTCTTAAGGGTCTTGCGCCGTAAACGGGGTCAAAGCCTGCTTTGCCAATTGCCTCAACGGCTTCAGCCGAAAACTCAAGACCGATATCAAGCTCCCTGACCCTTTTGGAAAGGGATGAAAGCATTCTTTTGGCAATTTCGTTGATGTCATCTTTGCCAAGCTGATGGAAAACAATTATATCGTCAACTCGGTTTATGAATTCGGGTCTGAACATTTTTTTCAGTTCACCCATAACTGCTTCGCGTATGCGTTTTTCGCTCATTGTTTCCGCTTCGGCAGGGGCAAATCCCATTGTGCCTGCACCGCTCTGAGCGATAAGCTTTGCGCCCACATTCGAGGTCATAATGATAACGCAATTTTTGAAGTCAACACGTCTGCCCTGAGAATCGGTGAGAATACCGTCCTCAAGAATCTGGAGCAGCATATTGAAAACATCGGGATGAGCCTTTTCAATTTCATCAAAAAGCACAACCGAATAGGGTCTGCGCCGCACTTTTTCGGCCAGCTGACCGCCTTCGTCGTAGCCCACATAGCCCGGAGGCGAGCCGACGAGCCTTGACACCGTGTGCTTTTCCATATATTCGGACATATCGAGCCTTATCATCGCATTTTCATCGCCGAACATTGAGGCGGCGAGAGTTTTACAAAGCTCGGTTTTGCCTACTCCCGTAGGACCGAGGAAAATGAATGAACCCGTGGGTCTTTTCGGGTCTTTGAGACCTGCTCTGCCTCGTCTTATTGCTCTTGCAACTGCGCTGACAGCTTCATCCTGACCCACAATCCGTTTATGCAGTTCTTCCTCCATACGGAGCAGACGCTGACTTTCTTCCTGAGTCAACTGAACAACGGGAATACCCGTCCATTGAGAGACAATAGCGGCGATTTCCTGCTCGCCGACTTCGCCCGCAGAACGGTTGCTTTTCTCCTGCCAGAGTCTGCGTTCGTTTTCGAGGTCACGGGCAATTTTGTTTTTCTCATCTCTTATGGCTGCTGCGTGTTCAAAATCCTGCGAGTTAACTGCAGCTTCCATCTCCTCGCCAAGGGATTTAAGTTTATTCTCGAGCGCTTTCAAATCGGGCGGTGCAGTAAAAGCTTTAAGCCTTACGCGGGATGCCGCTTCGTCAACAAGGTCAATCGCTTTATCGGGCAGATATCTGTCGCCGATGTATCTTGACGACATTTTAACAGCTGCCAGAATTGCACCGTCTGTAATTTTTACCTTGTGGTGAGCTTCGTATTTGTCACGCAGACCCTTAAGGATTTCAATGGCTTCAGCCTCGGAGGGCTCGCCGACTGTAACGGGCTGAAATCTTCTTTCAAGGGCGGCATCTTTTTCAATGTGTTTGCGGTATTCTTCAAGCGTTGTTGCGCCGATAACCTGAATTTCGCCCCTTGCAAGCGAGGGCTTAAGAATATTTGCCGCGTCAACAGCACCCTCTGCCGAGCCTGCGCCGATAAGTGTATGCACCTCATCAATGAAAAGAATGATGTCGCCTGCTTTTTTTACTTCTTCAATGGCATTCCGTATTCTTTCCTCAAAGTCGCCTCTGTATTTTGTGCCTGCAACCATACCCGTCAGGTCAAGGGTGATTATGCGCTTGCTTCTGAGCATTTCAGGCACTTCGCCCGTTGCGATTTTAAGCGCAAGCCCCTCTGCAATGGCGGTTTTGCCGACGCCCGGCTCGCCGATAAGACAGGGATTATTCTTTGTTCTTCTGCTGAGAATCTGAATAACCCTTTCGATTTCCTTTTGTCTGCCGATGACGGGGTCGATTTTTCCCTGCATTGCATATACGGTAAGGTCTCTGCCGAATTGGCTTAGGGTGGGTGTATCTGATTTTTCCTTATGCTCTTTTTTATTGCCGTGTGTATTCGGACTGCTGCCCAGAGCGTTGGTCAGGTCGCTGAGCAAATCCTGGGGCTGTACGCCCATTCTGCTCAGTATTTCCGTTGCGGCGCCTGTACCCTCACGGATAATGCCCATAAGGATATGCTCTGTGCCGATATAGGAATGACCCATTCCCTTGCCCTGAGCGATGGCGGTGTCAATGATATTTTTGGCTCTGGGTGTTAAATCGTTGGGCGAAAGCACCGTCGGCGAGCCGATGCCGATGCTGCTTTTTATAATCGCCTCAACCTCGCCGTAGGTTACTTTCCTTGCCGAGAGTGCCGTGTAAGCCATGCCGCCTTTTTCCGCAAGAAGGCCAAGCAGGATGTGTTCACTTCCGACATAGGTGTGACCGAGGTTTTCCGCTGATGTGATTGCGCTGTTGAGCGCATCGTTGGCTTTCTGAGTAAAGCCTGTAAATCTGTACATACATTGTCCCCCTAAAATTTATTAAAGGTTTCAGCCGAGGGCTTCTCTTACGGTTTTTGCTCTGTATGCATCTCTTGCAGAGGGTGAGTCAGCCTGTTCATTTGCGGCGCTGACCGTTGCAGGCTGCATACTGACTATCAGCTCATTGAGCTTTTCGATTGATATATCAAAAAGTCCCCTTGCCGCACCGAGCCTTACAAGAGAAGCAAGCTCCATAAATTCGTCCGTGCTGAGCAATCTTGCGTTTCTGAGAATACCCAAAGCCCTGAACATTTTATCTTCTTCCGCAGGATTCTTTATGATTTCCGCAGCTGCCGCCCTTTCCTGAGCAACAAGCTGAAGCACTATTGATTTGAGGTTTGCAATCGCCGTTTCTTCGGTAATTCCGAGTGTAATCTGATTGCTTATCTGGTAAATATCGCCCTTGGACTGCGTGCCTTCTCCGTATGCGCCTCTGATTGTGAGACCGAGCTTTGAAACGGTGTTGGAAAGCCTTGCCATCTGACCGCAACGGGTGAGCGCAGGCAGGTGAAGCATAACCGATGCACGCATTGCCGTGCCGAGGTTTGTGGGGCATTGAGTGAGGTAGCCGATTCGCTCGTCAAAAGCGTAGTTAAGCTTTGCACCCAGCATATTATCCAGCTTATCCGCAATGTCGTAAGCTTCTTCAAGGGCAAGCCCCGCCTTCATAACCTGAAGCCTGATGTGGTCCTCCTCGCAGAGCATAATGCTTACGCTTTCATCCTCGGAAAGCACAAAGGCGCTTCCGTCTTTTTTGGTGGCGAATTCGGGGCTGATAAGGTGTCTTTCCGCAAGTGACACAGCCTGAATTCTCGAAAGGTCTTTCATTTCGATGTAGCTGAAGCCGTTACCGTCATTTTCAAAAAGCACGCTTCTGACCGCCGCATTAACTGCGTTTTTGCCTGCAATGTCAAGCTTTGCAGGGAAAGGATAATCGTCAATATTTCTTGCAAGGCGTATTCTTGTGCTAAGCACGATATCGCCCTGGTCGCCCTTTTCGATATACCATTTACTCATTGCTTTCGCCTCCTTCAAGAGCCTTGATTTCATCTCTGATTTTTGCCGCTTCCTCAAAATTCTGCTGTGCAACAGCCTCGTTCATAGCCGCTTTCAGCTTTTCAATCTTTTCTTCTGTTGTTTCAATCTTTGGCTGAGCGGGTGCGGCAACGGCGGATTTGCCGCTGTGCTTTATCTTGCCGTGAATTCTTTGGATTGAGGGCAGAAGTCGGTCATAAAATGTTCTGTAACAATCCGAGCAGCCCACCTTGCCGTCACGGACAATTTCATCAAATGATGTTCCGCACTTGGGGCATCTGGGTGACTTCCCTGCAGAAACCGCAGGCTTCACATCGCCTAAAAATCCTCCGAAAAACTCCGAAAGATTCAATCCGAAACCCGAAAACATATCGGAATATCCGAGGTGAGCAGCGCAATCGCCGCAAAGGTGGCTTTCCGCCATATCGCCGTTGATGATTTGCTTGATGTGGGTGGTTGCTTCATTCTTTCCGCAATTCTGACATAACATAATCAATCATCCTTTCTTATTCTAAAGTAATCAGCATTTGTTTGAGTATTGCCGCACGGATTCTGTCCTTGAGCGGTGCAGGTATTCTTTTGAGCGCATTTTCGCCTGTTGCCGCAAGAATCAGTTTTGCGCTCCGTGCATCAATTTCGCCGTTGTGGAGCAGATTCATCACCGTTGCGTGGCAGGTTGCGTAGTCAATAGCCTCGCCGATGTGGTTAACGGTATGCATTATGAGCGATTCAAGATTTATCCTTGTTATCTTGATGTAACCGCCGCCGCCGCGTCTGCTTTCAACTATATAACCCTGCTCGGGGGTGAAGCGTGAAGATATAACATAGTTTATCTGGCTGGGTACACAGCCGAGGGTCTGCGCCAATTCATTGCGCTGAATTTCTGCTCTGCCGTCATCCTCCAGCATATCGAGCAGCATTCTTGCAATATCATTGCTTAAACTCATATAATCATCTCTTTCATATGTGAATTTGACTTTGACTTTCTTTGACCTTGATTTCATTATAGTCAGGAAAGATCAGAAGGTCAAAAGTCAGAAAAGGTCAAATTTGTTTGATTATACGGTCAAATCATTCGTTTTCTTTCATTTTCTTCGTTTTTCTCTTGTTTTTATGATTTTTCGGATTTTTTGTTCGTATGCTTATTTTAAAAATTATAGGAAACAAATGACTCTCTTATTCTGAAAAAGTCAAAAAAAATCTCCCGAAAGTCAGACTTTCGGGAGAAGAATAAATAAGTTTTATGACAGCAGACTTTTTATTTCCATAATCAGAACCGTGAATGTATTCTTTATGCCTGCAAGAAGCTCTTCGATAAAGTTATCATAGGTTGCGTAAGGCCCATATGCCTGAAGCTCAAGCCTTGCATCGCCTTTTTTTACGCTGCCTTCATAGGTGTAAAGCTCGTTTTCGTAGTTTTCAGCATCATTTTCGTCAATCGTGAAAACTCTGACACCGTAAGGACCTGTTTTTGCGAATTCACAGCCGTAGGTCATACCCAGCTCAATGCCGTCATATGTACCCGTGTAGCCTTCTGTGTGCCAATGACCGAAATATGCGCCAAGCACATCGCCGCATTCTTTCCAGGCTTTGAACTGCGCTGTTGTGTCCTCAACGGGAGTGAATGCGCCTGCGTTGTAGCCGTTTGCAACCTCTTTGTTGAGGCGGTAGAATTTGCCGTCAACGAGTCTTGCACCCTCGTCCCACATATTACATTCCTCAAAAAGGAAGCCCATATCACTTACGGGAACATGCTGAAAAAGGATTGAAGGCACGGGTTTGCCGCCGTTTGCCTCGGTTAATGCCGCGCTTTCGGCTTTGTACCATTCAATCTGTTCTTCGGTCACGCCGCCCGATTTGGAATCCATAAGCCAGATGTTGAAAACGATTTTGTCCGAATTGCTCGCCTTGATTTCAAGGTTATAGTCTATTCTTCCGCTTTCGTCATTGCTTTCGTCAAAAATGATGCAGTTTTCATATTCGGAGTAAAGCTTCAGCCAATCCTCGTTTGTAACGCCGCAGGCGTAATCGTTGTTACCCTGAGTAATTGCAAAGGGAATACCTCTGCTTTCAGCCTCGGCAAAAACCGCATCGCAGGTTGCCTTTACGTTGGCAAGGGTCTGATTATAGTCGCTTACCTCAACACCCTCACGCAGGCTTTCGCCGTCAATGCCTATGTCGCCTATACGGCTGTCCTCAACGATATCGCCCGTAAAAACAATCAGGTCGGGGTCGGTCTGCTCAATGGATATTTTGATAAGATTTATCATATCGTAAGCAGGGTAGTGGTCATCCTGAGGGTCGCTTATCTGCAGAATCGTGAATTTTCCGTCCTCGCCGAATCTCAACCCGTTATCCTGCGCAGATGCGCCGACGCAGAACGAAAAAAACAGAGAAACGGAAATGATGATACATAAAAATTTCTTCATTTCAATCACCGATTAATATTTGTCCATACTTTCAACATCAAGCACAAAAACCGTTGCGCCGCCGACGGTAACCTCTTCTTCAAGGCTGTTTTTCTGAAGTCCTCTGCCGAGTGAGTCGGTTGTCATTGCAACCTTGCTGCGTGTCATTGAATATTCGCGGATAATTTCCTTTGCCCTTGCAACCTTATCGTCCTCTGCGCCGATGAGCAGAGTGGTGTTGCCTATCATAAGGAATCCGCCTGTTGTTGAAAGCTTTGTTACGCTGTAGTTTTCTCTTGTGAGCGTTGCGGAAACAACCGCGCTGTCGTCATTGTTTACTATTGCAAGAATAAGTTTCATTATAAATCAATCCTTTCATTACATATCGGGGAGTATGAGCTTCTGACTGCGTTTGTCAAGGTCATAAATATTCGGAATTTCGTAGCGGTTATCGTTGCCGTCCTTGATAAGTATGCGCTTGTCGTAAAACATTTTCATTGACTGGATATGGTTGATGATTTCAAAGGTGTAATTTCCTCTGTCTGTTTCAACATTCCAGAGCCATATGCGATGCTTTTCGCTTCGGCTGATAAGCCTTGTGATTTTGGGAATTCTGTAGTATTCCTCAAGGCAGCCGAGAAGAAGATTTCTCTGGCTTTCTTCCATATTCTCAAGCTTGCGGAGTATAAACTGTTCTTCGCCGTTTTCGTCAAGAAAAGTAATGTATTCCGAGTGACCGCTGACGGGGAAAAGTCTTCGGGGCTCAAGATTGCAGAGCTTTTCGCCCGTAAAGAATTCAACATCGCAGAAGATTTTGTCTTTTACCGTCAGGCGGATTTCGTTGCCGTCAATAAAGTTTCTCGCCATCCTTACCCCTCCTTATTCAAAGTTTTCGGCGGCTTTTTCTGCCGCAACTTTTTCGCTCATTGACTGAATGTTGATAAGCTTATAGTACTTACCCTTGAGAGCCATAAGCTCTTCGGGAGTGCCGAATTCAATGATGTTGCCCTTGTCAACAACAATGATTTTGTTTGCCTTGCGCAGGGTTGAGAGTCTGTGAGCAATCATCAGGGTTGTTCTGCCTCGTATGAGGCGGTTGATTGCGTCCTGAATCAGCTTTTCCGTCTCCGAGTCAACGGCAGATGTTGCTTCGTCAAAGATAAGAACACCGGGATTCTTAAGCACGGCTCTTGCGATTGAAAGCCTCTGCTTTTCGCCGCCGGAAAGACCGACACCTCGTTCGCCCAGCATTGTGTCATATGCATCGGGCAGACGGGAAATAAAGCCGTGAGCGTTTGCAATATCTGCGGCGTTAAGCACCTGCTCGGGGTGCGCACCGGGTACGGAATATGCAATGTTGTTGAAAATGGTGTCTCTGAACATCATCGGTTCCTGCTGAACATAGCCTATCTGCGAGCGGTAATAGCTCATATCGATATCCTTGATGTTCACATCGTCAATGAATATTTCGCCCTCATAGTCGTCATAGAAACGCATCAGCAGGTTGATAAGGGTTGATTTGCCCGAGCCCGTTGTGCCTACAATACCCACAACATCGCCCGGATTTATGACGAAGTTGATGTCGTTGAGAACCTTTTTTGAACGGTCAAATGAGAAGTTGACATTGCGGAATTCAATCTTGCCCTTAATCATATCAAGGGTGTTGTCCTTGCCGAAATTGTGTTCAGGCTCGGCATTGATTATATCCATAATCTTTTCCGTTGAAGCCAGAGCGTTCTGGTAAGAGTCGCTGAGGTTTGCAAAGAAATTCACGGGATTATAGAACATACTCGTGTATGAAATAAATGAAACAAGAATACCGAGAGAGAGCTTGTCGGGAGTGTCAATTACCATATTTCCGCCCACAAACCAGATGATTACCGAGCCGCAGGTGATGAGGAAGGTAATAACATTTGGGAATATAGCGGAAACCTTGCCTGCTTTTTTATCCTCATAAAGCCAGTCATCAACCTGTCTGCTGAAATTCCTGACAGCTTTTTCTTCGCTTGAAAAGGACTTGACAATTCTTATCGCAGGGATGGTATCCGAAAGTATTGTTGAAATTGCAACGCCTCTGCGCCATATACGGCGGTAAAGAGGACCGATTTTTTTGCCGAAATATCGGCTGCACAAAACAACAACAGGCACAGGAATGAGCGAAAGCAGGGTAAGCTTCCAGTTCATACACATCATAATCACGATAATGCCTATCATTGTGAAAAGCTGAACAACCGCTTCCTGAGTGATACGCAGCATAAACTGCTGAAGCACGGTTGTGTCCGAATTAACTCGGTTGATAACGGAGCCCGTTGAGGTTTTGTCATAAAACTTCATCGGCAGATACTGCGCTTTTGCGTATATCTCTTTTTTGAGGTCGGCAATAATTCCGTCGCCTGCAACGCGCAGGTGATAGGCGCGTAATGCGCCGATGCCGTATTGAATAAGATAAACGAGCAGAAGGAATGCAATAACGGCAATCAGCATTGTTTTGTCGCCGCCGGGAATAACCGAGTCAACCATAAGGCTTGTAACATAAGGCGGAACAAGTGCAGCAACCGTTGTTACGATTGACAGGAAAATGCAGAAAATGAGCTTGCCTGCATATGGCTTTATGTAACGCAGCATCGTTGATGCCATTTTACCCTTGCCCTGACAGTTAAGGCAGTCTGCATTGGGGGACGGCAGCTTTCTGCCGCATTTTGGGCAGAATGAACGCAGATTGCGGAATGTACCCTCAACAGCGGCGAATCTGTCCTCAACGCTTTCGCCCTCTTTGACTTTTGTAACAAAGTCGGCAACGGCATCGCAGATATCCGCCATTGCAAAGGTGAAACGCATAAGGTCAACGGAGGATCCGCCCGTTGTAACAGCCTTAAGCACGGCATTACCGTACATCCTTTTGACGCTGATTTTGCTTATGTTTGCAAAATCAAGGCTGAAAAAACCGCCCTCAAATCCGTTGCCGATTGCAAGAATACGGCTTTCGGTAACATAAACCGCGCCCTCGCCGTAGCAGCTGTCAAGCTCAAGGTCGCCAACAACCGCAAACAGCGGTTTTTCATCGTCCTTGAACTGCTTTTCTGCAATTTTCAGGATTCCCTTGCTTGCGGGTTTGTTAATCAGCAGATTTTTCGGAATCATTTCTTTCCCTCCTGACATACTGATTTTGTCTGCATTATAGGAGTATTTCATTTGCAAGTCAACATCAAAAAACAACTTTTTTTAATTTTGTTAAATTAACCAAATTGAAGGGTGCTGTATTGTGTTTTTAACCAAAACAAAATGCCTCTCCGCAAGGGAAAGGCATAGTTATTTTATATGAAATTTCCGCTGTTTTCTTTTATCATTCTGCCTGCGGTTTCGCAGATAAAATCAGCGGTGATGAGCTGCGCAAATTCGGCATCATTTTTCTCGATTTCCGCAGGGATGAACGATGTTGTTTCGTTATCCGAATCAAAAGCATTGTATTCTTCTGCGAATATTTCGGCTGCTCTGCCGCTGAAAAGACGGGTAAAGCACGCCAACGCATTGCCCGTTAAAGGCTGACCGTTTGCCTTGAAAAATCCGCTGAGCTTTTCGCCGCCGTCTTCAACAACAAACGAAAGGGCATAGATTTCCCTTTGCATATCGTTAAGCTTTTCAAATTCGCCGTTCATATCCGCCGCATCGGAGATTTTTTTCTGCAGGTTGAGTGCAACGCCCCTGAAAAGCCTTGCAGGCTCGGCGGAGTCAATAAGCGACTGCGTAAGCACGGCAAATTCATTGCGCAAAATGTTTTCTTCCTTAAGTTTTTTGAGGATTGCCTCATTTGCTTTATATCTTTTTGAGCTTGCGGCACCTGCTTTGATGCACACAAAAACCGTGATGACAATAAGCACTCCGAGAATGGCAAACCAATACGGATTTTCAAGCATATATGCCATAATCAGTCCTCCTGAATGAGTAATTTATAAATATCACCCTTTTTGAATCCGCATTCTTTTGCGGCGGTTTTGGCGGCATCGCTTTTGCTTTCGCCGTCATCAACAAGGGCTTTTGCATATTTCACAGCCTGCTCAAGGGTCATTTCCTCTTTTTCTTCCTCGGGTGCTCCGTCTATAATAAGCACGATTTCACCCTTCAGCGGTTCTTCGGAATATTTTTCAGCCGCGGCGCAAAGTGTTGTGCGGATAACCTGCTCGTGGATTTTGGTGATTTCGCGGACTATCGCAATTTCTCTGTCGCCCAATGCTTTTGCAAGGTCGGTTAGCGTTTGAGCAAGCTTGTGGGGTGCTTCATAAAAAATCATCGTTCGTCTTTCGCCCGTCAGGGAGCTTATATGCTCGCACCTCTCGCTTTTTTCAACGGGCAGAAAGCCTTCAAAAGTGAATCGCCTTGACGGCATACCCGAGAGCGCAAGCGCCGTTGTGAATGCGCAAGGGCCGGGTACGGACTCAACCTTAACCCCGTTTTCGTGGCAGAGTTTTACCAAATCTTCACCCGGGTCGGATATTGCAGGCATACCCGCATCTGTTACCAAAGCACAGCTTTCACCCGAAAGAATACGCTGAAGAATAACAGGTCCTCTTTCAAATCGGTTATGCTCAAAATAGCTGACCATAGGCTTTTTGATTTCAAATCGGTTAAGAAGCTTGAGAGTAACCCTTGTATCCTCAGCGGCGATAAAATCGCAGTTTTCAAGTGTTTCGATTGCTCTGGGTGAAAAATCACCGAGGTTTCCGATTGGTGTGCCGACTACAAAAAGTGTTCCGCTCAAGTGTTTTCACCTCTGTTTTCCAAAAGATAATCGCCGTAAATTTTCTTCATTTCGTCGGAATATCCACCGTCTGCGCAGTGAACAAAAAGCTCAGGCTCAACGGTAATGCCTTGTTTTCCTCCGCGTCTGCCTTCAATAAGAACAAGCCACGGTGCCTTGCCGGGGCATTTTGAGACAAGCTTCATTCTCTTCGGCTCAATGCCCGCCGAGTGCATTTCGCAAATCAGCTCCGCAAGCCTTTCGGGGCGGATGCACATACAAAGTCTGCCGCCGAAATTAAGCAGTTTTTTTGCCGCTTCGCAGATGTCTGTGAGTGAACACATCGTTTCGTGCCTTGCAATTTTATCGGCGCTGCTTGCGCTCTTGATTCCCGCACCGTTTGCCTTGTACGGCGGATTCATTGTAACAACATCGAAGCAACCAAAAGGAACTTTTCCTTTTAATTCCTTGAGGTCGGAATTAACGGCGGTAAGCCTTTCTCCGAGGGAGTTGAATTCAATGGCTTTTTCAATCTGCTCAGCGCCAAGTGGCTGAATTTCAACGGCGGTTATTTTACCCGTTTCTTTTTTGCACCAGAGCAGGGGAATGATGCCGCAGCCCGAGCCGAGGTCGCAGCAGACAGCTCTTTTTGACGGTGAAGCAAAATCCGCAAGCAGCACCGCATCCGTGCCGAAGCTGTGAGCTTGTGACACAAAAACGGTTACTCCCGAGCCGAGATATTCCTTTCTGAATTCTTCCATAGCAAACTCCCTTTTGTAATATTATTTAATTATAACATTTTAAAGTGAGATTGTAAAGTGTGATAAACACTTGATTAAATCGAACAGGTTTGATATAATTTATCTATTCTCAACGAAAGGCAAGGAATGCATATGTCGGCACCGCTTGCGGACAGACTCCGCCCAAAGAAAATTGAAGACATAATCGGTCAGCCCCACCTTCTCGGCGAGGGCAAGCCCCTGAGAAATATTATTGAATCGGGCGAGCTTCCGAATATGGTGTTTTACGGACCTCCGGGTGTCGGCAAAACCACGCTTGCGAGCATAATTGCAAAAACAACGGACAGGCATCTTGTGAAGCTCAACGGCACAACGGCAGGCACGGCAGATATCAAGGATGTTGTTGCAAAGCTTGATACTTTCCTTGCGCCCAACGGGATTCTGCTTTATCTTGATGAAATTCAGTATTTCAACAAAAAACAGCAGCAGACTTTGCTTGAATATATCGAAAACGGTGCAATAACTCTTATCGCATCAACAACTGAAAATCCCTATTTTTATGTTTACAGCGCAATCCTCAGCCGTTCAACCGTGTTTGAATTCAAAAGCGTAACCCCCTCCGAAGCGGAAAAAGCGGTAAGGCGTGCTTTTGAATTTATATCGCAGGACAGAAACGAAGAATATGCTATCGAGGATGGCGTTTATTCTCACATTGCAACGGCAAGTGCGGGGGATGTGCGAAAGGCAATCAACAGCGTTGAGCTTTGCGTACTTTCCGCAAACCGTGATGGCGATAAAAAGCTGATTACCCTTGAAAGCGCAAAATCCCTGACTCAGAAAAGCGCAATGCGCTATGACAGAGACGGCGATGAGCATTATGATATCATTTCCGCTTTTCAGAAGTCAATGAGAGGCTCCGACCCCGATGCGGCGGTGCATTATCTTGCAAGGCTTCTCGAGGCAGGGGATATGCCCTCGGCTTGCAGACGCCTTATGGTTACCGCCTGCGAGGATGTGGGGCTTGCGTATCCGCAGATAATCCCCATAGTTAAATCCGCAATTGATGCGGCAATGATGCTCGGTATGCCCGAGGCGAGAATTCCTCTTGCTGATGCGGTTGTGCTTGTTGCGACAAGTCCCAAATCAAACACGGCATACGGCGCAATCAATGCGGCAATGGCGGATGTTGAGGCAGGCAGGACGGGTCCCGTGCCGAGGCAGCTGCAGAATATGCACTATGATGGTGAAGATAACCCCAACAAGGGTCAGTTTTATAAATATGCTCACGATTTCCCCCATCATTGGGTCGACCAGCAGTATCTGCCCGATGCATTGAAGAATAAAAAATATTATCAGTTCGGCGATAATAAAAACGAGCAGGCGGCAAGGGAATACTGGGCAAGAATCAAGAAGAAATAAGCAAACGGGTATGCTTGACGCATACCCGTAATTTTTATTCGCAATATTTCAGATCCGTACCGATGAAACCGACATCCTTGAAGTCCTCAAAATTGTGGCGGATGATGTAGTCGATATATGATGCTGTTATATGAGCCGTAAAAACATAGCCCATAGGATTGAGATGACCGCCCATATAGAATTTCTTTTTGAATTC
>JAZQXJ010000024.1:0-11795 GCA_045632815.1 Acutalibacteraceae bacterium | reverse complement strand
TGCGGCATTTCTTGCAACATGATAGCTGACCGTCGGATTACCTGCAAAAAGACCTCCCGAGAGATAACCCCACGATGAAAAATAATTTATGTCGTTTTCAAACATCTGCTTATAAAGTCTTGCATCATAGCCTGCCTGATAGGTATAGCCGCTGATTCTCGAAAGAAGCTCGTCACTGTCTTTGCCGCCTGTGTTACCGCAAAGAATTCTTCCCTCGTCGATACCGTAAATAAGATTGTTGAAACCAACGGATTCGGCAACGCTTCTGATATAGTCAATCGTTCCGGGAAGATTGTATCCGTCGGTGTATTCGCCCGGTTCATGATCATAAAACGAAGCCGAAAGATAGCAGAGTCTTGTCCCCTTTTTGCCTGTTTTATAGTTAGTGCCGTTTGCGCAGTGTCTGATGAATTCCGCCTCATCCCAGAGACCCTCGGTAACGGTCATTGAATGTGCGCCCACAAAAACATCCTCGCCGATAACATCAATAAGCGCCGCAACCGTGTAGTCATAAAGCCTGCAGAATTCAGCGGCAGATTCCTCGGGGTCGCCGCTGACCGCCATAAACCACGAGGCATTTTCGTATTCGGTCATAACTCCGAATCGCCAGGTCAGCACCTCGTCTTTGCCGAATTCGTCAACAAGCGCCTGACAGACGGCGGCAATATAATTGTAATAGACATTGTAATCGTCGGGGGGATAGATGTTCGTGCTGAATTCCGCATCCGTATTTGCTTTTTCGGAATATTTGAGAGGTACGCTGCCCAGCTTGAGCATAGGCTTTGCGCCAAGCTCAAGAACGCCTCTGCAGTTGTCAATCAGCACGGTGAAATCGTAGTCGTCAAGCACCGTTCTGTCAAGGGGGTCAACGAATAAATCCCTCTCGGCATTGCCGCCCGTGCATTGCATAAACTGAACATAATTGACGAAATCGAAGATGTCATATTCAGCGTTGTTTTTCTGATTTACAAAGGGATTTCCGTCAATGGACCAGATGTTGACATTGCTTGCGGGGTTGGCAAGCACATCGCCCCGTTGCGAGGCATCAACGGTGAATTCGCAGTTGTTCACAAGGTCGGTGATATTTGCGGAAAGTGTTCCGAAAAAACCGATTATCGCCGCAAGAATTGCGGAAAAGAATTGTTTCATAAATAACATCCTTTCAGAAATATCAGAACATACTCCGTTTTTCAAAAACAGATGTAACCAGCATAAGTAAGCCGTAAATCATAATTACAAGAGGAAGAACAGCGGAGCTTAACTGATCTGAAGAAATAATAATAAGAACGACACTTACCATAACGAATGAAGACACAACACGAACCATCATCGGGATAAGTTTTCTGCTGATTAAGTACCACATAACGCTTCCTGCAGAAAAACCTCCTGCAAGCATAATTACAAACCATACCGTGCCTAATCCGCCGGCTATAATTGTCTGAACGATAAAGGAGCCTATGTTGCCTATGTTTGCGGCTAAGAAATTGTGGAGGTATTCCTGAGCAAAGCTTGAAACTATGGCAAGAAGCACGGCTACGAGGCATTCGGTCAGAAAATAAACAACAGGCGACTTGCTTGTTATTCCTATAATCAGGTTCACAAATCTCATAACGAAAGTGAAAAGGAAGCTTGCAATGATTGTTTTCAGGATATCGTTTGTAATCATAGTTACCGTCAGGGTTTTTCCGATTGATATTGATTGGTAACCGTCAATCAGTTTGGCAATAACATTTCCGAACGGAATAATTTCTTCAATAAGCGCTTTAATCATTTCGGATGTGGAGTCAAAACCCAGAAGCGAGGTGAGCAAATAAACCGCAAAAACGGGAACGAAAATAAGAAGAATCAATTTCCATATATATCGCATAAATTATTCCTCCGGAAATTTAATAATTATCCCTCCGATGAAAGACATCCGAGGGAATTTTTTATCTCTGCACTTCGCCCGTGATTGCGTTGATTACATTGTAATACACAGCCACGTGGGAATTTGAAATGTATTTATCCAGATGCATCGAGCCGAAGAACCAGCGTCTGAAAACGCAGGCTTCTGAAAGCTCCTCAAGGTAGGTGTTAAGACCCGTTACGCTTGCGGTTTCGCTGTCCTTGAGCTTGAGGAAGCCCTTGATTTTAACGGGCGGCTCGTGGGTGATGACATAATCCACCCTGCAGTTGAGCTTTTCGAGATTTGCCGCGCCTTCAAGAAGTTCTTCGCGGCTGGGGAATTCGTATTTTGACCAGGCTTTTTCCTCAAAACGGATGTCGATATCGGGGCTTTCGCCGCCGCCCATCGTGAAGAAGGTCATATTGTCAATGCGGAAAACCTGACCCCTCATCATATGGTATAGGTTGCCGCAGATATGATGCACCTTGCCGCCGTTCCATTCGCTGACGGGATAGGCATTGAGCAGCTCAAAATTTTCGTGAGTGCCGTCAATGAAACAGATGTTGAATTTTTTGTTACCCAGCTTTTTGAGGATTTTCTGCTCGATTTTGCTGTTGTCCCAAACAAAGCCGAAATCGCCGCAGACAATCAGGGTGTCGCCCTTTTTGAGCTGTTTTATTGCAGGAGAATCAAAGCGCGAAAAATCGCCGTGCATATCGCCTGTTACATATACCATAAAGCAATCGCTCCCAAATCCTTTATAATCCCTTTAAATATACTCTAATATCGAAAAAAAATCAAGGCGGATAGCATTAAATATTTGGCAAATTAAATTTATACATAAAGGTATTTATTTATTTGAATTTTTGTGTTATAATTATTTTCGTCTGTGACAAAATATTAAGATTACGGTGTTGAAAGATGAAAAAAATATTAAGTATATTAATGATTGCGGCCGTGATGATAAGCGGCATATTTTCGGTAAACGCAGGTGCGGCATTTGACAAGGAAATGAAGTCGCTGGGGCTTTATTCCGACTGCCTGCTGCTTGTCAGCGCCGATAACGGCGAGGTTGTTTTTGAAAAAAACGCAGGCAAGCAGACTCCCCCCGCAAGCCTGACAAAGGTTGTGACAGCCATTGTTGTGCTTGAAAACTGCACCGACCTCAACGCAACGGTAACGGTTGCGGAATCCTGCATCCGAGAGCTTGACGGCACGGGCAGCTCACTGGGCGGACTCAAGGCAGGCGAGGTTGTGACGGTTTATAACCTGCTTGCAAGCCTGCTTATTCAGAGCGCAAACGAGGCGGCAACCGTGCTTGCGGATTACATAAGCGGCGGCGACAGAGCAAAATTCATCGCTATGATGAACGAGGTTGCAAGCCGTCTGGGCTGCACAAACAGCAATTTTGTCAATCCCCACGGTCTGCATGACGATGACCAGTATGTTACCGCCGAGGATATGGCGAAATTCATTCTCCACGCAATGGAATTCCCCGCATTTGCGGAAATCGTGGGCAAAATCTCATATAAGCTCCCTGCAACGAATATGCAGGAGGAGCGCAATACCCTTAACACAAACTACCTGATGAACAGCGCATATAAAGACTACTACTGCAAGTATGTCAAGGGCGGTAAAACAGGCTCAACCTCAGATGCAGGCAGGTGCGTTGTTGCCGTTGCATCAAAGGACGGCTACAATTATGTTGCAGTCTGCCTCAATTCGGTTTATAAGGATGTTGACGGCGACGGAGTCAACGAAAACGGCTCATTTCTCGATGCAAAAGCGATGTTTGAATGGGCATTCAAAAACATTGAGCTTGTTGCAATTTCGGACACAACGCAGATTGTTGGTCAGGTGCCTGTAAAATACGCAAAAACAACGGATTTTGTTACTCTTTCACCTGCGGAAACGGTTTACAGCCTTGTGCCTGCAGGCACGGATTCGGGCAGCCTGCTCGTTGAGCCGATTGAAGGCACAATGCCCGAATTTGTGAAAGCTCCCGTCAAAAAGGGCGAGGTTATCTGCCGCGCAAGGGTGCTTTACGCAGGCAATGTTATAAAGGAAATCGACCTTGTTGCAAGCATGGATGTCAAGAGAGGATTTTTCGCAACAATCGGTACGGTTGCAAAGGCGATTTTCTCAAACTGGGTGTTCAGAATTGCCGCAATTGTCATTATTGCGGTGCTGATTTTCCTGCTGTTTATGAAGCGTAAGAGAGACAAGGCATCCGCGCGCTCAAACGGCAAGAATTACAGAGTTCTCAACTACAATGACTTTATGAAAATGAGGTAAAATATGGAGATTTACAAGGGTTTCGGCTGCAAGGCTGACGAAAAGGAGCTTATAGCGGCGCTGAATGAAATATTCTTTTCCGAAGAGCCGCAGACCAATTTTATGGACCTTCTTCCCAAGCTTTACAAGGATAAATACAACTGCGGCGAAAACAATCTTATCCTGAAAGAGGACGGCGTTATCAAAGCGGCTATCGGCTGTTTTCCCCTTGAGGCTGTTGCCGCAGGCAGAAAGCTGAAGATTATGGGCATAGGCAATGTTGCGGTTGCAAAGGATTGCCGCCGCAAGGGCTATATGATTGACCTTATGAACGATGCGCTCAGAAATATGATTGACGGGGATTACGATTTTTCCGTGCTTGGCGGTCAGAGGCAGAGATACGAATATTTCGGCTATACGCCTGCAGGCAATGCAATCCGTTTTGAAATCAATATGGGCAACATCAGCCGCCTGAGAAACGGTAACACGGAAACATCATTCACCGCAAGGGAAATAACCGATGCGGACACAGATATTCTCGCGAAAATCAAGGAAATCAACGATGCACAGCCTTATTATGTTGTCCGCCCCGCAGAGAATATGAGCGACATTCTCCGCAGCTGGAAATGCACGCCTTATGCTGTTTTTGACGGCGGAGAATACAAGGGATATTTTTCATATAACGGTGACGGAAATGTTGCGGAATTCAGCGTTGAGGATATGGCGGATTTGCTTGATTTCTTCCTCTGCGCAATGAAAACGATGAACAGCGAGAGAATTACATTTGCCGTTCCTTGTTACAGCACGGAGATTTGCTCGCAGATGGCAAAAATATGCTGCGGAATGTCCGTTTGCCATGTTGAACAGATAAATATTCTCAACTACGCAAAATTTGTTGAGGCTTTTCTCTCCGTCAAGGCGCAGAGAACGAATCTTTGCTCAGGCACGGTCAATGTGCTTGTTCACGGCTATAAAAAGGACGAAAACCTGACAATCACCGTTGACGGCAGAAATGTTACCGTTACCGAAACCGATGCAAAGCCCGATTTTGAGCTTGAACATCTTGAAGCCGTTGCGTTCTTTGCAGGTCAGTATTCGGGAAAACGCCTTGATCTGCCTGCCTTTGCGCAGAATTGGTTCCCCGTTGACTTTTTTGCGGGACATCTGGATAATGTTTAAAACTTTGCAACAATTAAGGA
This sequence comes from Acutalibacteraceae bacterium, assembly GCA_045632815.1. Lineage (GTDB taxonomy): Bacteria > Bacillota > Clostridia > Oscillospirales > Acutalibacteraceae > CAG-177. The sequence goes on along the minus strand of JAZQXJ010000024.1, from coordinate 6,437 downwards.
TATGCTCCGCCTATGACCTTTTTTGAGTGAAGAATGAAAAGTGAAGAGTGAAGAGTTTCGGATAGGCTCCGCCTATGACCGATTGTATTTGTTTCGGGCGGATGATATCCGCCCCTACCAACTATTATTTATTCATTATTCACTATTCACTTAACAAACGGGTGTGGGCAACGCCCACCCGGAATTTTGCGTTTTGCATTTTGAACTTTGCATTTGACGGATTATTTTGTTCACCGAAATTTGTTTATTTTTGCGATAGTCTATTGACTTATTTAAAAAATAAATATATATTATATTTGTAAAATTTTTCAAGGAGGAATATCCAATGAAAGTATTTATGATTGGCGGCACAGGTCTCCTCGGCAGCGAGGCTGCAAGAATTTTTATCGAAAGAGGTCATCAGGTAAAGAGCGTTGCTCTTCCCCCTCTCCCCGCAGGTGCACCCATTCCCGAGGAAATGGAGCTTGAATTCTGCAACATCTATGCAAAGACAGATGACGAAATCAAGGCTATGATGGAAGGCTACGATTGCTTCGTTTTCGCAGCAGGTATCGACGAAAGAGTTGAATTCCCCGCACCCGTTTACGATGCATACTACAAGTACAACATCCAGCCCCTCGAGAGAATTCTTCCTCTCTGTAAAGAGGTTGGCATGAAGAGCGCAGTTATCCTCGGCTCATACTTTGCATACCTTGCAAAGCAGCGCCCCGATATGAAGCTCACAGAAAAGCATCCTTACATAAGAAGCCGTATCGCTCAGGAAGAAGTTGCATTCTCATTTGCTGACGAAAACTTTGATGTTTCCGTTCTTGAGCTTCCCTATATCTTCGGCACACAGCCCGGCAGAAAGCCCGTTTGGGTTATCCTTATCGAGCAGATCAAGGTTATGGATAAGCTTCCGTTCACAATGTATCCCGGCGGCGGCACAGCAATGCTTACAGTCCGTCAGGTTGGTGAGGTTATCGTCGGCGCAGCTGAAAAGTCAAAGGGCGCAAAGGCATGGCCTATCTCAATGTATAACCAGACATGGAAGGAATTCCTCAAGATCGTTTATGCCGCAAGAGGTATGGGCGAAAACAGAAAGATTCTCAGCGTTGCTCCCTGGATGATGCGTATGGGTCTCGGCGGCGTTAAGAAGGAATATGCTGCAAAGGGAATCGAAAGCGGTATTGACGTTGACGGTCTTGCAGATATTATGGATATCAACCTTTTCATCGACAGAAAGTACGCTGTTGAACTCGGCGCAACTGAAGATGATATCAAGGCTGCTATCACAGATTCAATCAAGGTAAGCCAGGCTTCATATGACGGCACGGTTGAACTCCTTGAAATGAAAGGCGAATAATTAACAAAGCACAGGGGGCTGTTGATACAGCCCCTTTTTAAAGTATGAGGTGATATTATGGCACAGTTAAAAATGTATTGGCTTAAGGGTACTCCCGTCAAGGAATACGAGCTTCCCGAGGGCTACACGATTGTAAACTACAAAGACGAAAGCGATAAAGCCGCTTGGGTTGAATGCTGCAAGAACGGTCTTGTGGGCGACGATACTCAGCCCGAATTCTTTGACGATTGTGTTGGCGGCAGAGACGATGTTGTTTATGAAACCGATGTTTTCTTCCTTGACTACAACGGCGAGCATATCGGCACGGTAACTGCAATTGACCATCCCGAAGGCAACCACGGCGAGGTGCATATGGTCGGCATCAAAACCGAATACAGAGGTAAGGGTCTGGGCAAATATCTTAACGCTGTTGCTGTTAAAAAGCTCAGCGAAGATGGTGTTGATTATATTGAACTCACAACTGACGAATGGCGCAAGGGTGCAGTCAAGAGCTACCTTTCCGCAGGCTTTATCCCCGTTGAATATGACGAGGATATGAAGGCTCGCTGGGAATGGATGCTTTGCGAGCTTGGCGTTGACAGCGTTGATATGGTTTATGAGGACTGCTCATTCTGCAGACGCGTTGAAGCTGCTCCCGTAATCAAGGTAGGCGTTGTGGGTGTCGGCAGAGGCAGAACAATGATTAACCATTGCGACAATGTCAGAGGCGCAAAGACGGTTGCAATCTGCGATAACTACGATATTCTTCTCAACAAGGCAAAGAAGGATTATGCCGACAGAGATATCACTTTTTACGATAATTATGAGGACTTCCTCAACCACGATATGGATATCGTTGTTCTTGCAAACTATGCAACGGAGCATGCACCCTTTGCCGTAAAGGCGCTTGAAAAGGGCTTCCATGTTCTCAGCGAGGTGCTTCCCGTTCAGACAATGAAAGAAGCTGTTGAGCTTATCGAAGCTGTTGAAAGAACGGGCAAGAAATATTTCTATGCAGAGAATTATTGCTATATGGGCGCTCCCAAAAAGATGAGAGAGCTTTACCGCGAGGGCGCACTCGGCGAGTTTGAATACGGCGAGGGCGAATATATGCACAACTGCGAAAGCATCTGGCATATGATTACCTTTGGCGAGCCTGACCATTGGCGCAACCTTATGCACGCCTGCTACTACTGCACTCACTCAATCGGTCCCCTTATCCATATCACGGGTCTTAAGCCCGTCAAGGTAACGGGCTTTGAGCTTCCCTTCAACGCAAGAATGGCAAGAATGGGCGCAAAGGCAGGTCCCGTGGGTATCGAAATGATTACTCTTGAAAACGGTGCGGTGCTTAAGAGCATCCACGGCGTAGGTCCTTCAAGAAATTCCGTATGGTACAGCATCTACGGCTCCAAGGGCAGAATGGAATGTGCCCGTGAGGATGCCTGCGAAAGCGACCATGTAAACAAGCTCTATGTAAACCTCGATGAGTTTGAGGGTCAGAACAGAAACGAGCCTGAAGAAGAATCAACAAGAGACTGCTTCTCACGCCTTGCAGCCCCCTCGGGTCACGGCGGCTCCGACTGGTATGTAATGCACAATGTTGTTGAAGCCGTAAGAGGCAGAGACAATATGGATGTTATCGATGTTTACGAGGCAATGGATATGTTCCTGCCCGGTATGTTTGCTTACCGTTCGGTGCTTCAGGGCGGTATTCCTCTTGATGTTCCCGACCTTCGTAACCCCGAAGAGAGAGAAAAATGGAGAAACGATACCGAATGCACAACGCCCAAGGTTGCAGGCGATATGTTCGTTCCCGGCTATTCAAAGGGCAACCCAGATATCCCCGACGAAGTTTATGCAGGCATAAAAGCAAAGTTCGAGGAAGAATGGGCAAAGAAAATGGCAGAATACGACTCATAAGAGAAAGGAAAATCTTTTATGGAAAATAAAAAGTACGTAGGCAAAAAAGAGCTGTGGATGTTTGCTCTCGGTGCAGGCGGTCAGGGTATGATATACGCCATGATGTCCAGCTACATCAGCGACTATTACGTAAACGTTCTTCAGCTTCCCCTTATGTTTGTTCTCGTTCTTATGCTTGCGGCAAGAGTATGGGACGCAATCAACGACCCGATGATGGGTATGATTGTTGACAGAAGATCAATGAAAAACGGCAGAATGAAGCCTTATATCATTATGGCTACCCCCATTGTTGCCGTTCTTACTCTTCTGATGTATCTCAGCCCCGATATGGATACAAAGCCCCTGATGATTTTTTCGGCTGTTGTCTATATTCTCTGGGGTATGGCGTATACAATGGCGGATGTTCCTTTCTGGACTCTCCCCAATGTGCTTACTCCCAACTCAAAAGAGCGAAGCGATGTTATTTCGTTCACAAAAATCATCAACAGCATCGGCTCGGCTCTGCCCGAGGTGCTTTTCCTTGCAATTCCCCTTATTCTTAATGCGATTTACGCAAAAACAGGCAACGCACCCAATCCCCTTGATTTTGAAAAGAAAAAGTATTTTCTCATTGCACTTTTCGCTGTTATCATCGGCGGAATAATGTATGTCAACTGCTATTTTCACATCAAGGAAAGGGTAACTCTGCCCAACAAGAAGAAGGTTCCCGGTCAGCCCGGCAGCCTTTCAAGAATTTTCCATTGCAAGCCCCTCATGCTTGTTGTTACAATGGGTATTCTTTCAAGCGGCAGATATCTTGTTCAGGCGGCGGCTATCCATGTTGCCCGTTATTCATTCTATATCGGACCCGAAAATCCCACTCAGGCGGATATCCTCAACAGCATCAGCCTTGTAAAAACGATTTTCCAGGTCTGCACAATCGTCGGTATGTTCGGCACAACTCTTGTTATGCCTATGCTGATGAAAAAGTTTGACTACAAGAAAATTGTTATCACAACCTGCCTTGCAGGCTTTGCGGCAAGCGTTGTGACAACTGTTTTCGGCTACGCAACGGGACTTTCAAGCATTTATGTGCTTGCTCCCTTCATTATGGTTCAGTCAATTCCCCTCGGCGTTATCAACGTTATTTCATACGCAATGATCTGCGACAGCCTTGACTATATGGAGCTTACAACGGGCGTCAGAGAAAACGGACTCGGCTCGGCTTGTCAGGGCTTCATCAACAAAATCGGCAATGCATTCTCAACCTGCGGCATCATCGTGCTTTATATGGCAATCGATATGGACCCTGCCGCAATGCTTTCAAAGGAAGCAATTATGGTTGCAACGGATGTTGCTTTCAACCAGAGATTTGCAATGTTCACCCTTGTTTCGCTTCTCCCCGGCATCAGTATGCTCCTTTGCTCAATTCCTATGTTCTTCTATAAGATTGCAGGTAAGGAAAAGGAGAAAATGCTCTCTGCTCTTGCAGAAAAGCGCGCAAACGAAGGATTTGTTGTTGCGGAATAATTTAACAGTGAAAAGTTTCGGATAGGCTTCGCCTATGACTGATTTATATAATGGGTGTGGATAACGCCCACCCTTAACTATTCACTTTTCACTATTCATTATTCACTTACATTTTAAAGAAAAGGTGACCCCATTTGTCCAAAAAAGATTTAAGAAATATTGCTATCATCGCTCACGTTGACCACGGAAAGACAACTCTTGTTGACGAAATGCTCAAGCAGAGCGGAACTTTCCGCGATAACGAGCAGGTTGCGGACAGAGTTATGGACTCCAACGACCTCGAGCGAGAGAGAGGAATCACAATCCTTTCAAAAAATACATCCGTACACTATAAAAGCACAAAAATCAATGTTGTTGACACTCCCGGTCACGCCGATTTCGGCGGCGAGGTTGAGCGTATTCTTATGATGGTTGACGGCGTGCTTCTGCTTGTTGACGCCTTTGAGGGCTGTATGCCCCAGACGAGATTCGTTCTCAAAAAGGCGCTTAATCTCAAGAAAAAGGTGCTTGTTGTCATCAATAAGATTGACCGACCCAATGCCCGACCCTATGAGGTTGTGGACGAGGTGCTTGATTTGTTCATCGACCTCGGTGCCGACGAGGACCAGCTTGAATTCCCCGTTATCTATGCAAGCGGCAGAGACGGCTATTCGAGCCTTGACCCCAACGCCAGAGGCGGCAATATGCAGCCCCTTTTTGAGGCTATTCTTGAGAATATCGACCCTCCCGAGGGTGACCCCGACCAGCCTCTGCAGGTGCTTTTCTCCAGCCTTGATTATGACGATTATGTGGGCAGAATCGGTGTCGGCAGAGTCGAAAGAGGCAGAATAAAGAAAAATCAGCAGATTACCCTTTGCAAAACCGACGGCACAACTGAGAATGTCAAGGTTTCAAGGCTTTATCAGTTTGAGGGCCTTTCCCGCGTTGAATGCGAGGAGGCTGAGGCAGGCGATATCATCTGCGTTTCGGGTATTGAGGGCATCAATATCGGCGAAACAGCCTGCAACCCCGAATGCGTTGAGGCTCTGCCCTTCATCAAGATTGACGAGCCGACTATTTCAATGAATTTTATCGTCAACGACAGCCCCTTTGCAGGCAAGGAGGGCAAGTTCGTGACCTCAAGAAACATCCGTGACAGACTTTTCAAAGAGGTTGAAACGAATGTAAGTATGAGAGTTGAGGAAACCGAGTCAACGGATACCTTCAAGGTTTCGGGCAGAGGCGAGCTTCACCTTTCAATCCTCATTGAAACAATGCGCCGTCAGGGCTACGAATTTCAGGTTTCAAGACCCAAGGTTATCTTCAAGGAAATCGACGGTCAGCTTATGGAGCCTATGGAATTGCTCATTGTTGAAGTGCCCGAGCAGTATGTGGGCGCGGTTATCGAAAAGCTCGGCTCACGCAAGGGCGAGCTTGAAAATATGGGTGCCCGTGAGGGCGGCTCAACCCACCTTGAGTTCAAAATTCCCTCAAGAGGTCTTATCGGCTACCGTGCGGAATTCCTGACGGATACCAACGGCAACGGCATTATGAATCAGCTTTTTGACGGCTATGCACCCTATAAGGGCGACATTCAGACCCGTGAAAGAGGCTCAATCGTTGTTCACGAAACGGGTGTCAGCACCGCATACGGTCTTTTTAACACTCAGGACAGAGGCAGACTCTTTATTCCTGCAGGCGT
>JAZQXJ010000023.1:0-24001 GCA_045632815.1 Acutalibacteraceae bacterium | reverse complement strand
CGTGCCGATGAAATGGGTGGGGGGAACGATTGAGAATACCTTTGAGCCGTCGGGGCCTTCCCACCAGAATGTGTTGTACTGCCAGGGGTTGGTGTCATTCCAGATGCCCATCTTGTGGGTTACGAAATATTCAACGCCTGCTTTCTTGAGAATCTGGGGCATTGCGTAGCCGTTACCGAATACATCGGGTACCCAGCAGGTTTTGGGAGTGATGCCGAAAGTCTTTTCTGCATATCTTACGCCGTGAAGAAGCTGACGGACGAATGATTCACCCGAAACGAGGTTACAGTCAGGCTCAACCCACATTGCGCCGATGTATTCCCATCTGCCTTCAGCGATACGCTGTTTTACCTGATCGAACAGGTTGGGGTATTTATCCTGCATTTCAATGTATGTGGGAGCTGAGCTCTGTGAGAAGATGAAGTCGGGATACTGCTCCATAAGGCGAAGCATTGTTGCGTGAGTTCTGCCCAGCTTACGAACATATTCTTTGTAAGCCCACATAAATACGATGTCAAGATGTGAGTTACCGATAAGTGAAAGAGTACCCTCTGTCTTGTAGTTAGTGTTGTTGTAAACTCTGTCTTTGAGAACTTTCTGTGCCTCAAGAAGACCTGTCTTGAACTCGTCGCCGTCAACATCAAAGTTAACGTGAGTGAAAGCTTCCTTGAGAGCGGCTCTGATAAGCTCTGCAAGACCTGTGTCAAGCACGGGCATAAAGAGAGCGTTGAAGATAGCCTTGAAATCCCAGTAAACTTCTTCGATTACGGGGTCAACAACGCCGATGAATGAGCAGGAAAGAGTCTTTACTGTTGACTCGTTTGAATGCCATACATAGTATGATTCAATGTCAACATCGTAGTGCTTGCCTGCCTCAGCGCAATCCGAAAGAAGAACGCTGTTACGGAATGGGTCAAGACCCTGATAAGGCTCGCCGTTGAGTGAGAGAAGCGAGTCGCCGCCGAAATAAACATTAAGAGTAACCTTTTTGCCTGCGAAACGCTCGGGCATATCGAATGAATTCTTGAAGAATGCACTCCAGCCGTTGTTGCCCCATTTGTCGCCGACATTGAGGTCTTTCCACTCGTCGTAAAGGTATTCATAATCGCCGATGCCCTTGTAGATGCATTCCTTCATCTTCCAGGCAGGGATAGTTTCAATGTCTGTGTAAATTCTCTTTTTGAGAGTCTTAAGTTTTACGTTAACAACATCGTCAAATGAGAAGATACCTCTCTGCTTGCCTTTAACGGCGTCGCGCCAGTCGTCAACGTGAGCGTCCATTGCGTCAAGAGCCGCAACAGCATCCATGTTTTTGATTTCCGCCAAAATGATCTTCCTTTCTTTATGTAAATTCACTTTACACTTTTAAACAGGTTAAAACATAACCATTCACAATACAGTATATCACCATAATTTGTATATTTCAACATAAAAACTTTTAAAATATTTGTTTTTCCGATTTACTTATCTGCTTTAATGTGATAAAATGATTTGTAATTCTATTTTGAAAGGAATAAAAAGATGTTACTTGACAAAAAGATTAATATTCCCGATCTGGGTATCATCGGCCCCGAAAGCGGATTTCATCTGCTTGAAACAACCGAGGACGGCAAATTTGTAAGCGGCAAAAACGGCGTTGACGCTATCGTTGCAACGGGCGACAAGAAGGTTGAATTCGTTTCATTCGGCAGCCACACCCTTGCAGGCGTTAAGTCTGCAATCGCATATCCCGTTTATTATCCCGTTTATCCCGTCAAGACGGAGTATCCTCTCAACGCTGTGCTTATGGACCTTGACGGCACAACCGTGCGAAGCGAGGATTTCTGGATATGGATTATTCAGATGAGCACCGCAAGTATGCTCGGCAACCCCAAGTTTGAGCTTGAGGATGCAGACCTTCCTTTTGTTTCGGGTCACAGCGTTTCCGAGCATCTTCAGTATTGTATCGATAAATATTGCCCCGGCGAATCCCTTGAAAAAGCCCGTGATTTCTACTTTGAGCATACTCACAGAGAAATGGAAGAAATTATGGCAGGCAGAGGCAAGGACGGCGCATTCACTCCCACAGAGGGTGTCAAGGATTTCCTTCTTGAACTCAAGGATATGGGCGTTAAAATCGGTCTTGTTACATCGGGTCTTTATGAGAAAGCATGGCCCGAAATCCTTTCCGCATTCAAGACTCTCGGTATGGGCGACCCCAAGGATTTCTACGATGCAATCATTTCCGCAGGCTTCCCCCTTCGCAAGGGCAGCGTAGGCACTCTCGGTGAGCTTTCACCCAAGCCTCATCCCTGGCTTTATTCCGAAACCTCAATCGTAGGTCTGGGCGAGGCTTTTGCAGACAGAAGCAGAGTAGTGGGTATTGAGGACAGCGGCGCAGGTGCTTGCTCCGTGCGTCTTGCAGGCTACACAACAATCGGTATTGCAGGCGGTAACATTGAGTCAAGCGGCACAAAGGCTGTTTGCTCGCATTTCTGCAATAACTTTGCCGAAATTATGAAAATCATCAAAGGATAAGGAGAGTAATTATGGATAAGAAAGATAAGCTCCAATGTCATTTTATATCAAACACCCATTGGGACAGAGAATGGCGTTTCTCCGCACGCCGCACACAGCATATGCTGGGCTATATGGTGGATATGCTCCTCGATATTCTTGACAAGAATCCCGATTATAAGCATTTCCATTTCGATTCGCAGACAATGCCCATTCAGGATTATCTTGAAGTTTATCCCGAAAAGAAAGAAAAGCTTCAGAAATATATCAAAGAGGGCAGAATTGCCGTTGGTCCCTGGTTCTGCCTGCCCGATGAATTTACCGTCGGCAGCGAGGCGCTTATCCGTAACCTTCTTCTCGGTCACAAAATCGGCAGAGAAATGGGCGGCATAAGCAAAACGGGTTATTCACCCTTCGGCTGGGGTCAGATTTCACAGCTTCCCCAGATTTATGCAGGCTTCGGCATCAACTTTGCTTCATTTTACAGAGGCATCAATACATACAAGGCACCCAAATCGGAGTTCTTCTGGGAAAGCCCCGACGGCACACGCATCTGGGCATCCCGTCTGGGCAAGAGACCCCGTTACAATATCTGGTATGTAGTTCAGAGACCCGTTTATTTCAATCAGACAAACGAAAATAACCGTGATATGCTTTGGAACGATAACAACGGCGTGTTCAAGCTTATTGACCGTGACTGGAAGCTTGACTATCAGTACACACACCCGTTCTATGAGTACCACAGCGAAAACATTCAGGCAAGAGCAGAGCAGGCTGTCAAGGAGCAGGATGCAGACTGGACAACAAGCCACCGCTTCTGGTCGGCAGGCCACGATTCATCCTGCCCCGATGCCCGTGAAGTTCAGCTTATCAAGGACCTTGATGCGGCGCTTCCCGAGGCAGATGTATTCCACAGTACACTTGCCGAAATGGAGCAGGGTATCATTGATAACTTTGACCCCAACTCACCTGTACTCAAGGGCGAAATGCGTGACCCCTACACAAAGGGCAGCGTAAGCATTCTCTGCGGCTGGATTCTCTCTGCAAGAACATACATCAAGCAGGAGAATTTTGACACAGAAAGACGCCTCATCAACTATGCGGAGCCTTTCGCAGTATTCGCATCTCTTGCAGGCGCACCCTATCCTCAGGGCTTTATCGACCTTTCATATAATTATCTTCTTCAGAATCACGGCCACGACAGCATCGGCTCCTGCGGCAGAGACGTTGTTTATGAGGATGTTATGTCCCGTTACAGACAGTCAAGAGAGCTTTCAAGCTGTGTATTCGAGCGTGCATTTATGGATATTGCAGGCGATATCGACCTGCGTTCATGGAGCCGTGACGATGCGGCGGTTGTAGTGTTCAACCCCGCACCCTTCAAGAGAACGGAAACAGTCAATCTCCGTGTTGAAATTCCCGCAGAGTGGAAGGCAGACAGCTTTGCGCTTCTTGACGAGGACGGCAACAAGATCAAGTATCAGATTATTTCTTCAAATAAGTCAAACGCACAGATTATCCAGAATCCCAATGATACCGCAAATGTGCTTCACACCGAGCAGTATCTTATTGCGGCGGAGGTTTCGGATATCCCTGCAATGGGCTACAAGACCTACAAACTCACTCCTCTCTACAATGTGCGTGCAACAACTCCCGTTACTCTCCTTAAGACCAATCAGGCAATGGAAAACGAATATCTCCGCGTTACCTTCAACAGCAACGGTACTTATAATGTTACCGAAAAGGAAAGCGGCAGAGTTTACGAAAACCTCGGCTTCTTCAAGGATGGCGGCGAAATCGGCAATCCCTGGGAGCATTTTGTGCCTGAATTCAATGAGATTTTCACAACTCTTGGTGAAAAGGCAACAATCACTCTCCTCCGTGACGGTGAGTTTGAAACCGCATACAAGATTTCAATGCGCTGGATGCTTCCCGAAAAGCGTTCCGCAGACGAAAAATCAAGAAGCGAGCATAAGCTTCCCGTTGATATTGACAGCGTTGTTACTCTGCGCAAGGGTGCAAGATTTGTTGAGATTGAAACAACAATCAACAACCGCTGCGAGGACCACTACCTGCAGGTAGCATTCCCCACAAACATCAAGTCCGAATTCTCATATGCTCAGGGTCAGTTTGATGTTATCAAGCGTCCTGTTGCATTGCCCGATTATTCGCTTTACGATGAAATTCCCATGACAGAGCATCCTATGAATTCATTCGTTGACCTTACCGACGGCGTCAACGGTGCGGCTCTGCTCAACACGGGTCTCAAGGCATATGAAGCTGCTGATGACGAGTGCAACACTCTTTATCTTTCGCTTATCCGTGCATATCCTCTGCGCATATGCGTAACTGCAGATATGCAGAATTACAGCGATTGGGATAAGGGCTCGCAGTGCATCGGTGTCAACACATTCCGCTATGCATTTATGCCCCACAGAGGCGACTGGGAAGAAGGTAATGTATGGCAGGAGAGCGAGCGCTTCAACCTCTATCTTACAGCAGGTCAGCTTGCACCTACCGCCCACGGCAAGAATCCTCTTACTCACGCATTCCTTGAGCTTAAGGATGAAAACCTTAATGTCAGCGCAATCAAGAAGAGCGAGGATGGCAAGGGCTATATCATCAGACTCTTCAATCCCTCTGACAAGGCAATCAAGAATGCAATCCGTCTTAACGGCGGCATAGCTCCCATTGAAAAGCCGCAGTCACCCGTTGAAAGACAGGTTGCGGAGTTTGAGCTTCCCGCATATTCGGGCAACAAGTGGAAAGAAATCAAGCTTGTTACTCTTGAGGAAATCGACGGCGAGCCTCTTACCGTTGACAAGGACGGCTTCGCAGAGTTTGAAATCACAGGCAAGAAGATTCTTACAATCAAATTCATCGGCTAAAATGTTGCTGCCTATGCGTTTTCCGAAGCACATAGGCAGTTTTTGCAAAAATTACTAAATTGTTAAAATATAGTTACAAATGGCTCTTTTTTCTTTTTTGTAATATTATGTCGTGCTTTGGGGTATATAATAGTGTAAGAAAGTATAAAACGGAGAGGGAAAAATGAAAAAAAGAGGATTTATTGCGTTGGTTGCGCTTCTGATGTGCTTGCTGACGGTGTTTTGCTCCTGCACGGGCAAACCGTCCGAAAACAAGACAACATCATCAGAGCAGGAAACATCCGCAACGCAGGCAGAGGAAAAGCCGACATCAAAATACACAACGGAGGATAAGCTTATTGCCCTCACTTTTGATGACGGTCCAAGCCCAACATCAACAAACCGCATTCTTGATGTTCTTGAAAAGAATAACAGCGTTGCAACATTTTTTGTTGTTGGATATAATATCGAAAAAAATCTTTCCACGATAAAGCGTGCGAATGATATGGGCTGCGAAATCGGTAACCATTCATTAGGACATAAAAACCTTATGAAATGCACGGATGCGGAGCTGAGAAATCAGGTTGATGCTCCTAACAAAACGCTGAAGGAGCTTGCAGGCATTGATGTAAAGGTGTTCCGCGCTCCCGGCGGCAATTTTGAAGGCGTTGAGAAAAAAATCGGAATGCCGCTGATTCAATGGAATGTTGATACTCTGGACTGGAAATATAAGGACGCATCAAACAAGGACAGAACAGAGGAACAGCGCAATGCCGATATCAGAATGGTTGCGGATAATGTTGTCAAAAATGCCGCAAAAGGCGATATTGTGCTTATGCACGATATTTACGGCTTTACTGCGGATGTTTGCGAGCTTGTTGTTCCTGCGCTTATTGAAAAAGGGTTTACTCTTGTGACCGTCAGCGAAATGTATCTTGCCTACGGCGAGGAGCTTAACGCAGGTAAGGTTTATTACAATATTGATGTTTCCGCAAATTCTGAGCCTGTTGAGCCGGGCAATTACAGAGTCAAAACCAATGGCGGCGTGCTTAATGTGCGAGCCGAGGCGGACAAAACCTCACAGTCTCTTGTGAAAATTCCCAACGGAACGGATATCACCGTTCTCAAGTCTGTCAAGGGCTGGGCATATGTTGAATATTCGGGAGTCAAGGGCTGGGTTAATTCCGCCTATATTGAAAAACGATGAAAGAAAAAGCAGGTGCCGCGGCATCTGCTTTTGACTGCCGATAAAGTCGCTGAAACATAAACGAAAAGAAAGTGTAAAAGCCCCGATAGCCTCCTTTGAAAAGGAGGTGGCATTTTCGCAAGAAAATGACGAAGGATTGATGAAAATTATTTTCGTTTATTTGATGTTTTTTCTCCCATCGGAGTACCTTTGTACGCCTTCGGTCGAAGAAAACATCATTCAGCTTCCTTTCTCAACAGTCACCGTTTTTTGATATGTTTCATTCACAAAAAATTTTCAAACAAATTTTGCATATGCTGTTAACTTTTGCTGAAATATGTGTTATAATATACCGAATAGTTTGAAAAACGGATAAAATAAAAAGATGTAAAAATTTTGTAGGTGATTTTTTGAGCGGCAAGAGGCAAAAAAAATCGGGCGGCTTTGAAGATATTTCAAGCTACAGCACGCCCAAAGGTTTTAAAAATAAAATAAAATTCTTCTGGAATTTCAAGATAAAGCCTTTCTTTCTGAGAAATCAGAAAAGAAATCTTAAGGCATTTCTCAGCGTTTTTATCTGCATTGTGCTTATCGTTTCGGCGGCAGGCGGCGCATATCTGAGAAAGCTTATAGGTCTTATCAACCAGAGTGACGGACGCTTCGGCGACCCCAACGCAACCTTTGCAAGCGAAGAAATTGACGAAAACCTTTCTTTCAACACAATTTCCGACATTGCGGATGCCAATTCAATCAAGGATTGGCTCAGGTCGTGGGCAACCAACGGCGGCGAAAAAATATACAGCAAAAAGGTTATCAACATTCTGCTCATCGGCGAGGATGATGAGGACGGCTCGCATCGCTCGGACTCAACAATGCTTGTTTCCGTCAACACAAAGACAAAGACAATAACCATCTGCTCTTTCCTGCGAGATTCATATACTTATATGAACATCAACGGCAGCGAACGCTACTGCAAGACCAACCATTCCTATGCGTGGGGCGGTGCGGCATCGCTTATGGAAGTGCTTTCGGATAACTATAAGATTGAAATTGACAAGTATGTTTCAATCAATTATCAGTCCTTCAAGGCGGCGATTGATGCTCTCGGCGGCGTTTCCGTTCCCATTACGGAGGCTGAGGCAAAATATATGAACCGCACAACAAGGGTCAAGGGTTTCACAAGCGGCGACAGCGTTCACCTCAACGGCGAGCAAGCGCTTATCTATGCAAGAATAAGAAAGCTTGACAGCGAAGTTGAAAGAACAAGAAGACAGCGTGAACTTATCAGCTCGGTTATCAAAAATGTGAAGGCATCATCCCTCAGCGACCTCAACTATGCAATTGAAACCTTCCTGCCTTATGTTACAACCAATATCAAAACGAGCGAAATTCTCTCGCTCGGCACTCAGGCGCTGACAGAGGGCTGGCTTAAATACGATATTGTGAGTATGGTTGAGCCGTCCGAGGAGCTTCGCTATGGTGTAACCGGATTTCGCACATATACGGGCTACCTCGATGTCTGGATTGTTGACTATATCAAGGCGGCAAGGGAGCTGCAGCTTGCGATTTTCGGTCAGACGAATATTGAAATTGACCCCGCAACTCATGTTTCGGCAATTGATTTTGCAAAGGGTACAAACAGCGTCGGCAACAGCTACGATGACACACAGGAAGAAACCCGATATTATTATGATGACGAAACAACCACACGGCGCGTTATTTTTGACTGGCCCGATAATGATTACACAAAGCCTGAGATAACCGTGCCTACCTTCACAATGCCGTCGCTTTTCGGTGACAGCACAACGGACAGCACCGAAGACACGGATTATGAAGAAGATTATGACAGCGGCAACGATTCCGAGATTTATGACGGGGAAACCTACGAAGGCGAGGAAGAATATCAGTAAAACACAAATGACCTTGGATTTCTCCAAGGTCATTTTTAGGAATTATTATTTATCAGCCGCTTACAAGGCTTACAACAGCACCAAGAATCTTTTCAACATAAGGAAGAGCGCCTTCGGCTGCAGCAAGGATTTTTTCGATTGCGCCCGATTCAACAAAGTTGATAACTGCGTCGGTAAGAGCTTCAATAATCTGAGTAAGTTCCATCTGCCTTATCCTCCTTTCATATTTCTATAATCAATTATAATGCATATCGGCAAAAAAATCAACAAAAATAATTTTTTATCAAAGCCCTCAAAAATCACATATTATGATTATGCGGCATTGTTTTTTCTGAAAGAATTATAACAGAGGAAAGGGGTGATTTTACGGAAATGGTATTTCTGACTGCCCTCGGAGTGGGCGGCGCAACCGTAATCGGCTCTGCGGCAGGTTTTATATTCAAAAAAATATCCCACAAATTCAGCGATATTGTGCTTGCTTTTGCGGCGGGGGTTATGCTTGCGGCGGCGGTGCTGGGGCTTATAGTGCCGTCTGTTGAATACGGCGGCAAATACGGGCTGATTATAACTGTTGCAGGAATTTTTGCAGGCGCACTCTGTCTCAACCTTATTGATAAACTTGTGCCTCATATGCATAAGTTTGTTGGCGCGGAAAAAGAAGGTCGCGGCGGTGATAAGCTTGATAAAGTTCTGCTTTTTGTAACTGCAATTGCCATTCATAACCTGCCCGAAGGCATTGCGGCAGGTGTGGGCTTCGGCGCAGGCAATGTGTCGGAGGCTCTGCTGATTGCGGGCGGCATTGCCCTGCAGAATATCCCCGAGGGTATGGTTATCATCGGACCTATGCTTGCGGCAGGCGTAACGCCGAGAAAAACCTTTTTGTGTGCAATGGCAACGGGGCTGATTGAGGTTGCAGGCACGCTTCTTGGCTATTTTGCCGTCAGCATCGCAGCAACGGTGCTGCCCTTTGCTCTTGCTTTTGCAGGCGGCACAATGCTCTATGTTATCAGCGATGAAATGATACCCGAAACTCATTCTCACGGCAGTGAAACGGGAGCAACATATGCCCTGCTCGTCGGCTTTTGCGTAATGCTTGCTTCGGATGTGCTTCTTGCATAAAAATCACCGCCCGCGGATTATTCCGTGGGCGGTTGTTCTTAGTATTTTTTTGAGTATACCTCATTTTCAAGCTTAATGCTATAGCATCTGGAGGTATCTGTGTAAAAAAGGAATGTTGCATATGGCAAATAATCGCCCGACCCGTGGGAATAATATATATACTCCGTGTTGTTGCCCCAACTGGAAAATTGGTCGGGTTCTCCAAACTCTTCAATAATATCATTGTAGTGAGAACCGGGCTGTATTGTTCCGTTAACAGAGAATGAAACATTGCAATCGGGAGTATATTCAATAGTACCTACTTTCTGTTCAATAAATTTTGCGCTTTCATATTCAAATGGCGGATAAGTTTTTATCCAGATGCTGCTGTTGCCTTTTTTCATTTCTACATAAAAATTGATTTGCACTTCATCTTTATCTCTGGTTTCGCAAACCCATCCGTTTTCGTACAATTCAGAAACACTACAAGGCATAGAATAAGTTACTCCGTCAAGCTCAAAAGTGAGGTTGTTCAACAGCTCCTCATAAGGATTGGCGGTTTCTTCTTCTTGCTTATTAAACCAACTTTGAAAACTGTTTTCCGTATCTTCGGTCGTTTCGGAATCAGCTTGATATGATGATGTTTTATTTGTATCGCTTGAAGCGATTGAATTGGAAAGTAAATTTATGCCATAGCCCAAAACTACAACAACAACGAGGATAATCAGGGCTGTTTTTAAAAACTTTGACTTTTTGCCTTTGATGTTATTTTTTGTTTTAGGCGGTTTTTTTCTGAACACAATCCTTGCCTGCGGTGCGTTGAATTCTGCTCTGATGGCTTCAATCATCGTCTGCATAGCAACGAGTTTGTCGGTGGTTGCGTCGTATCGCTGCACATTGGAAAGATAGAAACTGAAATCATCCTTCAGAGGAGCGTTATCGAGCGTGAACGGCAAAACTCTTTTGCCGAAGTTTATTGCTCTGTCAACCTCTTTTGAAACCCATTTTGAGCTTTGTGCCCTTTCGGAAAGCACAAGAACAAAAGCCGTGCAGTTCTTGATTGCGTTTTCAATTTCGGTAGCATAGCTTGAGCCGCCGGGGATTGAATCGGGAGCCATCCAGCATTGAATTCCGTTGCTTTCAAGTGTGGACTTTACCCAGCTTGCGTCATCCGAATCCTCTACCTTATAGCTTATAAAAACATATTTGCCGTCCATAACAGCAATTCCTCCTTGCGGCAGGGTTTAACCCATTACCTTGCCGCCCTTCATTTTGATGAGCTCTCTGTAGCTTATCAGCTCAACGCCGTGGTCTTTGAGGTACTTGTGAGTGTAGGGGTCCTTCATAAGCTGATATTCCCATACTCTGTCCTGCCATCTGCCCGTGATACCCTTAAGCTCATCGCTCTCAACAGAGGGGTGGATGAATGTTTCCGTAACTCCGTCTTCGGGAATGTCTGCCCAGATTTTGAGAATTGTATCTCTGTAGGTTTCGTAGCTCTCTCTCATTGCATCGTTCCAATCGGGGAAAAGGAGATAATCGGGGATAACAACATTATATTTCTTGCCCCACTTCTTTGAAAGAAGTGTGATTGCGGCATAGAGGAAATAGGGTGTGCCGTTGGGGCAGATTCTCTTGTCGTGCTTTGTGTAAAGTCTGTATGCATAGCCGTATTCGCCGCATACGCGGAGAGTCATTTTTGCAAGACCGAGGCGGCCCGTATAGTGACCGTAGAGTGAGCCCATATGGTTATCTGTATGTGAGGGCTTCATACCCCATTTGTGTGCAAGGTCAATCTGTGCGCGGATTTCAGCCTCAAGGTCTTCGTATGTAGCGTTCTTTTCAACCTGATCGCTTTCGTGCCACATAAAGCCTTCTTCATCAATAAGCGACTTGCCGTTGGTGAGAGGCTTCCAGCGGTATTTGCCCCATTCGCTTGTCATTGTGAGGTGAACGCCGATTGCGTGTTCGGGATGAGCGATTGAAAAATCAACAGCATCCTTTGCGGTGGGGCAGGGCATCATAATTGTTGCGGATTTGAGGAAACCGCCCTCAAAAAGCTCTGCAACAGCCTGATTGGCGGCGTTGCACATTCCGTAGTCATCAGCGTTAACGATAAGATATTTTGCCATATTGTCAGATCCTTTCGGTAATAGTCTATTTTAAATGATAACATAAAGAATTGAAATAATCAACATTATAATTGGTTTATTGACATAAAATCGTCAGATTATTTTGTGAATTGTGATTTAACCGAATATGCGTATTCGGAGGGTGTCATTCCCGAAAGCCTGCGGAAAACGGTTGTGAAATACTGTGGCGTGTTGAAGCCCAGCTTTTCGGCAATTTCGGTGAAATTATATTCGTTTTCTCTTATCATCTGCTTTGCGGCATCAATTTTCAGACGGGTGAAATGCTCCATAATTCCGCAGCTCATATTATTCTGAAAAAGTCGTTTTATAACCGAGGCCGATGTGTTGAATTCTTTCTGAATGTCGGCAAAGGTCAGCCTTTTTTCAACATTGCTTTCAAGATAATCGCAGATACGCAGCAGCAGCTTTCCGCTGTCTGCTTTTTTTGTTTCAACAATGCGCTTGTTGCCTCGGATGAGGCTTATCAGCAGCTGTTCCATATAAATCCGAACGAGCTGTTCGCAGCCGAATCTGCCCGTACCCGATTTTTCAAGTACGCTGGTATACGGCGTGCCGAGAGGGGTTGAGAATGCGTCGGTTGCCTCTTCGATTATCAGACCCATAAGCCTGCGTTCTGCGCCTGTGCAGGTGATAACCGTGCCTGCTATGGACATAAGCTCTGCGCAGGAACAGTCAAAAGAGAGAATAACGGAGTTCGCCGCGCTTGTGCCGTCACAGCGGATTTTGTGGAATTCATTGGGCTTGTGAATATACATCTGCCCTGCTTTGAGTGTCATTTCCTTTGCGCCCGCAGTGATAACAACGCTTTTTTTGTCGGCATAAACTATTTCCCAGAAATTATGGAATTCGCCCGAATACGCAAAATCCTTGGTGTATTCAAAATAGTGAATGGTATATATTCCTTCAATTTCAAGCGGCACGGAAAGTTCTGTTCTGAAATATTCCAATTTTTTCACCTCTGTTTTAATTATAGCTTACTGTGGAAGAAAATTCAACAAAAAATGAGCCGAAATTATAAATATAATGGCTATTATTGTAACATAGGCGGAAAATGATGTGCTAAAATGATAAAGGAACAGTTAAAACGGAGGGACGGAAAATGATTGAATTCGGAACGGGCGGCTGGAGAGCCGTTATAGGTTATGATTTTATCTGCGATAACATCCGCCTTGTTGCGGCGGGTATTCTCGGGCTTGCGAAAGAACAGAACAAGGCAGACAAGCCCATTATTATCGGTTATGACCGAAGATTCTTGTCCGAAACAGCCGCAAAATGGGTGGCTGAAGTGCTTGCTGCAGGCGGCATTGAGGTCTGGTTTCTCAACCGCTCTGCACCCACTCCGCTGATTATGCACACGGTCAAGGATAAAAATCTTCATTTCGGAATTGAAATTACCGCAAGCCACAACCCCGCAAACTACAACGGAATAAAGCTTTTTGTGGATGAGGGCAGAGATGCGCCGATTGAAGTAACGGAGCGTGTTGAACAAATCATTTCGGAAACGGGAAATGTTGAGTTTATTGATTTTGATGCGGCTGTCAAAGAAAAGAAAATAGTTTTTCTCCAGAATCCGTTCAACAAATTTCTTGACGATATCATAGGTTTGCTTGATATGCAGGCTCTGCGTGAGAGGGGCCTGAGAGTGCTTTTTGATACAATGCACGGCTCGGGAACATATCCTCTGCAGGTTATTCTGCATACGGCACGCTGCACGGTTGACACAATTAACCTTAACAAAGACGCATATTTCGGCGGTCAGATGCCTGCACCCAGCGAAAAAACGCTTGCAAATCTAAGCAATATGGTTATCAACGGCGGCTATGATTTCGGCATTGCCATGGACGGCGACGGCGACAGACTGGGCATTGTTGATAAAAACGGCAGATACATAAATGCCAACGAAATTCTTTGTATGCTTTACTATTATCTGGTGAAATACAAGGGCTGGAAGGGCGGAGTTGTTCGCAATCTTGCAACAACGCATATGCTCGATAAAATTGCGGAAAGCTTTGGCGAAAAGTGCTGTGAAGTGCCTATCGGCTTCAAGCATATTTCATCAAAAATAGATGAGATTGATGCCGTGCTTGGCGGCGAATCCTCGGGCGGACTTACCGTAAGAGGGCATATTCACGGCAAGGATTCTGTTTATGCCGCATCCCTTTTTGCGGAAATGGTAAGCGTAACGGGCAAATCACCAACGGAAATTACAGACGAGCTTGAAGCGCTTTACGGCAAATATGTTATGGTTGAGGATAATCTGAAGTTTGCGCCTGAAGTCAAGGCGGAAATCGATAATATCCTTATGGTTGAAAAGAAATTGCCCGATTTCGGAACGGAAGTTGCAAGGGTAAGCTACGAGGACGGCTGCAAGGTTTATTTTGCGGATAACAGTTTTGTTATATGCCGATTCTCAGGCACGGAGCCTCTGTTGCGTATTTTTGCAGAGGGCAGCAATAAAGCGACAGCAGAAAAGTATATTTCAGATTTCAAAAAGTTTCTCAATATATAAAAAAGCGGATGTGCTTTACGGCGCATCCGCTTGATTGCTTTGTATCAGTCTTTTTGCAGGAAAGGAATTTATAAACAAGTGCGGCAAGTACACCTCCGATAAATTCTGCGATGTACTTTTTGATTGATTGAATGTTATTTCCTCCTTGAAACAGATTAATTTTATTGTAGCAAACCGAAAGCAAAAAGGTAACATTAAAATAATGATGTTGTTATTTTTTATATATCGGACACCCGAATTCACGGCATTTTTGTAATATCTAAAAAATTTGAAAAACATTGCAAAAAAAACTATACAAATTTAAAAAATTGTGCTAAAGTAAAGATGTTTTAAAATCAAAGGAGTGTTGCAATATGAAAAAGATTTATGAAGGCAAAACCAAAGACGTTTATTCACTTGATAACGGCAACGTAATGCTCAAGTTCAAGGACGATTGCACAGGCAAAGACGGCGTGTTCGATCCCGGCGAGAACACAGTAGGTCTTACCATCGAAGGCATCGGCAAGGCAAACCTTGAAACATCAATCCATTATTTTGAGCTTCTTAAGAAGGCAGGCATCAAGACTCACTATGTTGGTGCAAACCTTGATGACGCAACTATGGAAGTTCTTCCCGGCGAAGTGTTCGGTCACGGTCTTGAAGTTATCTGCCGCCTTGTTGCAACAGGCAGCTTCATCCGCAGATACGGCGAATACATCGCAGACGGAACAGTTCTTGAGGGCGGTTATGTTGAATGCACATTCAAGAACGATGCTCTCGGCGATCCCCTCGTAACAGGCGAAGGTCTTGCTGCTCTCGGTATTATGAGCCTCGAAATGTTCGAAAGCATGAAGGCACAGACTCTTGCAATCACAAAGATTGTTGCTGATGACCTCAAGTCAATCGGTCTTGACCTTTGGGATATCAAGTTTGAGTTCGGCTACAACAACGGCGAAGTTATCCTTATCGACGAAATTGCTTCAGGCAATATGCGTGTTTATAAGGACGGCAAGATTGTTGACCCCGTTGAGCTCACAAAGCTTATCAACAACAGATAATAATTTTGCAGAACCGAAATCGGAATTCACTTTTTGTGGATTCCGATTTTTTTATCGAAAAATTTAATATTCTGATTAATTTTGTTGACAACAAATATTTGGATTGATAAAATAAAAATATGCAATAAAGATGAAAAATATTGCAAAAACGGAATTCGACGGAGGAATTTTATGAACCATTTTTCAATGGAGTTGGCGATTTTTGCGGTAATACCTGCACTTGCTCTGTGCGGATATGTAGTTTATATGGACCGGATAGAGAGAGAGCCTGCAGGTCTACTGGCGATTCTTTTCGGAGCAGGAGCGTTGTCTTATATCCCTGTGCATTTTATTCAGAAAGCACTTGTTGCGCTTTTTGACGGTGTTTTTGCAGACAAAATGAGCTTTTCGGCTGAAGGCGTGCTTTCTTTTAATTCTTACGGAACAGAAATAACTCACCTTGCCTTGTGTTCCTTTATAGGTTTTTCTCTGGTAAGAATATGCATAAGCTGGCTTTTGCTTTTCTTTGTGACAAGAAAAAACAAGCATTTCAATTATCTTTTTGACGGAATTGTATATTCAATATTTATTTCTCTTGGTTTTACGGTTGTTGAAAATATACATTTCTTTATGCAGAACGATATCGAAATGCTCCTTCCCAAGCTTTTTACATCAATTCCCTGCAACCTGTTCATCGGAATCCTGATGGGTTATTATCACACAATGTGGCATATGAGATTTGTTGCAAACGGCATTGAAGAAGATATGCTTAAAGCAGGGGTGGTAAAGGAGGATAAGGTTCGTTCATCTGCAATATGGTTGATTTGCAGCTTTATCGTTCCCTTCCTTGTTAACGGTATCTATTGCATGGCAGGAGCAGTAAAAAATGATGTTGTAACATTGATTTTCTATTATTCTGTATTTTTTGTTTTCGGTATTTCGTTCCTTGCTGTCAACAAAATGGCATTGCGCGATGCGGCGTACGGCAGATATTTGTTCCGTATTATTGCAAAAGGTCACCCTGATTTATCTCCCGAAACGATTAAAACCTTTATCAATGATGAATTAGACGGCGAAGCGAGGGATATAAAAGAATGAAGTTTTTAAGCTATGTATTTGTTGCGATAATTGCATTTGTTGCAGCAATATTTATAACAAACGGAGATTTTGATAAAAGCAGCGAGTATGATTTTTCAAACACAGACAACACTTCTGTTGAATATCAGGAGCCTACGGAGTATACAACTTATTACAGCCAGCTTAATGATTTCCAGAAAAGCATTTATGATGCACTTCTTGAGCCTGTGAAAAATATGGAGGAAAGCGTTACATTCTCGAATGTTGATTACGGCGAATTCAAAAAGAATTGCTTCACAGCTACAAAGGCACTCCAGTATGATCATCCTGAGCTTTTCTGGTTTACAAGCGGATATACACAAAAAACATCAAGAAGCCGTTTCGATGAGAAGTCGCAAATAGTTATTGAGCCGATGTATTACAGCTATGCAACGGGATTTTTTGATTCGGAAAAGAAATCAGAGGAGTTGCAGAATGCTGTAAGTAATGTTGCGGACCTCGCAAGAAAGCATTCATCAAACGGCTATGATCAGATTATGTTTGTTCACGATTATCTTGTGAAAAATGCGATATATGATCACGATGCTCTCAATGAATATTATAAAACATCCAGGTCGCCGTCCTGCGAATATATTTTTTCTGCGTACGGATGCCTTGTTGAAGGGAAAACGGTATGTTCGGGTTATGCCAAAGCATTCCAGCTTGTTGTCCGTGAACTTGGATATGATTGCTTATATGTTGTAGGTGATGCAGGTGAGGCTCACGGCTGGAACTGCGTATATCTTGACGGAGAGGGATACTATGTTGACGTAACATGGGATGACCCTGATATGGAAAAAGAAATCCCTTTATATGACTATGCCTTTATTACCAGCGAAATGCTCTCTAAGACTCATACCGTAGATGCTGAGTTTGAAGAACCCGTCTGCGTTTCGGATGATTATAATTATTTCCGTTATTACGGATATTATCTGGATAAATACAGCTATTCGGCTGCGGCTGAAATTCTGGAAAATCAAAGTCATAAGGGCTATGCGTTTATCCAGTTCGGCTCGATGGAAGAAACCGAAGATGCTTACAGAGAGCTTGTTTCAAACAGAGGCTACAGAACTATCTCGGGTATTAAGAATTTCAACGAGACTTATCTGAACGATCAACATTATATTATAGGATTTTATAATAAATAATTGAAAATCCGGAACTTGCACAAAGCGAGTTCCGGATTTTTTTGAAAATAAAATTATAAAAAACACTTGAAAAATCGGGACGTATCTATTATAATACTTTGGTACACGCTACTATGGCTCAGTTGGTAGAGCAGCGCATTCGTAATGCGCAGGTCGTCGGTTCGAGTCCGACTAGTAGCTCCATATACGGAGAGTTGTCCGAGTGGTCGAAGGTGCAGCACTCGAAATGCTGTGTGGGGAAACTCACCTAGGGTTCGAATCCCTAACTCTCCGCCAGGAAAAAGAGTTATACCGTCAGGTATAACTCTTTTTTTAAATCCGAAGGATTGATATGTAATCGCCGATAGGCGTATGTAATCAGTAAAGCTGTATGGCATCACCAAAGGTGAATTTCTCTTCGGATTGATTACATACATTTCTTTGAAATAATTATATACCGATAATAGGTTTCGGATTGCATACACGGCTACGCCGCGATTAAAAATTGAATCTGTTATCCACACTAATACCAGAAAAACACCGCAGTTGATACATTGTACCAACTGCGGTATGATTTTTTATAACTTATTTACTCTCTGCAATTGCTTCAAACGCCATCTGGGGATAGTCGGTCATAATGCAGTCTGCGCCGTTTTCGGTCAGATACTTAACATCTTCCGCATCATTGACCGTCCAGTACTGAACGGCGATGTTGTATTTATGCGCGTAATTGATTACCTGCTTTGTGCCGAGGTTGATAATTCCGCCTGCGGCGCTGCTGCCGTAGGGAATCTGCAGAGCAACATATGTGGGGTTAAGGTCGTTCAGGTCCCAGCCCATTCTGCAGAATGCATAGAAATTGAACACCTCAAGAACATTTGCCGAGCGTGAAATGTCGGGATAGGTTTCTTCCATATATTTTGAAACATCCTGCTCGTCGGATGCCCATATTACTCTGTCCTGCAGATTTCTTTCCGTGATAACAACATAAAGCCTGTCTGCGGCGCGGTTACCTTCCTCGCCCTCGCCTTTGTTTTCGATTATATATCTGTATTCTCTGCCGTTGCTGTTCGCCTCGATATAGTCGATTATATCCTCGCACTTTGCAACGCGCA
Organism: Acutalibacteraceae bacterium; assembly: GCA_045632815.1. Taxonomy (GTDB): domain Bacteria; phylum Bacillota; class Clostridia; order Oscillospirales; family Acutalibacteraceae; genus CAG-177. Next base: position 5,408 of record JAZQXJ010000023.1, on the reverse strand, counting down.
GGTTGTGAGGAATATCGTCTCCTCTGAGACCTCTGTAAGGATATTCACCGTCTATGCAGAAGTTTTCGCCGAGGTTAAGCACCTGAGCTTCTTCAAAGGTGAGGCTTGATGCGTATACATCTTCATAGCCGAAATATTCAACGGCATTGGTTGTGCTGTCGTATGTAAGATCGTGAAGAACAATAAGTTCGCCGTCCTTGGTTATCTGAACATCAAATTCAAAGGTGTCAACGCCGAGTGTGTTGTTTTCTTCAATAACCTTTTCAAACGCCATAAGCGTGTTCTGAGGCGCAATTCCCGCACCCGAACGGTGAGCGGAAACATCGGGGTCGCCGTATTCGGTTATGTAAGAGTTGGTGCAGCTGTCGGTGGGGTTATTTTCAACCCACGGCATATCAGGCAGATACATGGTTGCCATAATGGGCAACACCATCACTACCGTAATAACAGTCCGTATTACACTTTTGATTAACATAAAAAGCTGAAGCATCATCTTTCTCCTCCCTTTATTTACAACGGATACTATTATATATATTATCGGCGGTTGTTTCAACAAAGAAAACCTTAAGAGTTTCTTAAGATTTAAACTTAAAATTCACCTTTTCCCAAATTTCGAATACGAAATATGCCTTTGTTACAATTTGTCAATAAAAGCTTTACAAATTAGTTAACAAATATTACGAAACGGCACTTGATTTTACTGAAAAAATCGGCTATTCTATTATCAATGAATAAAATCAGCCTGCTGAATCTTCAATAAGGCTGTGGAGGAGAACATATGAAAAAGATTTTTGCAATTGTTTTTGCGCTTGTTATGGTTGCGTCATTTGCCGCTTGCAAGAAATTGCCCGAAGGCAGCTATGAGGCGGAATCAACAACAAATAAATATGCGGAGCTTGTAGGTGAGGGTGAAACCGTATCCCCCGAGCTTGAAGAATTCCTCAACTCATTCGATTCAACAGACCCTGCAGAAATCGAGCAGCAGTTTGAGCAGCTTCTTGAGGAAGAAATCGAAATCCCCGAGATGGAATTCGGCGAGGAGCTTATTGACGACAGCAACTCAAGCAAGGTTGAGGTTGACCTTGATGAAAACGGCAGACCCGACCACAGCGGTCTTGATAAGAGCTACACGGAAATTATGAACAGCGAGAAGTTCACAATCGATGTTGTTATCAAGACCAAAACGAACAACGAGGAAATGAAAATTCCCATCGTTGCAATGCGTAACGGAAACAAGCTTTATTTTGAGGCTGTTATGCCTGTTGAGGGTAAGGGTTCAATGAGATTCAATATGCTTCTTCCCGATGACGGCAAGTGCTACATCATATTCCCCTCAATGAGAGCATATATGTCAATGCCTTCAGAGTCGATGGCGGATATCTTTGACAGCACCATTGTTACGGAGGACACCGCCGCAACCGGCACATATGTTGAAACCCGTGAGGTTACCATTGACGGCAAAACCTACACCTGCGATGTCTATCAGGACGGCGATATTTCAATCAAGTATTACTATAATGATGACGAGCTTAAGAGAGTTGAAACCGTTTCAGGTGAAGATGTAACAATTATGGAAATCAACGAAATTTCCGATAAGTGCGACGATTCAAAGTTCAAGCTTCCCAAGTATCTTGACCTTACAACTGTTATGGGCTCATCGGAACTCAACCTTGCATCGATGTATTGATTTATGAAAAAGTGTGCTTTGATAACGGGTGCTTCGGGCGGTATAGGCAGCGCAATTGCGTTGAGACTCGCAAATGACGGGTTCAATATAGCCGCTTGTTATTGCTCCGACGAAAAAGGAATTCGTGAGCTTGAAAAAAAGCTGAAGAATACCGATGCGGAATACAGGCTGTATAAAGCCGATGTTTCCGACTACAAAAAAATCAAAGAAGTTTTTGCAGACGCCGCCGAGGTTTTCGGGGGCGTGTCTGTGCTTGTGAATAATGCGGGCATTGCTCAGCAAAAGCTTTTTACCGACATAACTCAGGAGGATTTTGAGCGCATAACGGCAGTCAATTTCAAGGGCGTATTCAATTGCTGCCAATGCGCCGTGCCTTTTATGGTTAATCAGAAAAGCGGAAAAATAATCAACATTTCTTCTATGTGGGGCATTTGCGGCGCAAGCTGTGAGACGGTGTATTCCGCAACAAAAGCGGCTGTTATCGGGCTGACAAAAGCGCTCGCCCGTGAGCTTGCACCCAGCAATGTTCAGGTTAACTGCGTTGCACCCGGTGCAATCGACACAAAAATGAACAACAACCTTTCCGATGAAGATAAAGCTGCTTTTGCGCAGGAGATACCTATGGGCAGATTCGGAACGGCAGAAGAAATTGCAGGGGTTGTGTCGTTTCTTGCGAGCGGTGACTCCGATTATGTCACCGCGCAGGTTATTGCGGCTGACGGTGGGATAACTTAATTGATTGCCTAATGGTCATTATGCCGAAAATACGGCGAGCTTTTTAGTTATTGTTTACAATTGATTTAATAAAAATAATGTGTTAAAATCTAATATATATCATAGTGTAATTTTGTTTGGAGGAAAGAATATGGCAAACTGTCCGAAATGCGGCCACAAGCTCACTATTTTTGATTGGAAACCCAATTGCCCCGGATGCGGAGTTAACCTTGTATATTACGGAATGGAAGAAAGACTGATGGACGAGGCTGACCAGGCTGAAGCAGAGCATGCCCGCCTTCAGAAGAGAATAGACAGACTTAAGTCTTCATTTGTAGGCTCAAAGCTTGCAATTGTAAGAATTATTCTTTCCGTTCTTCCCATAGCGGCTCTTATGCTGCCTCTCGCTTCCGTAAGCTTCACAGGTCCCTTTATTGAAGCAACAACAAAGAGCATCAATGCTATTGAAATTTACAATTTGGTTTCATCCCTTGATTTCGACGCTCTGTTCACAATGATCGGCTCAGGCGTTGTAGGCTCAAGCTTTATCGGCTACGCAGGCGCACTTGTCGGAATTCTTCTTTCGCTCGTGTTTGTTATCCTCAGCCTCGTGCTTCTTACCCTTGCTTGCTCACCCAAGGGCTGCCCCAGAAACCTTATTATGAACTCACTCGCAATTATTTCAGCGGTTGTTTCAATTGTTATGTTCAATCAGTTTGCAAACGGAATCACAGCTGTATTCCCTGATTTTGTAACAAACGCATCAATCGGTTTCGGTGCTTATGTTTACATCGGCACTCTTGCAATTCTTCTCGGCATCAATATTTATCTCACAATCAACAAGATTGAAGTTAAGTATAAGCAGTGCTATGTAGGCGGTATTCCCGCTGAGGAATATTTTGAGCTTGTAGAAAAAGGCACAGACAAGGAAACACTTCACAATATGATGGCAGAAGCTCTTGCTGAAAAGGCAGCCGCAAAAGAAGCGGAAGAAGAAGCTAAGCCAGCAGAGAAAAAAGAAGAAGTTAACGCATAAAAAATTAAAGACACCGTCAACCGACGGTGTTTTTTTATATATAATATTCTTTCATTGTGTTGAGGCAGAGGCAGGCAAGCCTTCCGCCGAATACCGCACCGCAGTCTATGTTGATGTTGTTGCAGCAGCGATAAACGGTAGGGGAAGAGTGAATTGTGATTGTCGGTGTGTGACCCGAAACAACAAAGGTGTTATCGTCGCTGAAAAATCTGCGGTTATAGCTTGCTCTGTCGTGAGCAAGGAAAGCGTAGTTGAGGGACTCGAGCGGCTTTGATTCGTCAAAATCCGCGCCGAGGGTGCTGTGAACAAGAACGAACTTTTTGTTGCCGATACGGCAAACCTCATACGGCGCAAAATCCTCCATATATTCAAGCAGCTCAAGCCTTTCCTCGGGGTGCAGAGCCTTGAATCGGGCAAGAGTCACATCGCCGCCGTTTTTCTGCCAGACATACATTTTGTTGATTACCTCAGAGGTAATCTGCGTGGCATAGTTATCTTCTGTCACATCCGCAACAAGCGCTTTCAGCACATCCAATGCCATAAGCTCGTGGTTGCCGAAAATGGGGTAAACATTGTGTCTCATAGACATATCAATAAGAATTTTCACAGGCTCAGGACCTCTGTCGATAACATCGCCGAGAATATAAAGCACATCATCGTCGCTGAAATTTATTTTTTCAAGCATAGCCTTGTATTTTTCATATTCGCCGTGAATATCGCTCATAACATAAATCATTTCAGGTCTCCTTGGATTGAGATATGGTTATTTCTGTTCGTGAGAGCTTGGTTTCTTTTTGAACAACTTCATAAGAGCAGATTCATATTTTTTCTCAAATCGCTTGAATAAAAAATGTAAAACAACTTGCACAATAATACATATTATAAAATATCCGCCAACCGTTGCCGCATAGTATTTCCACGATAGGTCATTCAGAAAACCGACTGCAATAAAAATAGCAGGAATTATGAGAACTTCTGCCGCTTCTCCAATCACATAAATGATTGTCAGAATAAAATTGAAAAATTTTAAAAGCCCCTTCATTTGTTCTTCTTTATAATGTTGAGGTTCTTTTTGTCTCATACATCAGCTTCAACCAATAACTCGTTTCATTAGATTCTTTCAAAGCAATTTCTAACTTTGCAACAAAGTCTTTCTTGCTTTGTGCGTATTGTGCTTCGTGGATGTTAGCACCAACTGATGTGCCTGCTCGTGCGAGTTGATCGGTCATATAGGAACTTTTTGGTACAGTTACACCGTCAACAAGATTTACATAGCAACTGCAAATTCAAAAGATAAGTCAAGCAGTTTATTTTCGGACATAAATACACCTTCTTTCATTGGAATTATACCATAAATTGTTGCGATTTTCAATGATATATCGCCGTTGGCGATATGATATACGGCTTTGCCGTATGATATACTTGCTTCGCAAGCATGATATAATATCCGTTCCTTCATACGCGAAGCGTATATCATCGCACGAAGTGCGATATCATATTGAAGATATATCACCCGTTCCGATAGGAACGGATATCATTGTAAAAAAGCTCTCTTGTCTTGGTAGACAAAAGAGCTTTTTTACATGGCTGGGACGGCTGGATTCGAACCAGCGAATGACAGAGTCAAAGTCTGTTGTCTTACCGCTTGACGACGCCCCAATATATGTTATTGAATGATATTAAAATACGCAAAGCACTTGGCTTTGCGTAACTACAATCTAAATGGGGTGGCTGATGGGATCCGAACCCCCGCCCTCCGGGCCCCCATCCTGGCACTCTAACCAACTGAGCTACAGCCACCATTTATTTAGCTGCGGCTGTTAAGCCGCTGCTTTGGCGCGCTTGAAGGGACTCGAACCCCTGACCCACTGCTTAGAAGGCAGTTGCTCTATCCGGCTGAGCTACAAGCGCATATTGGAGCGGGTGATGGGAATCGAACCCACACAACCAGCTTGGAAGGCTGGGATTCTA
>JAZQXJ010000022.1:0-1779 GCA_045632815.1 Acutalibacteraceae bacterium | reverse complement strand
GCAAATGTGGCCCGGTAGTTCAGTTGGTTAGAACGCTAGCCTGTCACGCTAGAGGTCGACGGTTCGAGCCCGTTCCGGGTCGCCATATTTGCTGCTATGGCTCAGGTGGTAGAGCACATCCTTGGTAAGGATGAGGTCGGCGGTTCGAGTCCGCCTAGCAGCTCCAGAAAAAAACCTCTTTTGCTTTGCAAAAGGGGTTTTTTTCAATGATATCCGTTTCTTGCAAAACGGATGATATACCCTGTCGGGTATGATATCTGCGTTGCAGATGATATACGCTCAGCGTATGAAAACGGATATTATATCATACTTGCAAAGCAAGTATATAATATGGTAAAATCATATATCATATCGCATAGCGATATATCATTAGATTGAAGGGTGATTTTATGTCCGAAAACAAATTGCTTGATTTGTCTTTTGAGTTTTCAGTTGTTGCGGTAAATATAGTTGATAATATTAAAACGCCCAAAAGTTCTTATATGACAGACCAACTGGCAAGAGCCGCAACATCTATAGGTGCAAACATTTTTGAAGCTCAATATGCACAAAGTAAAAAGGATTTTGTTTCCAAGCTGGAAATCGCCTTAAAAGAAGCCAACGAAACAAGTTATTGGTTAAAATTAATGTTTGCGACTTACAGAATTGATGAGCAAACATATAAAAATTCCGAAAAACTCTGCGGCAATATTCGCAGATTGCTTATTGCATCCTGCAAAACAGCCAAAGAAAGCAAAAAATAAATTTATTTGCAATCTCTCCTTGAAACTCTTTGAGTTTCAATTGACTTTTACCTATATAAACCTTATACTTAAACCAAATAACATTTACGGGAGTTATGACAATGAGCATTACAAAAAGTGTCTGGGGCGCAATGCCCGACGGCAGCGAGGTTTACAAATACAAAATCAAGAACGCAGAGGGCAATTTCGTTGAATTCATCACCTACGGTGCAACCTGGCTTTCCGCCTTCGTGCCCGACAAGGACGATATCCTTCAGGATGTGCTTCTCGGCTTTGTCGATATGGACGGTCAGATTAACCTTTCCGACTATCAGGGTCAGTTTGTCGGCAGATTCGCAAACCGTATCGGCGGCGGTAAGTTTACAATTGACGGCGTTGAGTATCAGGTTGACTGCAACGAGGACGGCGTAAAGAGCCTTCATTCAAGCGGCGAATTTTCTCACGCCAATTTTGATGCAGAGGAATGCGGCGACAATGCTGTTATCTTTTCCGCAACTTCTCCCGACGGCACCTACGGCTTCCCCGGCACGGTTAAAGTCAGCGTAAAATACACCTTTACCGACAGCGACGAGGTTATAATCGACTACTCCGCAGTTTCGGACAAGGCAACTCTTATAAACCTTACAAACCACGCTTATTTCAACCTTGCAGGCTGCAACAGCGGCGACGTGCTCGGTCACGAAATATGGTTTGATTCCGATTATTTCACACCCACAACACCCGACAGTATTCCCACGGGCGAAATAAGAAGTGTTGAGGGGACACCCTTCGATTTCAGAACGGCAAAGAAAATCGGCAAGGATATCAAGGCTGATTACGACCAGCTTGTTGCCGCAAAGGGCTACGACCACAACCTCTGCCTCAACGGCGCTGACGGTGCAAAGGTAAAGGTGCTTGAGCCTGTCAGCGGCAGAACAATGGAAGTTTACACCGACAGACCCGGCGTTCAGTTCTACACAGGCAACTTCCTTGACGGCACAAAGAAGGGCAAGGGCGGCTGTCCGATGGTTCAGCACGCAGGCTTCTGCCTTGAAAC
>JAZQXJ010000021.1:0-3282 GCA_045632815.1 Acutalibacteraceae bacterium | reverse complement strand
ATTGTGCACGCAGGTTTTGATGCAAAGCCCGGCTCAATGAAGGCAAAACTCAATGTTGAAGGCACTGCACTTATGCCTGAATTATGCAAAACATTGGGCGTACCTTTCAAGCCGGTAGGTTCGCTTGTTGTTGCCTTCTCTGATGAAGAAGTTGAAACACTCAAAGCACTTCTTGAAAGAGGCAATATAAACGGTGTTCCCGGTCTTGAAATATATGACGAACAAAAGCTGAAAGAAGCAGAACCTTACATCAGCGACGAGGCAAAGGCTGCTCTCTGGGCACCCTCCGCAGGTATTGTCTGCCCTTATGAACTCACAATTGCCGCAGCTGAAAACGCTGTTGTAAACGGCACTGATTTCATCCGTAATTTTGAGGTAAATAAAATAGACTTCGACGGCGGTATATTTACTGTTTCAAACGGTAAAAACGAATTCACAGCAAAATATGTAATCAATGCCGCAGGTGTGTTCTGCGATGAAATCGCATCTCTTATCGGCGACACATCAATTCATACAACTCCCCGTAAAGGAGAATATATGCTCTGTGACAAATCAATCGGTCACCTTGCAAACCACACCATATTCCAGTGCCCTTCTAAAATGGGTAAAGGTATTCTTGTTACTCCTACCGTTGACGGAAATCTTCTGCTCGGTCCCAGCGCAATAGATATTGAAGATAAAGACGATGTAACAACTCTCGCAGATACCCTTGCAAGTGTTCTTGATATTGCAAAGAAATCCGTTCCTTGCCTTACAACGAGAGAAGTTATCACCTCATTTGCAGGTCTTCGCGCTCATTGTGACAGAAATGATTTTATTATTGAGCCGAGCGAAAAGAATGCACAGTTCATTAATGTTGCCGGCATTGAGTCCCCCGGACTTTCATCAGCGCCTGCAATCGCACTTTATGTTAAGGATATGATTCTCAACGCTCTTTCCGCAGAAGAAAAAAGTGATTTCAACCCCGAAAGAGAAGAACCAGTTCGTTTCAGACATATGACCAACGACGAACGCAAGGCACTTATCGAAAATAACCCTGCTTACGGCAGAATAATCTGCCGCTGTGAAACAATAACAGAGGGCGAAATTCTTGATGCCATCCACGCTCCTGCAGGTGCAAGAGATGTTGACGGCGTTAAGAGAAGAACAAGAGCAGGTATGGGTCGCTGTCAGGGTGGCTTCTGCGGCTCAAAGGTTGTTGAGCTTCTCGCCCGTGAGCTTGGAGTTGAAATAAACGAAATCACCAAATTCGGCGGCAATTCAAAAATACTTTATGACAGAACAAAGTGAGGCGGAGATTATGCTTAATTATGATATAGTTGTTATCGGCGGCGGTCCCGCCGGAATGGCAGCTGCTCTTAAAGCAAAAGAGTGCGGTGTTGACAGCATTCTTATTCTTGAAAGAGCTGAAACTCTCGGCGGTATTCTTGAACAGTGTATTCACACGGGCTTCGGTCTTCATTACTTCGGAGAAGAGCTTTCAGGACCCGAATATGCCGACAGATTCATCGCTCTTGTTGACGAACAGAAAATAGAATATAAAACCGATACAATGGCACTTGAAATCACGGAAGACAACAAGGTTTTTGCAGTTAATAAAACCGACGGACTTCTTGAAATTCAGGCAAAGGCAATTGTTCTTGCAATGGGCTGCCGTGAAAGACCCAGAGGAGCGCTTAACATTGCAGGCTCAAGAGCTTCGGGTGTTATGAGTGCAGGCACAGCGCAGAAATATGTTAATATTGACGGCTATATGCCCGGTAAGAAAGTTGTTATACTCGGCTCAGGCGACATCGGTCTTATTATGGCACGTCGTATGACACTTGAGGGCGCAGAGGTCAAGTGCGTATGTGAGCTTATGCCCTACTCAAGCGGTCTGACAAGAAATATTGTTCAATGTCTTGACGATTTCAATATTCCTCTGCATCTTAGCTGTACTGTTGTTGATATTCACGGCAAGGGCAGAGTTGAAGGCGTTACCATTGCAAAGGTTGACGATAACCGCAGACCTATTCCCGGCACGGAAGAATATATCGAGTGTGATACACTTCTTCTTTCCGTTGGTCTTATCCCTGAAAATGAACTGACAAGGGCTGTCGGCATCAGCCTCGACCCCGTTACAAGCGGTGCGGTTGTTGATGAATACAGAGAAACAAGCCACAAGGGTGTTTTTGCCTGCGGAAATGTTCTTCACGTTCACGACCTTGTTGACTATGTTACTCTCGAAAGCCAGACTGCAGGCGAAGGCGCCGCAAAATACGTTCTCGGCAAAACAGAGGATGCCGAATATATCACAACCAAGGGCGTAAGCGGTGTACGCTATATCGTTCCTCAGAAGGTCAACATAAAGAACGACGGCGATGTAAAGCTTTATTTCCGAGTCGGTCAGGTATATAAAAACGCAAAAACCATTGTAAAATATAACGGCGAAGAAATCATCAGCAAAAAAAGGCCCCGTCTTGCTCCCGGCGAAATGGAGAATGTTGTTCTTAAGAACGATATGCTCAAAAAGTTTGCCGAAGGCGGCGTGATTGAAATTTCGGTGGAGGTGTGATTTATGCAGAAGAATATTATTTGCATTGCCTGCCCTATGGGCTGCGGCGTAACCGTTGATATTTCCGAAAACGGCGAAATTCTTTCCGTAACGGGCAACACCTGCAAGCGCGGCGACACATACGCAAGAGCCGAATGCACTAATCCCGTAAGAAGCCTTGCAACCACCGTTAAAGTCAACGGCGGAGTTTATAATGTTGTCCCCTGCAAATCAGCAGGCTCACTTCCCAAAGACAAGATTTTTGAATGCATGGAAATCATCAACAATGCTGCTGCGAATGCACCCGTCAAGCTTGGCGATGTTCTTGTTGAAAACATTCTCGGCACAGGCATCAATATTGTTGCAACCAATCATTGTCCTGCAAAATAATACTTTCGGGCGGAGCTTAATGCTTCGCCTTTTGTTATTTAAAATAAATTTCTTGCTCAAAAACACAAAATATGTAACATATTATATATTGATTTATTGAGCAGAATATTGTAAAATACAATAAATTATTCGGGAGGCATACAGATGATTTTTACATTTCAAAAATCAAATGATTGCATCTGCTTCGGACAGACCGTTGCGGACATTGCTCCTATTTTTTCTTTTTTAATATAATTTTTTACCGCCGTCATTTTGATTGGCGGTTTTTTTACAACTTTTTTCAAAAAAGCATTGTAAATAAATAATAATATATGTTATAATAATTTGAATTATAATTTTATTTTGTTAAAAATTGTTTT
>JAZQXJ010000020.1:0-23544 GCA_045632815.1 Acutalibacteraceae bacterium | reverse complement strand
GGGCGTAACAGGTGAAAACCTGCTCCGTATCTGCGAAAGCAGACTTGACAACGTTGTTTATCTTCTCGGCTGGGCTAACTCCAGAGCAGAAGCAAGACAGCTTGTTACTCACGGCCATTACAAAGTAAACGGCAAGAAGGTTAACATTCCTTCATATCTTCTTAAAGCCGGTGACGAAGTTTCAATCAAGGACAAGAGCCTTGACAGCGACAAGATTAAGGCAACTCTCGAAGCAAATGCTTCACGCCCTGTTCCCCAGTGGCTTGACCTTAACGCAGAAGCTCATGCAGCAAAGATCCTTGCTCTGCCCACTCGTGAGCAGATTATGGTTCCCGTTGAAGAGCATCTCATCGTCGAACTTTATTCAAAATAATGCCCTGCTTGATTTACCTTTTAAGGTATTTCAGCAGTGCGTTACAGCGACGCACGTTTTTGAATGCATTTTGAGCAGGATAAAATTCCTGCCTGTTTTAAAGGAGGGTTTTGAATGATTGGTATCGAAAAGCCCAGAATTGATACAGCCGAAATTTCCGAGGACGGAAAGTACGGTAGATTTGTTGTTGAACCCCTTGAGAGAGGTTACGGCACAACATTGGGCAACAGCCTGAGAAGAGTTCTTCTTTCTTCTCTTCCCGGCTACGCGATAACCTCCGTTAAGATTGACGGAATTCTTCACGAATTCAGCACCATCCCCGGAGTTAAGGAAGATGTAACTGAGATTGTTCTCAACCTCAAGAATGTAATCCTCAAGATTCACGGTGACGGTCCCAAAACAATCTACATTGATGCAAACGGCGATGACGAAATCACCGCAGGCAGCATCAAGACCGATTCAGAGGTTGAAATCCTCAACCCCGAGCTTCACATCGCTACTCTTAACTCAGACGCACACGTAAGCATGGAGCTTACTTGCGACAAGGGCAGAGGCTATGTTTCTGCAGACAGAAACAAGCAGATGATGCAGCCCATTATCGGTGTTATTGCAATTGATTCAATTTATACACCCGTATTAAAGGTTAACTACACAGTTGAAAACACCCGTGTTGGTCAGATTACAGACTATGATAAGCTGACTCTCGAGGTGTGGACAAACGGAACTATCAATGCTATGGAAGCCGTTTCTCTCGGCGCCAAGATCCTCAACGAGCATCTCAACCTCTTTGGTGACCTCTCAGGTGAGGCATATGATACAGAGGTTATGGTCGTTAAGAGTGACAGCGGCAAGGAAAAAGTCCTGGAGATGACCATTGAGGAACTTGACCTCTCTGTACGTTCGTTTAACTGCTTGAAGAGAGCACAGATTAATACGGTTGAAGACTTGATTAACAGAACCGAGGAAGACATGATGAAGGTCCGTAACCTCGGCAGAAAATCCCTTGATGAGGTTGTTGCAAAGCTCAATTCACTTGGCTTTGATCTCCGCAGGGATGAGGACTAAAGGAGTGTGAACTTATGCCCGGTACCAGAAAGCTCGGCCGCACAAGCGATCATCGCAAGTCGATGCTCAGAGGCCTTGTTACCTATCTTTTGGAAAACGGCAGAATAGAGACCACCGTTACAAGGGCTCAGGAAGTTCGTGCAATGGCTGAAAAGATGATCACCATTGCTAAGGACGACTCTCTCCACTCAAAGCGCAAGGTTCTTGCTTACGTTACAAAAGAAGACGTAGTCAAGAAGCTCTTTGATGAGATTGCCCCCAAATACAAGGATGTTAACGGCGGTTATTGCCGCATCATCAAGACAGGTCCCCGTAGAGGCGACGCTGCTGAGATGTGCATCATCGAGCTTGTATAAGTCTTGATTTAAGATAGTTAACAGAATTAACAAAAATAAATCCCTCGGCTCAGAAATGAACCGAGGGGTTTTTATTTTTATTTTTAATGCAGTCACTCTTATTTATTGTTCTTCGGGGATTGCAAAATTACTCATAAGCTCTGCCCAGGTGAAGGTGATTCTGAAATTGCCGCTGAGATAATCGTCAACAAGGGCTTTGTCAAAGTAAAAGCCCATTCCCTTTTCCGTCAGATAAAAATTCGCGGGGTCAACAATCTCGTCAAGCCTTGCAAGCACCTCGTCGGTAATGTATGCCGAAACGTGAAATCTTTTCGGCAAAACCTTGGCGAGTGTGTCTGTCAGGAAAAATTCAAAGCAGCTTTCGGGGTCATCGGGATTGATGCAGAAATCCGACAGAGTACATTCTTTGCCATTGCGGATATCAAAGCAAAGCGTCCTGAGGGTGGGAATGTCGCCGTTGACGCTGAAAACATCGTTCACAATGAAGCAGGCATATCGGCTGTCAAGCAGGGTAGTTTCAAATGTGACTGTTTTTGACCAGGGATTGGAATTTTTGCTTGCGTTTTCCAGATTGCTCTGAGCAAATTCGCAGGCTTCGTTGAAAATTTCAAGAGCCTCGGCATTGACATATGCCATAACCTTCGGGTCGCATTTGTCGGTTATCTGCGGCACGGTAACATCAATGGTAAAAACAACTCTGCCGCTTTCATCCTTGAATTCCTTTGAATATGTGCTTTCTTCAATAACCGGTACGGCATAGGTTGTTGTTGCGTTTTCATTTCCGCTCTTGCCGGAGCAGGATGCAAAAGAAAGCAAAGCGGCAATAATCAGTAATATGCTTAAAATGCGTTTCATATTATCAATCCTTTCAAAAGTATTTTATCAGCATTTGCGGCGGCAATCAAGACGGTAAATATAAATTTTTATTGTTGATTTTTGCGATAGTGTGTTATAAAATTAAGTTATACATATAAAACCTTTCCGAGGAGGAAAAATATGAAGAATATTCTTAATGCACAATGGATAAAAAGCCCCAAGGCGGCTGTTGACCGCGAAATTGTTTTCACAAAAAGCTTTGGCACGGACAAGGAGATTCTCAGCGCACAGCTCGAGATTACTGCGCTTGGCGTGTATGTTGCAAAAATAAACGGCAAGCGTGTGGGCGATTTCATTCTTGCTCCCGGCTGGACCTCATACAGAAAGCGCCTTCAGGTTGATACCTATGATGTGACCGACCTTCTGGGAAAAAATAATACCGTTGCAATCGGTGTTGCGCCCGGCTGGAAGGCTATGGGCTATTTTGGAATGCATTACGGCGATTCCTATCTTGGCTTCAACGAAACTGCCGCGATATTTGCTCTCACGATTGAATATGCCGACGGCGAAACCGAAATTATCACCAGCGGCGGCGACTGGGACTGCAAAAACGGAAACTGTGTTTATTCAAACCTCTATAACGGATATATCTATGACCCTGCCTATGTTGATATTTTCCCTGCCAAGGCTCAGGTTTTCACGAAGGACAGAAAAATTCTTCTTGACCGTCAGGGCGAAAAAGTGGTTGAGCAGGAAAGACTTGCGCCCGTTGAAATCATAAGAACCCCCAAGGGTGAAACCGTTATTGACTTCGGTCAGAATATGACGGGCTATGTTGAGTTTAAAATCAAGGGAAACAAGGGCGAAAGAGCTGTTATCAGCCACGCCGAGGTGCTTGACGCAGAGGGCAATTTTTACAGAGACAATCTGCGCGGCGCAAAGGCAGAGGCTGTGTTTGTCTGCGACGGCAAGGAGCATATCCACAAGCCCGAATATAATTTCTACGGCTTCCGTTACATAAAGCTTGAAAATTGGAGCGACGAGGTGAAAAAAGAGAATTTCACCGCCATCGTTGTTCATTCCGATATGAAAAGAACGGGTTATTTTGAATGCTCGGACGAGCGTGTGAACAAGCTTTTCTCGAATGTTATCTGGGGACAGAAGGGCAACTTCCTTGATGTGCCTACGGATTGTCCTCAGCGTGACGAGCGTCTGGGCTGGACGGGTGATGCACAGGTGTTTGTTAAAACCGCATCCTATAACTACGATGTTGAAAGATTTTTCACCAAATGGCTCGCCGACCTTCGCGCAGACCAGACAAACTGGGGAACGATTCCTCACGTAATTCCCGGAGTTTTCGGGCCTGATGAGGATTGCTCCGCCGCGTGGGCAGATGCCGCAACAATATGCCCCTGGCAGATTTATCTGACATATGCAAACAAGGATATCATTGCAGATTCGCTGGATTCAATGAAGGATTACATCGAGTTTATTGATACCCGTGCGGATGACGGCATATGGAGCAGAAGCTGGCATTTCGGCGATTGGCTCAACCTTGACGGAAGCAGCCCCGAGGATTGCTCAAAGGGTACGGAAAAGAAGCTTATTGCAACTGCATATTTTATTTATTCAAGCGGAATTTATGCAAAAGCATTGGAGCTTTTCGAAAAGGATGCATCGGAGATTTGGGCAAAGAGAGAAAAATCAATCGAGGCATTCCGCCGTGAATTTATGAAGGACGGCAGAATTCTGCCCGAATTTGAAACCCAGACAGCCGCCGTGCTTGCTCTGCATTTCGGCATAACGGATAATGCGGAGGAAACCGCAAAGCAGCTCAATGAGCTTGTAACCGAGTGCGGACATCTCAAAACGGGCTTTGTCGGCACACCCTATCTGCTCCATGCGCTCAGCGACAACGGATACGCAGAAACTGCGTACAGCCTGCTTCTGCGCGAGGAATATCCCTCGTGGCTTTTCTCTGTTAAAATGGGCGCAACAACTATCTGGGAGCATTGGGACAGCGTGCGTGAGGACGGCACGATGTGGAGCACCCAGATGAATTCCTTTAATCATTATGCCTACGGTAGTGTTGCCGACTGGCTTTACGGCGATGTGGCGGGCATAAAGATTGACGAAAGCAAGCCTGCGTTCGAGCATATTATCTTTGCCCCCGTCACCGACGGCAGACTTACCTATGCAAAGGCATCGATTGAAAGCCGCAGGGGTCTTGTAAAATCCGAATGGAAAACCGAAAACGGCAAAACAACTTATGAATTCACCGTTCCTGCGGGCGCAACCGCAACGGTTATTCTGAACGGTGAAAAAACCGAAATAGGAGAAGGAGTGCATACTTTCAATGAATGATGCAGTTGTCAATTTCATAACCGGAATTTGTTTTCTTATTCTTCTGGTGCAGGCGATAATATGGATTGTCAAGCTTCTGAACCGTGACAGAACAAAAAGGATAGCATTTCTTAACAGCTTCAAAAAAGGACAGTTTGCTGTTGTTTATCTGGCATCGATTCCGCTGTATGCCATAGGATATTTGTACGGCGGTGAAGCAACCGGTGTTTGGAGAGCTGTGTTCAAAAGCGTTGCAAAAGTGGTTGAGCTTGTTATTCTGAAATATGAGTTTGATGAAGTGGAAATGCTGATGAACCACAATTCTTTCTATGAAAAAACGCTTTATTTCTGCTTCGTTATGGCGGCTTTCAACATTGCGTTTGTTGCGCTTTCCATTCTCAGCCGCCGCATATGGGAATTCTCCGAAAAAAATAAAATCAGATATTGCCCCAAGGACAGAATATTTATTTTCGGCAACAATCCCCGCAGTGTTGATATTTACACCAGCGACACGGAGCGCAACAAGGTTATCGTTGATAAAATCTCCGATGAAGAGCGTGAAATTTATTACAAGGATGATATTTCGTATCTGAACGATGCCGACGGCGAAGATACAATTGAAGAAATTTTCAAAAAAAGACCTCTTGCCGTTTTGCGCCGCAAGCTTTATGAGCGCTTCAAAAAAGACGGCGAAACCGCTCGCAATATAGTTATTATCAACACGGAGAACGATGAGCGTAACGCACATCTCTGCCGCCGTATGATTGAAAAAATCGACTCCTATGATGCCGCAGGCAAGGAAGAACTTTTCAAAACTCTCAGGATTTTTGTTTTCGGCGACCTTGACTACGAGGCGGTTTATGAAGATATCGTGGATGACGGCTCGGGATGCATAACTTATCTGAATAAATACAAGAAAATCGGCGCAGATTTCATTGAACACCATCCCCTTGCCCTTTATATGAACAGAAACCATATTGATTATGAAACATCTTTTGTGAAAAAGGGTGTTGACATCAATGTGTTTATGATTTGCTTCGGTAAGGTGGGCCGCCAGATTTTCCTCACCTCGGTTGCGAACAATCAGTTTATTACCGAAGGGGAAAACGGTCCCGAGCTTAAAAAGGTCAAGTATCATATTTTTGATAAAGAGGTTGCGCGCAACAACAAAAATCTGAATCACAGCTATTACAGATATCGAGATGAAATGGATCCCGACAATAATAAGGAAAAGAAGGGCTATCTTCCCCTGCCCTCGTTGCCTGCGGAAGAACATTTCTATCACTTTGATATCAATGACGGCAAGCTTTACGATATGCTTAAAAACAGCGTTAAAAAAGGCGATGCCAATTTTGTTGTCATCAGCTTCGGCAACGACCTTGAAAACATTGATATGGCGCAGAAGCTTGTTGCAAAGCGCCGCGAATGGGGTCAGGATTTTGTGATTTTTGTGCGTACGCACAGAAGAACAAAAGAGCAGGATACCCTCGAGGCGGACGGCTGCGTTTTTATCGGAGACGAGAGCAATGTTGTTTATAACATCAGAAAAATCCTCTCTGACAGAATTATGAAGGTTGCCATTATGCGTAATGAAGATTACGATCTGGAGTATACCGTAAACGAAGAAAGAAAAACCAACGAAAATTTTGTTCCTTCTCCTGAATTTGTTGCGGCAACAAAATACAAATCCTTCAAGAAGTGGCACACAATGAACCATATCGAGAGGGAATCCAACCTTTATGCCGCACTCAGTATGAGAGCAAAGCTGAACCTTATGGGTCTTGATTATTGCGATGCAAGCGATGAGAGAGAAGGGCTGAGCTATGAATATTATCTGAATCTCTACGCAAGGAACGATATGCCCGAAAGGGATGAGAGCCACGGCGGAGAAACCGTAAGCGGCAGACAAATGGTTAAATACAGCCTTGATTTCCTTGAATCCCGAAGAAAGAATATGGCTGTTCTGGAGCATTTCCGCTGGAATTCCTATTATATTTCAAGAGGATATGTCCCCGCAAGCATTGAGCAGATCAGGGATGAAAAGCTGCCCGATAAAAACGGTGTTTTCAAGAACAGCAACGGAAAAAATCACGGTGCGCGCCGCCACGGCAACCTGACAACCTTTGACGGACTGGTTGATTTCAGAAAAATAGTTGCTCAGAGAGACGGAAAAGATGAAAAAGAAAAGGATGTTATCAAATACGATTATCAGATACTTGATGACATTTATTATTTCCTCACTTCAAGCGGCTACAAGATAATAAAGAAAAAGTAAAAAAAACGAGGCAGTTTTCGTTAAAAGTGAAAACTGCCTCGTTCTGTTTTTGGATCAATCAAGTTCAAACTGACCCGTGTAGAGTTGGTAGTATTTGCCTTTCTGGGCGATGAGGTCGTCGTGGTCGCCTCGCTCAATGATTTCGCCTTGTTCAAGCACCATAATGGCGTATGAATTGCGCACGGTTGAAAGTCGGTGAGCAATAACAAATACCGTTCTGCCCTCCATAAGCTTATCCATACCCTTTTCGATAAGGCGCTCCGTTCTTGTGTCAATGGAGCTTGTTGCCTCGTCGAGGATAAGCACGGGCGGGTCTGCAACTGCGGCGCGGGCAATTGAAAGCAACTGACGCTGACCCTGCGAGAGGTTTGCGCCGTCGCCCGTAATCATTGTGTCATAGCCGTCAGGCAGGCGGGTAATGAATGAATCTGCGTTTGCAAGCTTTGCGGCTGCAATGATTTCTTCGTCAGTTGCGTTAAGCTTTCCGTAGGCAATGTTGTCTCTGACCGTGCCTGTGAAAAGGTGTGTATCCTGCAGAACCATTGCCATAGAGCGCCTTAAAGCCGCTTTTTTAATCTTTTTGATGTTGATGCCGTCATAGGTTATCTTTCCCTCGTTGACATCATAGAAACGGTTTATAAGGTTGGTAATGGTGGTTTTACCTGCACCCGTTGAGCCTACGAATGCAATTTTTTCGCCCGGACGGGCATAAAGTGAAACATTTTTGAGAACGGTCTTTTTGCCGTCATAGCTGAATGTTACATCGTGGAAACGGACATCGCCCTTCCATTCGGTGTAGGTCAGCGTGCCGTCTGAGTGGGGATGCTTCCACGCCCACATACCCGTTCTTTCGTCGCACTCAACGATTTCGCCGTTCTCGTTTCTCTTTGCGTTGACAAGGGTAACATAGCCGTCATCCTCTTCCACGGGTGTGTCGATAATTTCAAAAATGCGCTCTGCACCTGCGAGGGCGGCAATGATATTGTTGAACTGCTGAGAAATCTGTGTTATGGGCTGGAAGAACTGTCTTGTGTAAATAAGGAAGGTGAAAAGTGCGCCTACGGTGAGACCGAAGAACGACTCCTCGGGCATTTTCATAATAACGAGCGAGCCGATTGTTGCCGTTGCGGCATAGGTGATATATGAAATGTTACCCATAATCGGCATAAGTATGCTTGCGTAGGTGTGAGCATTGGTTGCGGCGTGGCGGAGCTTATCGTTGATAGCGGCAAAGCTGTTCTTTGCGGTATCCTCGTGGCAGAAAACCTTGACAACCTTGAGACCTTCGATATATTCCTCGATATATCCGTTGACCTCGCCTACGCATTGCTGCTGTGACCTGAAAAACTTTGCACTCTGTTTGCCGAGGACCTTGATGATGAAGAACGCGATAATCAGCATTGCAACAACAAAGAAAGTCAGAAGAGGGCTGAAATAAACCATCATCACAAATGTTCCGACAACCGTCACAACCGAGGAAACAAGCTGAACGAAGCTCTGGCTGATACATTCACGAAGCACATCGGCATCGTTGGTGTAGCGGCTCATCAGCTCGCCGTGGGTGTGGGTATCGAAAAAGCTGATGGGTAAATCCATCATATGATTGAAAAGGTCGGAGCGGATAATGTTAAGCGTTTTCTGCGCAACCTGAAGCATAATGCGTGAATATGCGTAGGACGAAAATGCGCCGAATGCATAGATGAAGCCAAGGGAAATAAGGATTTTTACAAGGGGTGCAAGAGCCTCGGCGGTTACCTGAGTGCCGATAAGGGGGAGCAGGATTTCATCGGTTATTTTTTCAACAAAGGATGTTCCGATGATGCCTGCGAGGGAGCTGAACGCAACAAAAACAAAAACCAGGAGAAGAAGATGCTTTGACCTGCCGAGATAGGCGAGAAGCCTTGAAAATGTGCGCTTTGTGTTCACGGGCTTGAACGGTGCGCCGCCCTTGGGAGGACCTGCTTTGGGAGGGGCCATTATTCTTCAACTCCTTCCTGCTGTGAATTGTAAACCTCTGTGTAAATTTCGTTTGTGCCGAGCAGCTCATCGTGAGTGCCTACGGCGTTTATCTTTCCGTCATCAAGAACAATGATTTTATCTGCGTGCTGAACGGAGCTTATGCGCTGAGCAACGATAATCGTTGTTATATCGCTGTGGTTATCCTTGAAGCCTTCGCGGATTTTTGCGTCCGTAGCGGTGTCAACAGCGCTTGTGCTGTCGTCAAGAATAAGCACTTTCGGGGATTTGAGCAAGGCTCTTGCGATGCAGAGTCTTTGCTTCTGACCGCCCGAAAGATTAACGCCGCCCTGACCGAGATTGGTCTGATATCCGTCGGGGAATGAGGTGATAAAATCGTGCGCCTGAGCGATTTTGCAGGCATTTTCGATTTCTTCAATAGTTGCATCTGCGTTGCCCCAGCGCAGATTTTCTTCAATCGTGCCGCTGAAAAGCAGGTTGACCTGAAGCACCATTGCAACGCTGTCACGCAGGTTTTTGAGCGTGTAATCGGCAACGGGTCTGCCGCCGACTCTTACAACGCCCTCGGTTACATCGTAAAGACGGGGAATCATCTGAACAAGAGTTGTTTTTGCCGAGCCTGTGCCGCCGATAATACCAACGGTTTCGCCCGAATCAATGCGGATATTGATGTTATCAATAACATTCTTCTTGCCGTTTTTCTTGTATTTGAAGCAGACATTTTCCATTTCGATGCTGCCGTCTGCAACGGTGAGAGAGGGGTCGGCGCCTTCATCGTTTATTTCAGGCACTTCCCTGATAACCTCAAAAACACGCACGAGCGAGGTGCGGCCCATTGTTGCCATAACGAATATCATTGAAATCATCATCAGCGACATAAAGATATTGTGAATGTAGGTGATGAATGCGGTGAGAGAAGCAAGCTCCATTCCGCCGCCGATAACAAGGTTACTGCCGAACCAGAGGATTGCAATTGTGCAGCCGTAAACCGTCATCTGCATAAAAGGACCCGAAAGAATAACCAGCTTTTCAGCCGCAATCGATGCATCGCGAAGTTCATCGTTGGAAATTCTGAACTTTTCTTTTTCGTGCGTTGCTCTTACGAATGCTTTTACAACTCTTGAGCCGATGAGGGTCTCCTGAATGGATGCGTTTAGACCGTCATATTTTTTCATCAGCTTCTTGAATCTGGGAGTTGCAAAAATAAAGATAAGCGCAAGCAGAGCGAGAAGGAAGGGCGCGGATACCGTGAACACCGTTGCAAGCTCGGAATTGATTGTGTATGCATAGCGGAAAGCCATTGCAAACATCAAGGGCGAGCGCACAACAATGCGGATAACCATTGTGTAGCCCATCTGGATTGTATTGATGTCCGTTGTCATTCGGGTTATGAGAGAGGGCGTGCTGAAGCGGTCGATGTTGGCGAATGAGAAATCCTGAATCTTTGAGAAAATCGAATTTCTTAAGTTTGCGCCGAAGCCCATACCTGCTTTTGCGGCAAATCTTGCCGCGCCTGCACCGCTGAGCAGGGAAACAAGAGCCATTGCAACCATCTTAAGACCTTCGCTGACAATGTATTCTATGCCTGCGCCGCCGAGGATGCCGTTATTGACCATATCTGCCATAACAAAGGGGATTTGCACCTCCAGAAATACCTCGACGAGAATCAGCAGGGGTGAAAGCAGCGAAAGCAGACGGTAGCCCTTTGCGTGTTTAAGCAAAGCTCTGATCATTGTTTATCATCTCCGTTCCTATTATTATATGAATTTTTAACAGTTATAATCTAATATTTTAAAACCCCCTGACTGTAAAGTCAAGGGGGTTACGTAATGTTATATAATTTAGGTGAATAGTGAATAATGAATGGTGAATAGTTGTGGACAGGTTTCACCCGTACCAATTATAATCGGTCATAGGCGGAGCCTATCCGAAACTTTTCACTATTCACTCTTAACTTTTCATTTAGTCTTACATACTTTCGGGAACGGTTATGCTGAACATTGTGAGGATGTTGCAGAGAACATTCTTTACGCAGATGCAGAGATTGAGTCTTGCCTGCATAAGAGACTCGTCCTCGCAGTTAACACGGCAAGCGTTATAGAACTTGTGGAAAAGAGTTGCAAGGTCAACTGCATAGCGTGTAATCTTTGCGGGGTCATAGTTCTTTGCGGAGCTTATGATTTCATCCGTAAGCGATGCAAGGTGCTTGATGAGTGCCTTTTCCTCGGGAGCGTTGAGAAGAACAAGCTCGGGAATTGTGCATTCTCTTGCCTGCTTGCCTTCCTCTGCGAGCTTTCTGATGATGCTGCAGATTCTTGCGTGAGCGTACTGGCAGTAGTAAACGGGATTCTGTGAACTCTGTTCAACAGCAAGGTCAAGGTCGAATTCCATCTGCGAGCCGGGCTCTCTCATATTAAAGAGGAAGCGTACAGCGTCAATGGGGATTTCTTCAAGCAGGTCAACAAGAGTGATTGCCTTGCCTGAACGCTTGCTCATACGCACAACCTCGCCGTCACGGGTAAGGCGGACAAGCTGCATAAGAATAACATCAAGGTCGTCGCCGTTGCAGCCGATAGCGTCAAGCGCACCCTTCATACGGGCAACGTGACCGTGATGGTCTGCGCCCCAGATATCGATAGCCTTGTCAAAGCCTCTCTTTTCAAGCTTGTTGCGGTGGTAAGCGATGTCGGCGGCGAAATAGGTGGGATTGCCGTTTGTTCTGATAAGAACCTCATCCTTAAGCTCAAGACGCTCGATTTCCTCGGGTGTTTTGCCCTCTCTTGCGAGTCTTGCGCCGAGAACTTCCTTGTTCTTGTACCAGAGAGCGCCGTCTTTTTCGTATGTAAGACCCTTGCTTTTCATAATCTCAAGGGTTTCCGCAAGCTCACCGCCGTTGTGGAGAGTGCTTTCAAGGAACCAGGTGTCATACTCAATGCGATATTTGGTGAGATTTTCCTTCATAGCCGCAATGTTTTTGGGGAGAGCATAGTCAACAAGTGCCTGCCTGCGCTCTGCTTCGGTTGCGCTCATATACTTATCGCCGTGAATATCGGCAAATTCCTTTGCCCTGACGATGATATCCTCGCCGTGGTAGCTGTCCTCGGGAAGCTCAACTGCATCCTCGCCGAGATAAAGCTGCTTGTATCTTACATCAAGTGAAAGCGCAAATTTATCAATCTGATTGCCTGCATCGTTGACATAGAATTCACGGCTTACATCGTAGCCTGCAAAGTCCATAACAGCCGCAAGGCAGTCGCCGAGTGCGCCGCCTCTTGCGTTACCCATATGCATGGGACCCGTGGGGTTAGCGGAAACAAACTCAACATTTATTTTTCTGCCCTTGCCGAAATCGGAGCGTCCGTAGTCCGCGCCTTTTTCGAGAATATCCTGAATAATGCAGGCGTTGAAGCTGTCCTTAAGATAGAAATTCATAAAGCCGGGGCCTGCGATTTCGCATCTGTCAAAGAAAGTATCCTCAAGGAAAAGTCTGTCCGCAATTGCCTGCGCAATTTTGCGGGGTGCGCTTCTGAGGTCTCTTGCCCAAGCCATAGCGGCATTTGACGAATAATCACCGTTATCCTTGTTTGCAGGCACTTCAATGATAAAATCGCTGAGAGGTGCTTCGGGGAATTCGCCGTCTGCAACTGCTCTGCCTGCCGCCTCGATAATAGCGGTGCGGATTTCAGTAATCGCCTGTTTAACTAAAACTGACATTTTTTATTCCTCCTGTATTTTTTATCGGATGACTGCTTCCGTCACTTTTATATGCAGTTCATTTTCCGAAGCCGGTGAATTGTTGAAATCAATGGTGTATGAAAAGCTGAGTGTGCCGCCGTTTTCATCGATATTGTTGATAACGGAGTTTGCATAAATGCCCATTATCAGCTCGCCGAAGGGGGTTGAGTAAAAGCAGGTGTGGCGGCGCTCTTTCTCAATTATCATTTCTGTATTGTATTTGCCCGTGCGGGTCATTGTAACCGTCTGCGAGCCTGTAACATCAAGGCGTGTTACGCAGTCTGTCATTTCCTCGTCGGTTTCCTTGTAAATGACAACACAGCCGTTTTCCGTCAGCTCAAAGCTGCCCGATGTTGTAAGCTCTGCGGTCAGTTCCTCGCCGTCCTGAATGTGACGGTCTTTTATTGTTATAATTGCGTTTTTCATAATTTATCTTTCCATCGCAAGCTGAAGGAGCTTATCGAGCAATTCCGGATAGGGGATGCCCGATGCGGCGAACAGCTTGGGATACATACTGATCGATGTGAAGCCGGGAATGGTGTTTGGCTCGTTGAGCATTATTTCTCCGTCGCTGCGGCGCACAAAGAAATCAACTCTTGTGAAGCCTGAGCAGCCCAGCGCTCTGTATGCGTTGACAGCCGCCTCCTGCACAGCCTTGAGCTTATCCTCGGGAAGTCTTGCAGGGATATGAAGCTCGCTGTCGTTTGCAACGTATTTCGCTTCATAATCATAGAAATCGTTGCAGGGTACAACCTCGCCAACAACCGATGCAACGGGGTTTTCGTTGCCCATAACGGCAACCTCAACCTCAACGCCGTCAATGCCTTCCTCAAGAACGATTTTTGTGTCGTGCTCAAAGGCATTTTCGCAGGCGGAAACAAGCTCATCAAGGTCTCTTGCCTTGCCTACGCCAACGGATGAGCCTGCGTTTGCGGGCTTAACGAAAATGGGGAAGCCGTTGAGAGGGATTACGCAGTTGTCAAGAGCTGATTTGAGATGAGCTCTGTCTTTGAAGTTGTGTTTTTCAAGGGCAACCCATTTTGCCTGAGGGATGCCGTGATAGTCTGCCATTGCGTTTGTGTATGCCTTATCCATACAGATTGCGCTTGCAACGGTGTTGCAGCCAACGTAGGGGAGACCTGCAATTTCAAGCAGACCCTGCATTGTGCCGTCTTCGCCGTTTTTGCCGTGAAGCACAGGGAAAACAACATCGATTTTCTCAATTTCTACGCTGTCTGAAAGGCGGATAATGCCGTGATGATTGCGGTTTGTTGAAATAACGGCAGGCACAAGGTTTGCCTTATCCTCAAGCCATCTGCCCTCGGGGAGCATATCGGCATCGCCGAGGTAAACAAAGCTTTCGCCCTGCTTGGTGATACCCATTTTAACAACATCATATTTCTCTGACGGAATATTCTTTATTACGGAGCTTGCGGATTTGAGCGAAACATCATGCTCGCTTGAAACACCGCCGAAAAGAACAAGAACCTTTGTCTTCATACAACATTCTCCTTAACGCATTTCTGCCCATTATAGTTTGTTCTAACAAAATATATTATCACAATGGCGCAAAATAGTCAACAAGCAAAGGATATGCAAAATACACGAATATTATAATTAAATATAATAAAAATTTAACATTTTAAAGTGCTATTTTTCTTTATAAGAATTATATTTCTTTATATATATGTTATACTAAACTATAATTATAATATAAGATAATATGAAGGAGTTTGTTATGGCTGATTTTTATTCTGCTCTTGCGGATGTTACAAACGGACTGAGTGAAATACTGAACGAAAGCGGATTTACCGCTGTTATCCCTGACGGAGTTGAAAAAGGCGCTTTGCCTGCCGTTACGGAATCGGGAAGAATCATAATCCGCTACAAAGGCGAGAACAAGGCGCTTAAGATTGAGCATTTCAGCGATAAGATTTCGCTTTTCGGCGCAAACAAAGAGGGCGAGATTGCGGAGAGCGATTTTTCAAAGCTTTTCACAACCCTGCTTGACGAGGAAAGATGCGACCCCAAGAGCATCAAATACATTGTGAATGAATTCAGCGAGGTTATTGTGGAGAATTTCGGAACAAAAACCGTTAAACCCACAAAGACAAAGCTTCCTCCTCCCGTGTCAAAGGCGGCGGTAAAGAGCGGTGCTGTTTCATATGACCCCAACACTCTTGCAAACAGATTTACAACCGTTTACCCCGAGCTTCGTGAGGAATACAAGGCAAACTGCGACAGATACGGTCAGTTCCTTGCAGAGGATTTCTTCATCAACCACGGCACACCCGTTGTGCTTGCAACAATCAGGGAAAACAATCCTCAGAAGATGAAGAAGCTGTTCAACCTGCTCAACGATATCTATGATGACGGAACAAGCGAAACGCAGGGTCTTGTTGCGGTAACGATTCTCGGCACGCTTTACACCGAAGCAAGTCTGCTTGACAACTGCGTTGAATATATGAGCGACGATATGAAAGATATTGTTATCAATATCAACAAGTATCTCGGCTCAAAGTCGGGCAAGGGTGCGGTAATGCGTCTTGAAAACCCGCCCAAATATAAGCCGGGCAGACAGAAAAAAGGCGTTATAAACCGCCTTGGAATGTGATTGGAGGGCGCTCAGAGTGAGTATTGAAAACAACAACGAAATGGAGCTTCAGACTATCCCCGAATTATCGGAGGAAGTGCCTGCTTTTGACGGCGATTCCGATGAAATGGATACTGTTGTTACCGAGGAATATGACGCCAGTCAGATTCAGGTTCTTGAGGGACTTGAGGCTGTACGCAAAAGACCCGGTATGTATATCGGCTCGACGGGTCCCAGAGGTCTGCACCACCTTGTTTACGAAATCGTCGATAACTCAATCGACGAGGCTCTTGCAGGCTACTGCGACCATATTGAGGTTGAAATCGAACCCGGCGATGTAATCTCCGTTCGCGACAACGGACGAGGCATCCCCGTCGGCATAAACGAAAAAATGGGTCTGCCCTCAGTTACCGTTGTTCTCACCGTTCTCCACGCAGGCGGTAAGTTCGGCGGCGGCGGATACAAGGTATCCGGCGGTCTCCACGGCGTTGGCTCATCGGTAGTTAATGCGCTTTCAGAGTGGTTTGAGGTTGAGGTTTCGCAGGCAGGTCATGTTCACCGTCAGCGATTCGTGAACGGCGGTAATATTGAAACAAACCTTGAAATCGTAGGCGATACCGAAGAAACGGGAACATTTATCCGCTTCAAGCCCGATGCACAGATTTTTCAGGAAACAACCGTTTATGATTTTGAAACCCTTGAGAGAAGACTCAGAGAGTCTGCATTCCTCAACGCAGGTCTTTCAATCAGCCTTAAGGACAGCAGAGACCCCGAAAACATCGTTGAAAGGGTTTATTGCTACGAGGGCGGTCTTTCCTCATTTGCCGAGTATCTTACGGGTGTAAGAGCGCTTACTCCGCTTCACGAAAAGCCCGTTCATTTCTCGGGTGCAAAGGGCGACAGATACGCAGAGGTTGCGCTCCTTTATAATGACAGCTACAACGAAACAATTCTTTCGTTTGCAAATAATGTCCGCACCGTAGACGCCGGTACTCACGAAACGGGCTTCAAGAATGCCCTCACAAGAGTATTCAACGACTACGGCAAAAAATATAAAATCCTCAAGGACGGCGACAAAAAGCTCAGCGGCGACGATGTAAGAGAAGGTCTTACCGCTATCGTTTCCGTAAAGCTGACAGAGGCGCAGTTTGAGGGTCAGACCAAGGGCAAGCTCGGCAATACCGATGTTCAGTCGCTCGTAAACGCACTTGTTTACGACAAGCTGATGACATATTTTGAAGAAAATCCCTCGGTTGCAAAGGCAATTTTCTCAAAGGCGCTCGATGCCGCAAGAGCAAGAGAGGCCGCAAGAAAAGCCCGTGAGCAGGCGAGAAGAAAATCGGGTCTTGAGAGCAACTCGCTCCCCGGCAAGCTTGCAGACTGCACCGAAAAGCAGGCTGAAGGAACAGAAATCTACATCGTAGAGGGTGACTCTGCGGGCGGCTCTGCAAAGGAAGGCAGAGACAGAACTTATCAGGCAATTCTTCCCCTCTGGGGTAAGATGCTCAACGTTGAAAAGGCAAGACTTGACAGAGTTATCGGCAACGACAAGCTTCAGCCCGTTGTAACGGCTCTCGGCACGGGTATAGGCGACGATTTTGACCTGAGCAAAATCCGCTATGAAAAAATCGTTATCATGGCCGATGCCGATGTTGACGGTGCGCATATCAGAACGCTTCTTCTCACATTCTTCTTCCGCTATATGCGTCCCCTTATTGAAGAAGGACACATTTATCTTGCACAGCCTCCTCTTTACAAGGTAAGCAAGGGAAAGAAGTTTGCATATGCATTCTCCGACCAGGAGAGAGACGAAAAAATTGCAGAGCTTGGCGGCAGCTGTGATATTCAGCGATACAAAGGTCTCGGTGAAATGGACCCCGAACAGCTCTGGGAAACCACTATGGACCCTGCAACAAGAGTTATGCTCCGCGTAACCCTTGCAGATGCAATGGAGGCAGACGAAACCTTCTCCATCCTTATGGTTGACAAGGTTGAGCCTCGCCGCGAATTTATCGAAACAAACGCAAAGTATGTTTCAAATCTTGATGTTTAAGGAAAGGACTGAATGAAAATGAGTTTTGGCGACGCAAGAGATACCCAGAAAATTATTAATGTTGACCTTAACAAAGAAGTACGTCAGGCTTTCCTTGACTACTCGATGTCGGTTATCACATCCCGCGCCCTCCCCGATGTAAGAGACGGTCTTAAACCCGTTCACAGAAGAATTCTTTACACAATGTACGAAAACGGACTTACCCCCGATAAGGCATACAGAAAGTGCGCCGATACCGTCGGCTCCGTTCTCGGTAGATATCATCCCCACGGCGACGCATCGGTTTACGATGCAATGGTCCGTCTTGCGCAGACTTTCTCAATGAGATATCTGCTTGTTGACGGTCACGGTAACTTCGGCTCCGTTGACGGCGACCCCCCTGCGGCTTACCGTTACACAGAGTCAAGAATGAGCAAAATGTCGCTCCGTATGCTTACGGATATTGACAAGGACACCGTTGATTTCACCACCAACTACGATGACCGTCTCAAGGAGCCTACCGTGCTTCCCTCGAGATTCCCCAACCTGCTTGTCAACGGCTCGGTTGGTATCGCTGTCGGTATGGCAACGAGCATTCCTCCCCACAACCTGGGCGAGGTTATCGACGGAATGTGCGCAATGATTGATAACCCCGATATTGACCTTGACGGTCTTATGGAGTATATCAAAGGCCCTGACTTCCCCACAAAGGGTCTTATTATGGGCAGGGCAGGCATCCGTTCGGCTTACGCAACGGGCAGAGGCAAAATCACCGTTCGCGCAAAGGCTGAAATCATTGAAAAGAAAAACGGCAGATTTGAAATTCAGGTAACTGAAATTCCCTATATGGTCAAGAAGGCTGACCTTATCGAGAAGATAGCAAATCTAGTTAAGGAAAAGAGAATTGAAGGCATTTCCGATGTCAATGACTATTCGTCAAAGAAGGGTATGCTCATTTCAATCGACCTCAAGAGAGATGCAAATCCTCAGGTTGTTCTCAATCAGCTTTATTCATACACTCAGCTTCAGGACACCTTCGGCGCAATTCTCATTGCCCTTGTTGACGGTCAGCCCAAGCAGCTTACCCTCAAGGAAATCCTCGGTCATTACATCAAGTTTCAGCAGGAGGTTATCACCCGAAGAACAAGATACGACCTCAAAAAGGCAATGGACAGAGCGCATATCCTCGAAGGTCTTGCAAGAGCAATTGATATTGTTGACGATATCATCGCAACAATCAGGGCTTGTAAGGGCGGTCAGGCTGAGGCAAAGGTTGCAATTATGGAAAAATTCGGCTTCGACGACCCTCAGGCGGCGGCTATCGTTGCATTCCGTCTCGGTCAGTTGGCAGGTCTTGAAATCCTCAAGATTACAGGCGAACTCGATGAGCTGAAAGCAAAAATTGCAGATTTCAACGACATTCTTGCAAACGAGTCAAGAGTGCTTGATATTGTTAAAACAGAGGCTCTCAACATCCGCGACAGATTTGCGGACGAGAGAAGAACGGAAATCGTCAATATTTCGGGCGAGGTTGATATTGAGGACCTTATCCCCGAGGAAACCTGCGTGTTCACTCTCACCGATATGGGCTATATCAAGCGTATTCCTATGGATGAGTACAAGCAGCAGAACAGAGGCGGCAGAGGCGTAAAGGGTCTTACACGCCGTGACGAAGATGTTGTAAAGACAATGTTCACCTGCTCAACTCACGATTATATTATGTTCTTCACCACAAAGGGCAAGACATACAGACTCAAGGGCTATGAAATCCCCGAAGGCTCACGCCAGAGCAAGGGTATGAATATCGTCAACCTTCTTCCCGTTGAAGAGGGCGAAAGAGTATCCGCGATGATAAGAGTACCCGAATTCGGCGAGGATAACTATTATCTGTGTATGCTCACAAGAAACGGCATTATCAAGCGTACAGAGCTTGATGCTTATAAGAATGTGCGCAGAAACGGCGTTATCGCAATCAACCTTGACGATGATGACGAGCTTGTGTGGGTCAAGCTTACCGAGGGCGGCGACAATCTTATTGTTGCAACAAAGAAGGGTATGGCAATCGCATTCCGTGAGGACGATGCAAGAGTTATCGGCAGAACGGCAAGAGGTGTACGCGCCCTCAGACTTAAGGAAGGCGACTGCGTAATCGGTATGGATATCCTCAGAGAGGGTATGAAGGTGCTTACCGTCAGCGAAACGGGCTACGGACGACTGAGCGAAATCGACGATTACAGAATTCAGAACAGAGGCGGCTCGGGTCTGACCAACTACCACGTTGCAAAGTACGGCGATATCGCCGCAATCGAGGTTGTTGACCCCGCAGATGACCTTATGCTCATTTCATCGGACGGTATCATCATCCGAATCGCAATGGAAACCATCAGACTCTGCGCAAGACCCTCAAAGGGTGTTCGTGTTATGAAGGTGACCGAGGGCGAAAAGCTTATTACCGCCGTTGCGGTTAAAAATGAGGGCGAGCCTGCGGAATCCGCAGAGCCTGCAGAGCCCGACAGCGAAGAACCCGAAGCACCTGCCGAAGAATAATTCTTTAAAATAATAATGCGACACCCGAACAAAATAATGCGAAAAAATTTGAATTTGGGTCTTGTCATATTAAATATTATTTGTTATTATTATAGTAAATTCGGTTAAATTCAGTTGAAAAGTGTATAAAAATACAAGGAGGATTAACAGATATGAATATTGCCATACTTGCACACGATGCCAAAAAAGAACTTATGATTCAGTTTTGCATAGCGTATTGCGGCATTCTGAGCAGACACAATATTTATGCAACAGGCACAACCGGTAAAATGGTTGCCGAAGCAACAGGTCTTGACATAACCCGATTTTTAAGCGGTTCTCACGGCGGCGATGAGCAGATTGCTTCAAGAATTGCATGCAACGAGATTGACCTTCTGTTGATTTTCCGCGATCCGCTTACAGCAAAGCCCCACGAGCCTAACGAAGCAACCCTTCTCAGGCTCTGTGATGTGCATAATGTACCTGTTGCAACAAATATTGCAACGGCTGAGGCACTTATACATTCACTTGCCAGAGGCGACCTTGATTGGCGTGAAATCGTCAGGTCGGATAACAGCGGAAGCTTTTAAGCGGGACGCTCCTTTTGGCAGAAATTGCAGATTTTCAGGGGTCGTCTTATCAAAGACGACCCTATCAGTTTTTTGAGATAGGAAGATAAATTATGGCACTTGTAACAAAAGCCATCAAGGGCACGCAGGATATACTGCCCGATGTGGTGTATAAAAATCAGTTTATCGAGCAGACTTTGCTTGATATCGCTTCAAAATTCGGCTTCAGAGAAATCAGAACTCCCGTTTTTGAGCATACGGAGCTTTTCCAGAGAGGTGTCGGCGAAACAACCGATGTTGTTCAGAAGGAAATGTATACCTTCGACGACAAGGGCGGTCGCTCAATAACTTTGCGCCCCGAGGGAACTGCGGGTGCGGCAAGAGCATTCCTTGAACACGGTCTTTTCAACGAGGCTCTGCCCCAGAAGCTCTGCTATGTGCTTAACTGCTACCGCTACGAAAAGCCTCAGGCAGGCAGATGGAGAGAATTCCAGCAGTTCGGTGTTGAAATGCTCGGTGCGGCTCATCCTGCCGCAGATGCAGAGGTAATTTCGCTTGCCAACGAGATTTTTGCATTCCTCGGTGTTGAGGGAATTCAGCTTCAGCTCAATTCAATCGGCTGCCCCGAGTGCAGAAAGAATTACCACGCAGCCCTCAAGGAATATTTCGAGTCAAAGAAGGATGACCTTTGCCCCACTTGTCTGGGCAGACTTGAAAAGAATCCTATGAGAATTCTGGATTGCAAGAGCCCCGTTTGCTCCGACATTGCAAAGGATGCTCCCGCAATTATCGACTATATCTGCGAGGATTGCTCAAAGCACTTTGAGAGCGTCAAGAAATATCTTGAAAAAATGAATATCGAATATACCGTCAATCCCCGTATCGTAAGAGGACTTGACTATTATACAAGAACCGTTTTTGAGTTTGTTTCAACCGATATCGGTGCTCAGGGTACCGTATGCGGCGGCGGACGCTATGACGGACTTATCGAGGAACTGGGCGGACCTCACGTGCCTTCTCTCGGCTTTGGTCTCGGCACGGGCAGACTGCTTATGCTTCTTGAAGCGCAGGGTATCGAGCTTCCCAAGCCTGCAGGCTGTGATATTTATATCGCTCCTATGGGCGAGAATGCCTCATATGAGGCGGCGGCAATCGTTGCAGACCTTCGTGCAGGCGGCATCAGCGCGCAGACGGATGTTGTAGGCCGTTCACTCAAGGCGCAGATGAAATTTGCCGATAAAATCGGCGCAAAGTACACAATGGTGCTTGGTGATGATGAAATCGCATCAGGCAAGGCAAAGGTAAAGAATATGGACAGCGGCGATGCAACCGAGGTTGAGCTTGCTGACCTTGCGGAAAACTTTATGGAATTCCTTCTCCGTCAGGAGACTGCGGCTCTCGGCGAAAGCCTCGGCGGTCTTGAGGGCGTTGACCTTTCCGCATTGCTTAATTTCAACGAATAATCTCCGAAAGGAAAGAAATAAAAATGGATTTTATGACAGGACTTAAAAGAACCCATTACTGCGGCGAGCTTCGTCTTTCAGATGCAGGCAAAAAGGTTACCGTTGCAGGCTGGGTGCAGCGTCAGAGAGACCTCGGCGCACTTATCTTCATTGACCTTCGTGACAGAGAGGGTATTGTTCAGCTTGCTTTTGACGAATCAACCGCAAAGGATGTTTTTGAGAAAGCGGCAAGCGCAAGAAGCGAATATGTTCTTATGGCAGAGGGCGTTGTAAGAGAGCGTTCGGCAAAGAACACCGAAATCCCCACGGGCGAAATCGAAATTGAGGTTACAGACCTGAGAATTCTCGCAAAGAGCGAAACTCCTCCCTTTGAAATTATCGAGGATTGTCAGACTGCGGAGCTTACAAGGCTTAAGTATCGTTACCTTGACCTTCGCAGACCCGACCTGCAGAGAAATATTCTTCTCCGCCACAAGATTACAAAAATAACAAGAGACTATTTTGATGAAAACGGCTTCATCGAAATCGAAACCCCCATTCTTATCAAATCAACCCCCGAGGGCGCAAGAGACTATCTTGTTCCCAGCCGTATCCATAAGGGCAAGTTCTATGCGCTTCCCCAGTCACCTCAGCTTTATAAGCAGCTTTCAATGGTTGCAGGCTTTGACAGATATATGCAGATTGCCCGTTGTTTCCGTGACGAGGACCTTCGTGCAGACCGTCAGCCCGAATTCACTCAGATTGACCTTGAAATGTCCTTCGTTGATATGGAGGATGTTCTTGCAATCGGTGAAGGCTATATGGCAAGAGTTTTCAAAGAAGCTCTCGGCGTTGACATTCAGCTTCCTCTGCCCCGTCTTACTTACAAAGAGGCTATGGAGCGCTACGGCAGCGACAAGCCCGACACACGCTTCGGTATGGAAATCTATGACCTGAGCGAAACCGTCAAGGGCTGCGGCTTCGGCGTATTCACGGGCGCACTTGAGGCAGGCGGCAGCGTAAGAGGTATCACCGCAAAGGGCGCTGTTTCAACCCTCACAAGAAAAGAGATTGACAAGCTTACCGAAATGGTAAGAGGTATCGGCGCAAAGGGTCTTGCCTGGGTAAGAATGAATGAGGACGGCACAATGGCATCCTCATTTGCAAAGTTCCTTACCGAGGACGAGATGAATGCCGTGCTTGCAAAGGCTGACGCAAAGGCAGGCGATGTTGTTCTTATCATCGGCGACGGCAAGAATTCAACCGTTCTTTCCGTGCTTGGTGCGCTTCGACAGGCAGTTGCAAAGAAGCTTGACATTATTCCCGAAAAGCAATATAATCTTCTCTGGATTACTGAATTCCCCTTCTTTGATTGGGATGAGGATGCTCAGCAGTTTGTTGCAATGCATCATCCGTTCACCTCGCCTATGGACGAGTGCCTC
>JAZQXJ010000019.1:0-34542 GCA_045632815.1 Acutalibacteraceae bacterium | reverse complement strand
GAAGAACATGAAGTTAAAGCCTTTTTCTTCCATCTTTTCGACAAGATAGTAAACATAGTCACCTGAAAGATCTCTGCCGTTATCAATATCATCAACGGGAAGACCGGCAACATCGGGATGAGCGGCAATGTTAACAATCATTGTGGGCTTTGATGCTGTGTTGTCGGGTGTGAAAACAAATCTTGCAAGCTCGTCAATAAGTGATGTTGACTGGCTTCTGTTCTTGTTGTTGAAATATGAATTTTCTTCGTCGCCGATTTCCTTGACAGCATATGTAAGTGTGCCGGGCTCAAGGTTTTCAACAGCTGTCTTCATTGTCTGTGAAACAGTTGCGTAAAGGAAATTCATATATTCAGGGTCAACACCTGATTCCTTCTCAAGGAAGGGGATATATGAAAGAGCAAGGTTCTTGAAGAGCTTTGCAAAAAGGTTAGTCCAGAGACCCTGAGTGTCGATACAGCTGTGAGTGTGAGTGCAGGAAACGTTGATTGTGTCAAACTTAACATCGGGCATAAGCTTAACGAGAGCAGCGCGGATTTCCTTGATATCGCCGTTTGAGAAACCGATGCAGTCGATGTTAGCGAAAACGGAAACATTCTTGTTTGCGCCGTCTTTAACTGCGATAACTCTTACCTGCATGTCGTCGATGATTTCTTCGATTTCATTTGACATACCGTTGTTGGGGTCGATGAAACCGCCGAGATAGTAGCCGGATTTTGTTCCGTTTTCTACTGATTCTCTGAGGTCATCGGGGATGAGAGAAGCCTTTGCGTGACCGAGATACCATTTTGCATCTGCATCAGCAGTTTCGTCCCATGTTTCTGTGCCACTATAGAAGTTGTCTGTGTTGCGTTCTGAAACCTTAACAAAATCTTTGCTGTCGGGAACAATTGCATTAAGTCCGCCAACAAGTGTTGTGAAGATAACTTCAACAATACCGAGACCGACATTTTCAAGTGTCTTGCCGATGTCTGCAGCCGAAGCGGTAACCGATGAAGCAACGCCGGTGAAGAGAAGCGAGAACACAAGAAGTACGCTGATGATTTTTGCACCGAAATTTTTCATATTTGATTTCTCCTTGCTTTTTGTTGCGTTTGACGCAACTTGATTTATATATATTATCACTTTTTAAATTATCTGTAAAGAGTTTTTTGTGCATTTAATTAAATAATTTAATGTTTTGAACAGTTGAAAAATAAAACCTGATAGTATATAATAAACAAAATAACTAATGGAAGGTGGGAAAGCGATGACAGGTCAGAAGCGTGTTGCGGCAATACACGATATATCGGGCATAGGCAAATGCTCGTTGACCGCCGCAATTCCCATCATCTCCGCAGCAGGGCATGAGGCGGCGGTTATGCCGACAGCTGTTCTTTCAACCCATACGGGCAACATAAGCGGCTTTACCTACAGAGATTTAACCGATGATCTTGTTCCGTTTGCAGAGCATTGGAAAAGCCTCGGAGTTGAGTTTGACGGAATTTACAGCGGCTATCTCGGCTCTGTCCGTCAGGTTGATATCGTCTGTAATTTCATAGATGCGTTCAGGGGGAAGGATACCGTTGTTATTGTTGACCCTGCAATGGCAGACGGCGGAAAAATGTATACTAATTTCGATGAAGCTTTTGCCCGCGAAATGACCTTGCTTTGCAGAAAGGCGGATATAATTGTTCCCAATATTACCGAAGCTGCTTTTCTTCTCGGTGAAAAATATTTTGATCCGCCTTATACCAAAGAATATATCGAAGATTTGATGTGCCGCTTGCTCGACCTCGGTCCGCAGATGGTTGTGCTTACGGGTGTTGCCTTTGATGATAAGGAAATCGGGTGCGGTGTTTGCTGCAAAAGCGGAGAGATATATTATGCTTTTTCAGCGCATTATCCCGGCACATATTACGGCACAGGCGATATTTTTGCTTCGGCGCTTACGGGTGCATATCTCAAAGGTAAAAATATTTTTGAAAGCGCGGAAATTGCTCTTGATTTCACTTGCGCCGCAATAAAAAGAACATATGAGGTGCAGACCGATACAAGGCTCGGAGTCAGATTTGAGCAGGGTCTGGGCGATTACATTAAAATTCTTGGAGGAAATTAAAATGAGTCTGGCAGATAAAATTTTTATTGACACTTGTAAGGATATTCTTCAGAACGGTTTCTGGGATACAGAGCTTGATGTAAGACCCAGATGGGAGGACGGCACTCCCGCACATACTGTTAAAAAATTCGGTGTTGTCAACAGATATGACCTGAGCAAGGAATTTCCTGCGCAGACAATCAGAAAAACCTTTATCCGAAGCGCAGTTGATGAGCTTCTCTGGATATGGCAGAAAAAATCAAACAACATCAACGACCTTGGTAGCCATGTATGGGATTCCTGGGCAGATGAAAGCGGCAGTATCGGCAAGGCATACGGCTATCAGCTCGGCGTAAAGCATCACTACAGAGAAGGCGATATGGATCAGGTGGACAGAGTGCTTTACGA
This sequence comes from Acutalibacteraceae bacterium, assembly GCA_045632815.1. Classification (GTDB taxonomy): domain Bacteria; phylum Bacillota; class Clostridia; order Oscillospirales; family Acutalibacteraceae; genus CAG-177. The sequence goes on along the minus strand of JAZQXJ010000019.1, from coordinate 32,057 downwards.
TCTGAAGAATAATCCTCAGAGCAGAAGAATAATCACGAATATATATGTTCATCAGGATCTGAGCGAAATGGCGCTCTATCCCTGCGCTTACAGTATGACCTTCAACACATCGGGCAACAAACTCAATGCCATTCTTAACCAGCGTTCGCAGGATATGCTTGCGGCAAATGCGTGGAATGTTGCTCAGTATGCGGCGCTTGTTCATATGATGGCTCAGGTCAGCGGACTTGAGGCAGGCGAGTTTGTGCATGTTATTGCAGATGCTCATATTTATGACCGCCACGTGCCGATTATTGAGGAGCTTATCAGCCGTGAGCCTTATGATGCGCCTGATTTTGTAATGAATAAGGATATTACGAATTTCTATCAGTTCACAAAGAATGATTTTTCACTCGAAAATTATAAGTTCCACGATTTCAGCGAGAAAATTCCCGTTGCAATCTGATTGAGGTAAATAATGAAAGCTATTGTTAATGTTGATAAAAACTGGGGAATAGGTCTCGGAGATTCGCTCATCAACCATATTCCTGCAGATATGAAGTTTTTTAAAGCGAAAACCACGGGCAATGTTGTTGTTATGGGTCGCTCAACTTTTCTTACTTTTCCCGGAATGAAAGCTTTGCCCAACAGAGTCAATATTGTTCTGACTACCGATAAAAGCTGGAATGCTCCCGATGTCATTGTGTGCCATTCGTTAGAGGAGCTTGATGCTCAGCTCAGAAGGTACGATACGAATACCGTATATGTTATCGGAGGTATGTCGGTTTATAATCAGCTTATTTCTCTTTGCGACACAGCTTATGTTACAAAGGTTGAAACGGCAAAGCCTGCAGATAAATTCTTCCCCGACCTTGATGCGGACAGCGATTGGTTCGTTGCAGAAGAAGGCGAGGAGCAGGAGCATAACGGAGCAAAATTCAGATTTGTGACTTATAAAAAGAAATAACTTTTGAACTGGTTTTGAAAGGAGTGAGTTCTTTGGATGCTGTTCAGTATAAATGTCCGAATTGCGGCGGCGGACTGAAGTTTGATGCCGTGAAGCAGGATTTTATATGTGAATACTGCGATTCGGTTTTTAAGGAACAGGATTTCTTTGTTAAGGATGAACTGCTTGAAAACGAAAGCCCCGAACCTGCGGTAACGGAAACCAATGAGCAGGAGCTTGAAAATGCCGTGCTGTATTCATGCCCGAGTTGCGGTGCGCAGGTTATTACGGATGAAACAACAGCTGCCACGGAATGCTATTATTGCTCAAATCCCGTTGTTCTTTCAGGCAGGCTCAGCGGTGAACTGAAGCCGGATTTGATTATTCCTTTTAAGATTGATAAAAAAGGTGCAATTGAGAAATTCAGGGAAATGTGCGGTAAAAGGCATTTTCTGCCAAAGAATTTTATTGCCGATTCTCGCCTTGAAGAAATCAAGGGTGTTTATTTTCCGTATTGGTATGTTGACTGCGAAACAAGCGGCAGCATAAATGCCACCTCAAAGCAGGTCAGGTCGTGGGTAGTGGGGGATTACCGCCACACAGAAACCACAATCCGCGGTCATTTCAGGCAGGGTGATATGCAGATACGCAATATGCCCGAGGCAGCGCTCAAGGGAAAGGACAGAGATATAATGCGTTATGTCTGTCCGTTCAATGCTGCGGATTTTGTTCCTTTTTCAATGTCATATCTCTCAGGCTTTTTCGCTGAAAAGCGCAATGTTGAGTTTGCTGATATTGAAACGGGCGTAATGCAGAAGATAAAGCACTTTTCCGAGGGGAAGCTTGAAAAATCAATAGAAGTTCCCAATGTAACGGTCAAGGACAGCTCGATTAATCTGGGCGGACTTGAATACAGATATAATCTGCTTCCCGTCTGGGTGCTTAACTATAAACATAAGGATAAAAACTATATTTATGCCCTTAACGGTCAGACGGGTAAGGTTTACGGCGAGCTTCCCGTTTGCGGCAAAAAGCTTGCGGCTCTGTTTGCGGGTGTTTCCGTGGGTGCATCGCTGCTTCTGTCAATTGCGGGGGTGATGTTATTTTGAAAAAAATAATTTCAGTTTCCGTCTTGATTCTTTTGCTTGCCGTATTTTCTGTTCCGTCTTATGCTTACAATATTCTGGTTGAAGACAATGCAAATCTTTTTACCGCGGATGAATATGATATGATTGTATCAAGTGCGGATGAATACTCATCATCAACCGACATTTCTCTTGCAGTTCTGACCATTGATAATGCGAAGGGATTAACAAGTGAAGATTATGCCGTGGATTATATTGACAACCTCATCGACAGCGAGGGTTGGAGTGAGGACAGTATGCTTTTCCTGATTGATATGGATAACCGCAATGTGTGGGTTTCAACAACGGGCAGGGCAGAGGAGATTTATTATGATGCCGATTCGATTATTGACGGCGGCTATGACGCACTTGTGAACGGCTATTATGCCAAATGCATTGTCGGAATGATCGACAGCGCATCATATTACTACAGCTACGGTGATGACGTTGACGATGATTATTTCGCAGGCGATTATGATTACGATTATGACTATGATTATGACTATGACTTCGATTATGATTATGATAACGGAGCATCATCCGATTTTGACATAAATGACATTTTCATTTATATTCTTGTCGGCCTCGGCATAGGTGTTATAACCGTTTTTGCCGTTAAAAGCAGATACAAGAATTTCGGCAAGGGCGATGAGTTTGATACTGATGATGTTTTTCTTAATCTCACAGGCTCAAACGATACCGTTATAAGCAGAAATGTTGTAACAACAAAAATTCCGAAAAACAATAATAACCACAGACCCGGCGGAGGTTCATCCGGCGGCGGAGTGCGTCATTCCGGCGGTGGCGGAAGAAGCCACGGCGGAGGCGGCAGAGGTTTTTGATAAAAAGGAGAAAATTTTATGGGAAACATATGGCATGACATAAGCCCCAAAAGAATAACTGCAGAGGATTTTATGGCAGTTATTGAAATCACAAAGGGCAGCAAGAAAAAGTATGAACTTGACAAGGAAACGGGAGTGCTTATGCTCGACCGTATTCTTTACACATCAACTCACTATCCCGCAAACTACGGTTTTATCCCCAGAACTTACGGCGATGACGGTGACCCCCTTGATGTTGTGGTTATCTGCAGCGAAAAGATTGACCCTATGACTCTGGTGCGCTGCTATCCCATCGGTGTTATAACAATGAAGGACAGCGGCAAGCTTGACGAAAAGATTATTTCAATTCCGTTCAATGATCCCAACTACAATTGCTTCAAGGATATCAGCGAGCTTCCCAAGCATGTTTTTGATGAAATGAAGCATTTCTTTAAGGTGTATAAAAATCTTGAAGATAAAGAAACCGTTGTTGATGAAGTGCGCAACAGAGACGCTGCTGTGGATATAATAAACAAAAGCATCAACAATTATGTAATAGAATTTTGTAGATAAGTTTAGAATTTATATCTTTACATTTCGATAACTTTATTGTAAAATATCTTTTATATACTCGGTTGAATTTTTGCAAGCCGAAATTTTCATAAGGAGTGAATCAAATGGCCACTTATTGTCAGGAGCCCTCAAGAACATTCAGCGAATACCTTCTTATTCCGGGCTACACATCAAGGGAATGCATCCCCGCAAATGTTAATCTCAGAACACCTCTTGTTAAGTTCAGAAAGGGCGAAGAAGAATGCCCCCTGAGCCTCAACATTCCCCTTGTTTCCGCAATTATGCAGTCTGTTTCTAATGATACACTTGCTATTGCGCTTGCAAAGGAGGGCGGTGTTTCATTTATTTATGGCTCGCAGAGCATCGAAGACGAAGCTGCTATGGTTGCAAGAGTAAAGAACTACAAGGCAGGCTTTGTTGTAAGCGATTCAAACCTCAGACCCGATTCAACCCTTGCTGAAGTGCTTGATCTTTTTGAAATGACAGGTCACAGCACAATGGCTGTTACCGATAACGGAAGCGCAAACGGCAAGCTTCTCGGCGTTGTAACAAGCCGAGACTACAGAGTCAGCAGAATGGAGCTTGAAACTCCCGTTTCATCCTTTATGACTCCGCTTGAAAAGCTTATCACAGCTCCCGAAACAACAACTCTTAAGGAAGCTAACGATATTATCTGGGATAACAAGCTCAATTCGCTTCCCATCGTTGATAAGAACGGCAACCTTCTTTATTTCGTATTCCGTAAGGACTATTCACAGCATAAGGACAACCCCCAGGAGCTTCTTGATGCAAACAAGAGCTATGTTGTAGGCGCAGGTATCAACACTCTTGACTACGAAAAGCGCGTACCCGCACTTGTTGAAGCAGGTGCAGATGTACTCTGCATTGACTCATCAGAGGGCTACACAGTATGGCAGGAGCAGACCCTTGCTTTCATCCGTGAAAAGTACGGTGATAAGGTAAAGGTAGGCGCAGGTAATGTTGTTGACCGTGAAGGCTTCCTTTTCCTTGCTAAAGCAGGTGCAGACTTTGTTAAGGTCGGCATCGGCGGCGGCTCAATCTGCATTACCCGTGAAACAAAGGGTATCGGCAGAGGTCAGGCAACAGCTCTTATCGAGGTTGCAGCTGCAAGAGATGAATACTATAAGGAAACAGGCATTTATGTTCCCATCTGCTCAGACGGCGGTATTGTTCACGATTATCATATGACCCTTGCCCTTGCAATGGGCGCAGATTTCCTTATGCTCGGCAGATATTTTGCCCGCTTTGACGAAAGCCCCACAAACAAGCTTCTTGTTAACGGCGTTTATGTTAAGGAATATTGGGGTGAAGGCTCCAACAGAGCAAGAAACTGGCAGAGATACGACCTCGGCGGCAAGGCAAAGCTCAGCTTTGAAGAAGGCGTTGACTCATATGTTACTTACGCAGGCTCACTGAGCGATAACGTTGCAAAGAGCCTTTACAAGGTTAAGTCAACAATGTGTAATGTCGGTGTGCTTAATATTCCCGACCTTCAGAGAGATGCAAAGCTTACCGTTGTTTCGGCAACAAGCATTGTTGAGGGCGGTTACCACGATGTTACTCTCAAGTCATCGGTTACAGGCGGCAGATAAATAAAATTTTAAGGACAGCCTATTTCAAGGCTGTCCTTTTGCATAAAGTAGGGGCGACCCTATGTGGTCGCCCGTTTGACCCTATGTGGTCGCCCGTTTGACCCTATGTGGTCGCCCGTTTGACCTTATGTGGTCGCCCGTTTAACCCTATGTGGTCGCCCGTTCCGTAGGGACGGCCCTTACGGCTGTACTATTGAACAAAATATGCAATGTTATTTTCTGTTGCTTGCCGCAACGGCGATTTTTTGCTATGATTTCCGCAGGAGGCGAGTCTATGCTTAGTGATAATATAAAAAGGTTAAGAAAAGAAAAGGGAATGTCTCAGGAGGAATTGGCGCTTAAGCTGAATGTCGTGCGCCAGACGGTTTCAAAATGGGAACAAAATCTGTCTGTACCCGATTCGGAAATGCTTATAAAAATTGCAGAGGTTTTTGAGGTACCCGTCAGCAGACTTCTGGGCGAAACCGTTGATGAAACAGATACTAAAACCGAGCTTGAAAAAATATCTCAGAAGCTTGAAAACCTTAATTCTCTTATGGCGGAAAGAAACCTGAGAAGCCGTAAAATATGGATGGTTATTGTAGCGGTGTGTCTGGTTATAACTTCTCTTATTATGATTATGTTTTCCGTTTTGTTTCTGATTCAGCTTATTTATGCAGTGTCGCCTGCATCAAATGTTGCAATAATCGGCGGTGCAGACGGACCAACAGCAATTTTTGTTTCGTCAACAGTATCGTGGCTTGAGATGCTGATGTTGTTATCCGTGGGTATAGCTGTGTTGGTTGCGGCGATATTAATTTTCAGAAGAATAAAAAAACACTAAATTACACTTGATTTTTGAGTTCTGTTAAGCTATAATAGAAAAGCTGATTTGCCGATGTGATGGAATTGGCAGACGTGACGGACTCAAAATCCGTTGGTAGCGATACCGTGCGGGTTCGACCCCCGCCATCGGCACCAATTAAGCTCTGACTTATTGTCAGGGCTTATTTTTTATGCTATTTTATTCGTAGTGAAATATTTCGGCGCAAAACCGTACTTATATATGAGGAGCCTCAAAGGAAAGGAGAATTGAAATGAATGATGCATCAATTATAGAGCTTTTCTGGAACCGAAACGAAACCGCAATTGAAGAAACGGATAAAAAATACGGTAAGCTTTGCGGTAGAGTATCCCTTAATATACTGAACAATATATCAGATGCGGAAGAATGTGTCAGCGATTCTTATTTGACAGTATGGAACTCTATTCCCGAGGACAGACCCGAGCATTTTTCTGCCTATCTTTGCAGAATTGTTCGTAATCTATCTCTCAAACGCCTTGAATATAATACTGCACATAAAAGAAATCCTGAACTTCTCGTTTCCTTTGATGAACTTGAAGGGTGCATATCATCAAAAGAAAATCCTGAAAATCTTCTTGATGCAAAAGCTATGGGTGAGTTGATAAGTGAATTTCTTTATTCGCAAAACGAACAAAGCAGAAATATGTTTATCAGGCGTTATTGGTATTTTGATTCGGTAAAGAAAATAGCAAATGATTATAAAATGAATGAAGAAAAAGTATCTGTTATGTTGTTCAGAACAAGAAAAAAGCTGAAAAAACATCTTGAAAAGGAGGGTTATAGTGTATGAATTTAATGATAGAAGCAATGAGCTTTATTGATGATGAGCTTATTGAAAACGCATATTTATCTGCCGCAACTACAAAAAAGAATGTAGGAAAATATATTGCATTGGCGGCTGTATTTGCGGTTGCCTTTGTATCGGTGTTTGCCTGTGTAAAATTTATTTCGTCGCTTGGCGGTGAGCCTGCGCCTAATCCGCAGATAACAACTGATCTTTTCGGAGCAGGTGATTCGGAAAATTTCGATGAATATGCGGGAGACACATCATTTTCAACGGAAGGATATCACATAACTGATGACGAAATAAAAAACTATGTTGAAAATCACAAATATGATATGATAGGCGCAATAGCCGCAGAATATGAGGATTTTGAATCGGAATACAAAATATTTATCAAAGGTTACAGACACATAAATCTTGGTAAAGAGAACGTGTTGAAGATGAATTTTGTGGATTTGCCTATAATGCGCGGCGATAAAATAATTGCATATGCAACATTGTATGAATATAACGGTGAGCTTCGCAACGATCTTTCCGTAAGGGGAGTGGGTATTGAGGAGAAAGGGGATATATTTAACCAAAATCCCGATGACGAGCTTGTTTTTCTTTATTGCGGAATGAGAGAAATTGTGGTTACGCCGTCAAACAGAATTTACAGTATAGGCAGTGCTTCGGAAGCAAGCCTTGGTCTGGATTACAGCATTGATTATTACGGCAGCTATAAAACCGAGTACAATTCATTTTCTTTTAACAAATTAAAAAATACCGATAATTATATTTGCGTAGTGCCTTTACCCGAAGAAAGAATAACGAGTTATACTCCTGAACAGAGTGAATCTGAGAGCGAAACAGAGCAATACGAGCTACCGACTCTTGAAAACACATCGACCGCAAACATAACTCTTGAGGATGTATTGTCAAAAGAGATTGTTTCTGTTGAATGGGGAAACGGTTATGATATTTTAATGGACAAGCCATTGAAAAAAACAACAGATGAGCAGGCGGAGAGAATGGTCAGTGCTATTTCGGAAATGGAACTTGTCAAAGCTGAAAGTGTTTATTATATGGCAGGCGGCGGTTGGCTTGCACGCCTCAACTATTCCGACGGAACCTATGCCATTGTTTGTGTAAGAGGTCCGAATCAGGTCTATTTTGAAAATTCAGACGGTCAAAGCATATTTTATGATGATTTGTCCGGCAATGCAACCGAATTTGAAAATTATCTGATAAGCCTTGTTGAATAAAAAATACTCCCGTGAAATTCAATCGAGTTTCACGGGAGTTTAATCTTATTTAAGTCTTTCAGCAATCATTTCCTTAACTGTATCGATTACCTTGTCAACCTCAACCTTGATGCTTACGCTCTTGTCTCTTGTAACAATTTCGCAAACGCCCTCCTTAAGGTTTCTGGGGCTTACGATAACTCTTACGGGTACACCGAGAAGGTCTGCGTCGGAGAACATTGCGCCGGGACGAATGTTTCTGTCGTCATAGATAACTTCCATTCTGTCGTCAAGCATCTTCTGATAAAGGTCGTCCGAAACGCCCTTGCATTCCTCATCGTCTGCTCTCAGGCAACAAATCTGAACGTGCCAGGGTGCAATGCTCATAGGCCAGATGGGGCCGTATTCATCGTGATGAGCCTCGCAAACAGAAGCGGCGAGTCTTCCTACGCCGATTCCGTAGCAGCCCATAATGGGATACTGCAGGTTGCCTTCGCTGTCAAGATACTGCATACCCATTGACTTTGTGTATTTTGTGCCGAGCTGGAAGATGTTACCAACCTCGATGCCTCTTGAAATGGTGATAGCGTGCTTGCCGCACTTGGGGCAGATGCCGCCTTCCTTGATTTTTGCAAGGTCAATGTATTCAACTTCGCCAACATCACGGCTGATGCTCAGACCCGTGTAATGGTGGTTAAGCTGATTTGCGCCGCAGGAAAGATTGTGTGTATTTTCAAGTGACTTATCGAAAAGAACGGTGAACTTTTCTCTGTCCATACCGACGGGTCCGATAAAGCCTGCGAAAAGTCCGCAATCCTCTGTGATAACAGCGGGATGAACAGCTTCGCCGAGATAGTTTGTGAGCTTTGTTTCGTTGATGTCAAGGTCGCCTCTGATGAAGATAACAACATATTCGTCTGTCATATTCTTCTGATATACAACAGCCTTGCAGCTTTCCTCGAGAGGAGTCTTGAGGAAATTGCAGATATCTTCAATTGTGTGAATATCGGGTGTGTATACAAGTTCAAGTGCCTTTGATTCGCCCTCAATCTTATTTTCGATAATGCTTTCCGCAGCTTCCATATTTGCTCTGTAATCGCACTCTGAGCATACTGCGATTGAATCCTCGCCGATGGGGGAGAGAAGCATATATTCGTGCGAAATACTGCCGCCCATCATACCTGAGTCAGATGCAACTGTGATAACATCGGGAATGCCCGCTCTTGCAAAAATGCGCTCATATGCCTTGTAGCAGATGTCGTAATATCTTTCGAGGTCCTCCTGCGAGGTGTGGAATGAATATGCATCATTCATTGTGAACTCACGAACGCGGATAAGACCGCCTCTGGGTCTTGCTTCGTCGCGGAACTTTGTCTGCACCTGATAAATCATAAAGGGATATCTTGTGTAGCTGTTTGCATATTCTCTTACAAGCTGAACGGCGGCTTCCTCGTGAGTCATTCCGAGAACCATGGGAGTATCGTTTCTGTCCTTAAGACGCATAAGCTCGCTGCCGATGCTCTCGTATCTGCCCGATTCTGACCAGAGAGATGCAGGCATAACAACGGGGAACTGAACTTCCTGACCGTCAATTGCATCCATTTCCTCACGGATGATGTTTTCGATTTTTCTTGTGATTCTTCTCAGGGGCATAAATGATGAATAGATGCCGTTTGCAACACCCTTCATATAGCCGCCTCTGAGCATAAGTGCGTGGCTGTCAATGACGCAATCCGAGGGCTTTTCCTTAAAGCGTTCGCCTGCGAGTCTGTCGATTTTCATAAATTTTTACCTCCAATAAAAAATGCCCCACAGCCATATGGCTTGGGACAAACAAAATAGTCTGCGGTACCACCCAAGTTCAGATTAATAAAAATCTGCTCTCTTGAATCCGATAACGGGGGATTAACCGTCGGGGAATACTGAATTTCATCCCCGAGGCTCAAAGACGGGTTCAACGGGCAGAATTGAAAGCTTTCACCAACCGCTTTCTCTCTGAAAATTCCGATAGCCGTTTACTTTTTCTTTTCACAGCCTTTAAATATCGGATAATATTTTACAACAAAGTGTCTTAATTGTCAACTTTATTTTTCAAAAAGCAAAAACAGAGCAAAAATAAACATCTTTTAAAAAAAATGTATGTTTTCTGTTACATATTCTCTTGAAATGTTCATGTTATTATGGTAAACTATACTTGTAATATTTTGGAAAGAGAAGTGAACGGAATGGGAGGACTTAATGTTATTACGGGCGGTAAAGGCTATGTAGGCTTTGCGCTTGTAAAAGAACTTGAGGCGAGAGGAGAAAAAATGAGACTTCTTCTCCGTACGGACAGCCCTTATTTCGATGATATCGAATGCGAAAAGTTTATGGGTGATATATCAAACCCCGAGCAGCTTGAGCAGGCTTTTGCAGGAGCAGAAACCGTTTATCATATAGCAGGCATTGTTGACATCAGCGGCACAAAGGATGAAAAGGTCTGGAAGGTTAATTTTGAGGGAACAAAAAATGTTGTTTCGGCTTGCAAGAAATGCGGCGTAAAAACACTTGTGTACTGTTCATCGGTTGACGCAATCCCCGTAACCGAATGTGACGAGGTTTTAACGGAAATCAAAAGCTTTAACCCCGACTTGCTTGAGGGTGCATATGCCAAGTCAAAAGCGTGTGCAACGCAGTTTGTGCTTGATAATGCAGGGGATGACCTTAAAGTCTGCGTTGTTCATCCCAGCTGCTGTCTCGGACCCTATGATAATAACAACACCTCGAGCGTCGGCACGATGATAAACCTTTTCCTTAAAGGCCTTTTCCCCGTTACGCTTGATTTCGGTGCATATAATTTTGTTGATGTAAGGGATGTTGCAAAGGGTATGGTTGCCGCTGCCGAAAAGGGCAGGAACGGTGAATGCTACATACTCAGCGGATATGTTCATACCATTGATGAATTTATAAAAACTCTTGCTCTTGTCAGCGACAGGAGAGCGCCAGAGCTCAGAATGAAAAAGAGCATGATTCTTGCGCTGCTTCCCTTTATTGAAAAATCATTTGATGTTCTTAAGATGCCTCCGGTGCTTAATGAGTATTCAATACGCAAGCTCTGCGAAAACTGCAATTTTTCCTGCGCAAAGGCAAGGAAAGAACTCGGTTATAACCCGATGACTCTTGAAGAATGTCTTGAAGGTACCGTCAAATGGATGCACGAGCGCAAGATTGACGAAAAAGAGCGCGAAGCGCAGGAAGAAGCTTATGAAGAATTCAGCAAAGAGCTTGATAAGCTTGATAAAAAGATGAAAAAAGAGCAGGAAAAGTTTGACAAGAAACTTGGCAAAATCGAGAAGAAAACAAAGAAAGAACTTGAAAAACTGAAAAAAGATTCAGAATAAACAGAAGGCTTGTACGGTCAGTTCCGTACAAGCCTTCTTGGCATTTCTTATTCTTCAATCAAGCCGTAATATCTTGCAAACCAGTAGGGAAGAAGATACGGTGTGGGGCTGCAGGCACTCAAACCGTGACCTTCATCAACGCGGAAGGGATTGCTGTCATAGTTGTGGACAACTCGTGAGTCAATATCAAGAGCTTCTTTAAGCTGTGCGGATTCGCCCCATTTTTCCTGCTCCGTATCGTAAACAAGACCTTTTCTTGCAGAGTTGAAAAGAGGTCTGTTAAGGAAGTCGAGGGGGAAATCACGCAGAGTATTTATTGCAATGTCAAGGTCGCAGGCATTGTCGGAGAATGCACCGTAAACCAGATTGAACAGCACGCAATGCTCGGGACGCTCATATTCCCAATGATGCTTGAGACCCATAAGCAGATATTTCCTGATTGCGGGGTCTTTTTCAATGCGGAGAATTGTCATTGAACAAAGGAAACCGAGATTATCGTCGATATGGCAGGTATGACCGTCGTCCTTCTTGTGCTGAGCGGCATTGAGAAGGTAATGCTCATCAATTGCAAGGCGAAGGTATTCTTTTCTGTATTTCTCGTCGCCCGATACGTGATATGCAACATTAAGGAATGTAAGCATTTCAAGAGAGTTAATGCATTTTTCCCAGAGCCACATATTGTTTCTGTTGAGCTGCTCGGGGTCCCAGATTGCCCATGTTGTAGGCAGACCGTCAACATCGCAGAGTCTGTAATTATTCTCAAGAATATGGTCGGTGATATCGCAGACAATTTCTTTTATGTATTCTTTTTCTTCGTCGTTTGCGCAGAAATCATAATAGAGTGAGAAGCCGAAGAAATGACCTGTCATTTCGTCACTCGAGGTTTCGCCGAGCCATTCACATTCGCCGTTGGGTGCGGGATGCCATTCTGCGCCGTCACGCTTGACAACTGTGCCGTAGCCTTCTTCGCCCTCAAAGCGTACAGCTCTTGCGGTGAAGCCTTTAACGCCCGTTACCTTTGTGAGATAACCCATTGCTTTCATCGAACGGCGTGCCGCTTCAAGATATTTTTCGTCTTTTGTAACTGCATATGCATATGCAATTGCGCCGATATAAGTCTGGGTCCAGAGGCCGTCGTTGTCTGTAATGCAAGGCTTACCCGTGTTGATGTCACAGTCTTTGATGTTTCTGAGACCTGTAACATAGCCGAGAGTTCTTACATACTTTTCTTCCGTAAAATTAAAGCAGTATTCAGCCTTTTCCTGAAGTGTCATTTCGGTTTCGGTTATCTTGGTAACACCCGAATCGGTAGCGGTCCATATTGCGTTTCCGCAAGCGATTGCGCAGTTCACCTTGCTTTCGCAAGCCCAACGGGTTGCAGGCAGATATTTGCGCAAGCCGTTTTTGAGGATAATAACACCTGCTTCTGAGGAGAGGATAACTCTGCCGTCATCCGCAAAGCAAATTGCAAAAATTTCTTCTTCAGGCAGAGCATCAAGCTCTTTGTGTCCGAACCAATTATATTTGCCGTCAAAAATATAAACACCCTTGTTTGTGCCGAGCCAGAGGAAACCAAGCTCGCCGTCAAAGGCAAGGCAGTTGATTTTGAATTCGGGCATATTGGAATGCTCGGGGAAAATGCTCATCCAATGCTTTCTTTTGCCGTTAACGATGTTGAGAACTCTGTTGTTGGCGGCGGTGATTTTATTAGCCGAAACAGCAAGGCAGTCGGCATCTGCTTCATTGTGGAAAAACCTTTCGAATTTGCCGTTTTCGAGTTTATAAAGTGCATTTGATGCAAGGAGATATACATCATCAATACCGCTCATTGCGCGGATATCTCCGTCAAAGCTCTGCATTTCCTCAATTTTTCCGTCGGCAGCGGAATAAACGGTTTTTTCGGTTGCGAAATAAACCGTGCCGTTTTTTGCGGTGTAGGCAGTTTTTACTGCGCCGCAGGGGAATGAACCGATTGAGCCGTCAGCCTTTGTGTAGTTCAGACCGCCATCCGTGCCGATATAAACAATGCCGTTTTTGTCGGCTGCGAGGCAATATGCCTTGTCGCTGAGCAGACCGTTGGCTGCCTTGAAGCAGTCACAGGTGCGCTGAGGGAATTTTTTGCTTTTGTAAGTTCCTTTTCTTTCCATTTTTATCCTCCTTAAAGAACGGTAATTGATGTCTGAATATATTTGTCAGAGTTTTTTTCTCTGATTATGATTTTTCTTTCGCCGCTTTCGCAACTGCTTTCAACGGCAAATGACCAGCTTGCTATGCCGTTTGAATCGGCTTTTGCCGTGCCAAGACCGCTGTATGTTGCTTTTTTATCTGCGGTTTCATAAAATTCAATGGTGTATTCTGCATTTGGTGTTCCCGTAATTATTATTGAAGCGCTGTTACCCTTGATTACGGGGGATGTTTTTGAAAGAATATTGATTCCGTTTATAATTTCATCAACTTTGTCCGATTGAACTGTTTTTGTTGCGGTTGTTGTATCGGCAGTTGTTTTGGCGGTTGTCTTTTCCGTGCGATGGACGGATTTTGACGGCACAGGCGGAACGATATGAACATATTGTGTCTGCAATTCTTCGGTAAATATATCTTCCGCATAAGAATAGCCGTTATATGCGGTTGTGTCTGCCTGAGTGGAGGTGTCGCTTGTCTGCTGAGTGGGTTCATCTTTTTTGCAAGCCGAAAAAATGCATAAGCCTATTGAAAAAATAAGAATAACCGCAGAAAAAATTTTGATTCCGTTCATTGAATAACCTCACAGTTTTATTGAAATTTCTCCCGAAGACAGAATATCTTCAGAGCCGTCGGTGCGGAATACAATCAGATTGCAAAGGTTGTTTATACCTTTGACTTTTGCTGTGTATTCCGTGCCGTTTTTTGTATATGTCACGGTTTTATCTATAACAAAAAGCCGTTTTTCGTATTCGTTTAATATATATTTGCTGTCTGTAAGCGATAAAAAACGCCTTGCAATTTTATCCGCAAGCACCGCCTTGTCGCAACTTATATTCAGGCTGCCTGCGTTAGGTATATCATCGGGAAAGTCCTTGGTTGAGATGTTTATTCCTATGCCGAGTGCAATGTATTTTTTTCTTTCCTGAACGAAACATTCAGCAAGAATTCCGCAGATTTTAAGCCCGTCAAGATAAATGTCGTTAACCCATTTTATCTGCGGCTTTATGCCGTATGCCTCAAGTTCAAGGCAAACCGCAACGGCTGCTGCAGCTGTCAGCAATTCACAGGCTTCGGGTGCTTCAAAAACAAGAGTCATATAAAGCCCTGTTTTGTCGGGCGAATAAAAGCTTTTGCCATGCCTGCCTCTGCCTGCAGTCTGCATTTCGGCTGTTATCAGCGAAGGCAGGGGAAGTGCGGAAATATTCTGTTTTGCATAGTTATTTGTTGAGTCAACGCAGTCAAGCGTGATTTTATTTATCATATTCATACGATTCTGCTTTCAGAAAGTTTATTCTATCTTACCACACGAAAAAAATAATTTCAATAATTTAATTAAATAAAGTGTTTTTGTATTGACACATAAAAATAAAAAGGGTAAAATCAAAAATATAACCGATAAAAGGGGTGGTGGCGTGAAAATTCTGCAAAGGGGCTTCAATTATTCTCAGGACGGCCCCGGTAACCGCCTTGTTTATCATCTGCAAGGCTGCAATTTTGCTTGCAAATGGTGTTCCAATGCAGACAGTATTCCTGCTGATAACCCTAAAGCAAAGGATTGCACCGTTGACGAAATCTATAACGAGATAATGCGAAGCAGAATGATGTTTTTTGACGGCGGCGGAGTAACATTCACGGGCGGAGAAGCCTGTATGCAGGCTGATGAATTAACCGTACTGCTGAAGCGGCTTAAAGAAAGCGGAATTCATACAGCGATTGAAACAAACGGCTCGTTTTTTGCGTTGCGTGAGATTTCCGAATACATTGATTATCTTATTGTCGATTTCAAGCATTATGACGAAGAACAGCATATGAAATGGGTCGGCGCTTCCAATAAATCTGTCAAGGAAAATATTGAATATTTCCTTGAAAACGGCAGGCAGATTCACATAAGAATTCCCGTGATTAACGGTGTTAATGATACCCCCGACGGCTTTGTTGATTATTTCAAAAATTATGATACCGCAAATGCCGTTTTTGAATTTCTTGCTTATCACGAATACGGCAAGGATAAATGGCAAGGCAATTATGAAATAGAAAACGGCTTTGTTACTGCCGTAACAATAAAAAAATTTACTGAAAAATTTACGGAATACGGAATGAAAACCGTTTCTACATAAGGAGAGAAATATGAACACTATTCTTGACAGCGTAAAAATAACCGAAATGGCAAAAAAACTTTTTGCCGAAAAAAGAGCAGGTAACCGCCTTGACGGCTGGTTTATCGCAAAAGAGGCGGAGCTTCGCCTTGCAAAGGAATTTGAGGGTGAAAACGAAGAAGTCAAGAAGGCACTCATCCTCAGAGAAATTGTCAAAACAATTCCCATATACCTCAGCGAGTATCAGCTTTTTGCAGGTACTCAGGACGATGCATTTGCAAGGAGCTATGCCCTGATTAATCCCACATTCAAGGTGGAGGAATTCAGCGGCTACTGTGACCCTGCGGCTGTTTTCAGCGATATTGAGCCTGACGGCGAATTCACAGCCGAAAGAATCAATGCCGCAAGGGATGAATTTGCAAAAACGGAATATGCCGTAAAGCTTGGTGAGGTATACGGCAAAAATGAGTGCTATACCAAAGAGGTTATTTTCTTCTTTGAGCAGGTTACGGGTCATCTTATTCCCGATATGCGCTTTGCAATCAAAAACGGTGTAAAGGCAATGCTTGCGAAAATTGAGGGTAAAGAAGGTAACGGCTACAAGTCTTTCCGCATTGCTCTTGAAAGTGCAATCATTCTTGCAAACAGATATGCCGACCTTGCCGCAGAGCAGGCAAAAACGGCATCTGCCGAGAGAAAGGCTCAGCTTGAAATAATGGAAAAGACCCTTCGCAAGGTGCCTGAGAACGGTGCGGAAAACCTTTGTGAAGCAATTCAGGCGTTCATAATTATGTGGCAGATTATGTGTCTTGAACAGACTCCCAATCCCTTTGCATTCTCTGTTGGTAATGCAGACAGAATTTTTGAGCCTTACAGAAACGGTCTTGACCGTGACACAACGGCGTCATTCTTCAAACATTTTCTTGTTTTCTTCAATGTTGCGGACAGAAGCTGGGCAATTTCGCAGAATATTATTGTCAGCGGTCGTGACATTTGCGGCAACGACCTCACAAATGATTCGACCTATGCTCTTATGGATGCATATTATGATATGAATCTGCCTCAGCCTATTCTTTCCGTTAAGCTTCATAAAAATTCACCTGCAAAGCTTTATGAGGAAATGGGCAGATTTATGTTCACTCCCGGTGCGCTTACACCCTCATTTTTCAATGATGATTCGCTTTTTGAAGTCCTTGCTTCAAAGGGTGTTGCGGATTGTGACCTTGCGGATATTTCAATCGCAGGCTGTCAGGAGCCTCTGATTATGGGTAAGGATAACGGCAACACAACCAACAGCTGGCTCAATCTTCCCAAGATTCTTGAAATGACCCTTACGGGCGGTGTTTCAACAATTACGGGCGAAAAGCTTGTTGATGTTGAGCCTTGCAAGCTTGAAAATGTGCGTGAAGCATTCTGGCAGAATGTTGAGCGTTTCGTTGCGGCAATGGGCGAGGCGGCAAACGGCGCTTCGGCGGCTCTTTCAACTCAGCGTGTGCCTTTCCTTTCATGCATTATGGGCGGGCTTGAAAACGGCATTGATGCAAGAGATATCAATGCTCAGGGTACGGAATATAACGGCAGCGGCTGCCTTATCCACGGCGTATCCGTTATCGCAGATAGCTTTGTTGCTATTGACAAGCTCCTTGCAGAGAGACCCGAAGATGCAGATAAACTTGTTGATGCACTTAAGGCAGATTTTGTCGGCTATGAGGATTTGAGAGAATTCCTGCTTTCGGCGGATAAATTCGGCAACAACATCGAGGGTGTTGACCGTGAGGCAGGGGAGATTGCTTCAAAGGTTGCGGATATCGTTTCTTCAAACAAGAATTACCTCGGCAATTCTTTCAGACCCGATTTCAGCTCACCCTCAACACATCTCCTTTACGGCTACTGGGTCGGTGCAACTCCCGACGGCAGAAAGTCAAGAGATATGCTTGGCTACGGTGTTGACCCTCTCTACGGCAGTGCGGAAAACGGCCTCGGCTTCCGTATGCTTTCAAATCTGAAGATGCCTTTTGAAAAGATGAACGGCGGCTATGCTTCTCATCTCGGCATTGACCCCAAATACTTTACAGCCGATAACTATGAGGGTAAAGGTCTGGAATTCAGAGATAAGGTTATCAATCCTCTGTTTTTCAATACTCTCAACGATAGTGTTGCACCTTTCTATCTGTATGTTAATGTTACCACCGCCGAAATTCTCAGAAAAGTTCTTGCAGACCCCAAAAAATATGCACCGAGCGGTGTTTATATTATGAGAATTCACGGCACATTTGTTAATTTCCTTGACCTTTCACCTGCAATTCAGCAGGATATCATAACAAGGCTTGACCCCGGGTCAACTGCCATTGCCTGAGGTGACGGAATGAAGATTATCGGACTTGATATAGGCACAACAAGCATTTGCGGAGTTTGTGTCAACGGCGAAAACGGCGAGATAACCAAATCCGTTACCAAAGCCAATGATTCCTTTATCAAATCGGAGAAAAGTTTTGAGAAAATTCAGAATCCCGATATGATAATGGAAACCGTTTATGCGGTTATGAATGAGCTTGATGTATCCGATGCCGCGGCAATCGGATTTTCTGGTCAGATGCACGGCATTGTTTATACCGATGCGCACGGAAAAGCCGTAAGCCCCCTTTACACTTGGCAGGATGAGCGTGCGGCAGCTGAATATAAAGGCGGAAAATCATACGCACAGACTCTCGGCTGTTTTGCAGGCTACGGTCTGGCAACGGATTATTATAACAAAAAAAACGGACTTATCCCCGAAAACGCGGTCAGCCTTTGCACGATTGCAGACTATGCGGCAATGCAGCTTTGCGCTTTGAAAAAGCCGCTTGTGCATATCACAAATGCGGCGAGTCTGGGTTGTTTCAATGTAAATAATAATTGTTTTACAATTGATAATCCCCGTTTGCCCGAGGTTACGGCTGAATTCAAAGCCCTAGGCGAATATAACTGTATTCCCGTTTGCGTTGCTCTGGGTGATAATCAGGCAAGCTTTATCGGTTCGGTTTCCGATGCAGACAACGCTCTTGTTAATGTCGGCACAGGCTCGCAGATTTCGTGGCTGACATCAACACCCGTTGAAAGCAGCATTGTTGAAAACAGACCCTTTGACGGCAAACGCTTGCTTGCGGCGGGCTGTGCGCTTTGCGGCGGCAGAGCTTTTGCAATGCTCGAAAACTTTTTCAGGCAGATTGCAGGCAGCAAAGATGCCGTATATGATTATATTGAAAAGCTTCTTGAAGATAAAACCGAAACAACGCTTAAGGCGGATTGCCGTTTCTGCGGCACAAGGAATGACCCTGCTGTGAGAGGCTCAATATCAAATCTTTCGGAGCAGAATTTTACCCCTGCGGATTTTGCGCTTGCCGTGCTTAACGGCATATCGGGCGAGCTTTATGAAATGTATGAAAGCGGCGGCAAAAAGGCAAAGCAGCTTGTTTGTTCAGGCAACGGAATGAGAAAAAATGCGGCATTGCGCAGAGTAACGGCTGAAATGTTCGGCTGTGACATAAAAATTCCTCTCTATGCAGAGGAGGCGTCTTACGGCGCAGCGCTTGCGGCAACGGTTGCCTGCGGTAAATATAAAAATATTGATGAGGCGTGCAGACTCATCAGATACACGGAGTAATAATTATGTTTTATAATGAACCTATTTTTTTTGAAAAGAACAGAGTTTTCAGAGTTTATACGGGCGGCAAGCTTTTTTCTGACTTCTTTGGTGATGACTCAACCGACGGCTTTTATCCTGAGGAGTGGGTTGCGTCAAGCGTTAAAGCTCTTAACGAGGGAAGCACCGATGAATATGAGGGTGTTTCAAAAATAAGAGGTACGGATATTTACCTTAACGATGCAATCGAAAACCATAAAACCGAAATCCTCGGTGCAAGAGATGATTTGGGTATTCTGACAAAAATTCTTGACAGCGCAATCAGGCTTCCCGTGCAGGCTCATCCCGACAAAGCTTATTCTGAAAATTATTTTTCTTCAAAATACGGCAAGGAAGAAAGCTGGATTATCCTTGCGACCCGTCCCGATGCAAAGATCTTTTTCGGCTTCAAAGACGGAGTAACTCTTGCAGACTTTGAAAAAGCCATTGATGAAAGTGAAAACGGCGGCAATGAAATGGAAAGTCTGCTTTGTTCAATCAGCGTAAAAGCAGGGGATGTAATATACATTCCCGCAAAAATGGTTCACGCAATCGGTTGCGGTTGTCTTCTTCTTGAAGTTCAGGAGCCGACGGATTTCACAATTCAACCCGAGCGTTGGTGCGGCGAATATAAGCTGTCGGACAGAGAAATGTATCTCGGTTTAGACCGTGAAAAAGCCCTTGAATGTTTTGATATCGGCAAAAAATACCCTGCACCGCTTACTCCGAAAACAATCAGCGAGGCGGAGGGTGTTAAATATGAGACAATCATAGACGAAAGCATAACAACCAGCTTTGCTGTCAGAAGCGTAACACTTGCAGGCGGCGGTTTTGAGCTTGCGAGAGGTGCGGCGGTTTATGTTATCACAGAGGGTAACGGTGAAATTCTCGGCGATAATTACAAAACAGCCGTTAAGAAAGGCGATTATTTCCTGATGCCCGAAAACGCAAAAGGAAAATTTTCGGTTACAGGCAGCCTTAAAATGGTTGAATGCTTTGCATAATGACAATAATAAGGTAAGGAGGTAATTTATGAATACAAATGCTATGTTCAAAATCGGCTACGGACTTTATGTCCTGACGGCGAAAGAAAACGGCTTTGATAACGGCTGCATAATCAACACCGTTACTCAGGTCACAGCAAACCCAAACAGAATTACCGTTGCCGTCAACAAGGCAAACAAAACCCACGATATGGTTTTTGCAACGGGTGAATTCAATGTAAGTATTCTCACAACAAGCGCAAGCTTTGATATCTTCAAGGCTTTCGGCTTCAGAAGCGGCAAGGATACGGATAAGTTTGAGGGCTATAATGCCGCAAAGAGAAGCGGAAACGGTCTTTATTACATTACCGATTCAACCAATGCTTACATTTCTGCAAAGGTTATTTCCGCAACAGACCTCGGAACACACACTCTGTTCCTCGCAGATGTTACGGATTGCGAAATCCTTTCGGAAGTACCGAGTGTAACTTATGACTATTACCATAAATATATCAAGCCGAAGCCCGAGGTAAAGAAGAATGTCAAGGTGTATTACCGCTGCAAGATATGCGGATACATCCACGAGGCTGACGAGCTTCCCGCAGATTTTATCTGCCCGCTTTGCAAACATCCCGCTTCAGATTTTGAAAGAGTTGAGGCGGTTGAAGAAAATAACGATAAAGGAGAAGAAAAAATGAATCTTAAAGGAACAAAAACAGAACAGAATCTTATGGCTGCATTTGCAGGCGAATCACAGGCAAGAAACAAGTACACCTATTTTGCATCTGTAGCAAAGAAGGAAGGCTACGAGCAGATTTCCGCAATTTTCACAGAAACCGCAAACAATGAGAAAGAACACGCAAAAATGTGGTTCAAGGCTCTCGGCGAGCTTGGCGATACAGCGCAGAATCTTCTTCACGCAGCTGAAGGCGAAAACTATGAGTGGACAGATATGTACGCAACTTTTGCCGATGAAGCAGAGGCTGAAGGTTTTACAGAGCTTGCAGAAAAATTCCGTATGGTAGCCGCTATTGAAAAGACTCACGAAGAAAGATACCGCGCACTTCTCAGCAATGTTGAAATGCAGAAGGTGTTTGAAAAGGCAGAGGAAACTATGTGGGAGTGCCGCAACTGCGGTCACCTTGTAATGGGTAAGAAAGCTCCCGAGGTTTGCCCCGTTTGCGCTCATCCTCAGGCATACTTTGAAGTAAGAAAAGAGAACTATTAATCATATCCGAATTTGCGAGGGCTGAAATGCCCTCGCTTTTTCTTTTTTTATGAACAATTAAATTTGTTGTTGCTATTTCAGTCAAAAGAATATATAATTAAAGTATAAATATAATAGGAGAGTATGTTCAGATGAAAAAGTTTATAAGAATTATTGCGCTTGCTCTTGCGCTTGTTTTTGTTATGGGTGCTTGCGGTAACACAAACCGCACAGACGATACCGTCAAAACCGATGACGATGCCGTTAATATGTACGAAGAAACAGATAATGTGGCAGATGAAGAAAACAGCGGTTCAACAGAGCATAAAAGAGTCAGATTCACAATGGAAAACGGAATGACTTTTGTTATTGAACTCTATCCCGAATATGCCCCCAAAACTGTTGATAATTTTATAAAGCTTGTTTCCGAGGGCTTTTATGATGGCTTGACTTTCCATAGAATTGTTGACGGCTTTATGGCTCAGGGCGGTGTCCCCAACGGCGACGGCACAGGAGGCAGTCCTGATAAGATTTACGGCGAATTTGCATCCAACGGCTACAAGGACAACAAGCTTTCACATACAAGAGGTGTTGTGTCAATGGCCCGTCGCAGCGATTCGATGAATTCCGCTTCTTCACAGTTCTTTATCTGTTATGCAGATTCAACCTTCCTTGACGGCGATTATGCTTCATTCGGAGTTGTTGTTGAGGGGATGGAAACCGTTGATTCCTTCCTCGAGGTTGAAAGAACTATCGGCAGCGACGGAAAGCTTTCAAAGCCCGTGACACCCATTACCATTGAAAAAGCCGAGGTGATTTAATTGGCAAATAACATTATTTTTAAAGGCTATAAAGCAAGCGAAATTGAGTTTGTCAATAAATGTGAAAACGGCGTAAAGCTGGAGTTTGAAACGAAATATTCGTATAATGTAAAGTATTCACCCAGCAATACCTGCATCGGTGAATTCACCGTTGAGGTTAATGATAAAGCCGATAAGGACCGTTTCCGTATCAAGGCGGTTATTCACGGCATTTTCACCTATAACCCCGAAATCAAAAAGGAATTGCTTCATGTTCAGACCTTCAGAGAGCTTTTTCCTTATGCAAGGACAATGATTTCGTCACTCACGGTCAACGCAGGCGTACCGCCTGTTATAATTCCCGTTTTTGATATTGAATCCCAGAGCATTTATAAATTTGGCAAAAACTGTTGACGAAAGGAAAGTGGAAAATATGGATATTATGGATCTCGCCTCAAAAGGCATATCAGCAATTACAAAATCATTCGGTAAAAAGGTTTGCAAAAACGGCACTGCACCCGAAATTGAAAAGGTTGCCACCACGGTTATCGGCGGCAACGGCTACAGAGCAGGCTTTGCAACAGACGAAATTATGCCTGATCTTTCAAGCGGTAAAACATACTGGATTGCAGGTCACGGCTCGGGTCATAAAATGGAAGGCGTACTTACTCCCGTTTACATAAGCGCCGTATGGCTTGACTGCGGCAACGATGAGGGTATGCTCTGGCTTGGTGCAGATATAGTCGGTATGACAAGAGTTGAGGTTAACAAAATCCGTTCAATGATTATGGCATCTCCCAAAATCAAAGGCTGTAAGTGCATCAACTTCAGCTGCACCCACAGTCATTCGGGTATTGACACTCTCGGTTATTGGGGCAAGCCCAACCTCGTTAATATTCCCTCCGACGGTAAAGACCCCGAATATATGGATATGCTTATGAATAAAGCTGTCAAGGTTGCAGAGGAAGCTTATGCAAACAGAAAAGAGGGTAAGCTTTACACAGGTGATATTAAAATTGAGGGCGGTCTTCAGACACGCAGAGGCTTCCTTGATAAGCACGAAATTCTCACCCGTTTCCGCTTTGTGCCTGCAGACGGCTCGGCAGAAACCTGGATTATGAACTTCGGCGCTCATCCCAATTCGCTCGGCGGCGGAAACAGAATGCTCAGCGGTGAATATCCTTATTTTATGCGCGAACAGATTAAGGCGGAAAAGGGTGCAAATGTACTTTTCGGTATCGGCGCAATCGGCGCAATGGATGCGGCAGAGCTTGACAAGGATGATAAAGTAAACTGCATCAAGCTTCAGGCAAAAATGATTGCCGATGCAGCTCTTAAGATTGATAACGATAAAGAGCTTCAGCCCGAAATGAAGGTTATGCAGCAGCCTTTCTATCTTCCTGTCGGCAATTATGTTCTTACACTGCTTGCAATGCGCAAGGTTATGAGCTTCAACGCTTATCCCTGCAAGGAAAGTGACATCGGTATTGCAATGATGACGGAAATGACATATATGTCAATCGGCGGCAAGAAGGTGCTTCTTCTTCCCGGTGAAAGCTTTGTTTCAACCGTTTACGGCGGCTATAAAACTGCCGAAACCTCGCCTACGGGCAAGGGCGGTGAAATCAACCCCACACCTCTTGCTGAAATTGCAGGCGAGCCTGAAATGGTTGTTTTCGGCGTTTCAAACGATATGACAGGCTATGTTGTGCCTCCCAATGATTTCATTCTTAACCCCACACAGCCTTATCTCAACGGTTATAAGGATAAGTTTGACCTTAACCATTATCACGAAACAAACTCAATGGGTCTTGCGGCGCAGCAGGTTATTGCTGATGCATTTGCCGATATGGTGAGCAGATTCTGATGCTTGCGGTAATATATTCCGCTGTTATTCTTGCGGCAACAACTCTCGGTGCCTTTGTGGGATTGGGCGGGGGAGTAATAATAAAACCCGTGCTTGATTTCATCGGCGCAGAGCCCAGAATGCAGGTCGATTTTTTGTCTGCGGCGGCTGTTTTTACAATGTCCGTTGTTTCAACCTTGCGATATATAAAGAACAAGGTTGAATTCAAAAAAGAAATCATCGCATTTGTTTCTGTCGGCTCAATCGCAGGCGGCTGGCTGGGCAGTAAATGTATTGATTTTCTCGGCTCGGTTGCTCCTCAGGAAAAAATAAGATGTGTTCAGGCTTTTGTGCTTGCAGGCTTGCTTGCGACTGTATGCTTTTATGTGAGTAAAGAGCGAAAATCTTTTCATATAACAAATAAAGCGGCAATATTGATCGTCGGACTGATGCTCGGTTTTTTTGCTTCATTCCTTGGCATAGGCGGTGGTCCGATAAATGTTGCGGTGCTTACTCTTTTCTTCTCGCTGAATGTAAAAGAATCGGCGGTTTATTCTGTTGCAATCATCTTTTTTTCGCAGCTTTCAAAGCTGACAACGCTTTTTGTGTCAACGGGAATTGAGCCTTATGCTCATCAATGGAAAACTCTGATTTTCATTTTGCCTGCGGCAATTCTCGGCGGAATGATCGGCTCAAAGTTTAACCGTAAATTTGACGATAAGCTTATCAGAAAAGTTTTTTCTGCGGTTATGCTACTGCTTGTAGCACTTAATATTTACAATGGAATAAGTTTCCTTTAAAGAATATACCCCTCGGAAGCATTTGTTCTTCCGAGGGGTATTTGTTACTTATTCGTATTTCGCTCTCTCGCCGCCGATATATTTCGGTCTTGTTCTTGCGGCGGAAAGCTTTGCTTCGCCGATAGTGTTGTTTACAAGCCTTACAGGCACGGCTACTCTCTTGAGATGCATTCCGATAAGTGTTGTGCCGATATCAATGCCTGCATCCGCTTTTATTTCTTCGACTGCAACGGGATTTTTCATTGTTTGCCAAGCGGCGGTTGCAAATGAGCCGCCTGCACGGGGATGAGGAACAACGCAAACCTGCTCAAGATTAAGTGCGTCAGCCTTTTCCTTTTCAATTATAATTGCTCTGTTGAGATGCTCGCAGCACTGTGCAGCAATGTAAATTCCTTTTTCGGAAAGTGCCGTGTTAATGCCGTTGAAAATTTCCTGTGCTACCTCAACCGTGCCACTTGTGCCGATTTTTTCGCCGATAACCTCGCTTGTTGAGCAGCCGATAACAACAACATCTCCGCTTTTAAGCTCCGCAATTTCAATCAGTTCTTTTGCGGCATTGTAAGAATTTGTGTAAATTTCGTTCATTGTTTATCCTTTCCCGAAAAAGTCCGAAAGTGTTTTACTGCGTTTTATTGCGGAGTCAAGTGCGGCACTCAATGCAAATGCGGCGGCAATTCCTGCAATGCCCTGAATAATGTTGGGCAAAATGCTGCCTGCGGCACTCAAACCGTATTTTAAGATAACCGCTTCATATGCGAAATATCCGAGCACCATAATTGCTTCGGCGGTAAAAGCACCGATTATTTTTGCAATTGTGCGTGATTTTTTGCTGAAAAATCTGAAAACCGCATATGCGGTGATTGCCATAAGCGCTTTTATGACAAAAGTAGCAGGTGCATATTGTGCGTAACCTGCCAGCAAATCTGCCAGAGCAGAGCCGAGACCTGCGGCAACAGCACCGTAGCCGAAGCCGAGGTAAAATCCCGCAATAAGCACAAAACAGTCGCCGAGGTTTATGTACCCGCCCGTTGCGGGAGAGGGGATTTGTACGATAAATGTTGCAACGCAGATTATTGCCGCAAACAGCGCAGATGCCACAACCCTTGAAAGATTCTGATTTTTCACTTTCTCTTACCTTCTTTTTGATGATAATAATAAAGTATAATCCAATTACCGATTTATTTCAAGGGTTGATTTGTTGTGATTTTTACCATAAATATGCTTTGTTTGTCTTGAAAAAATAGTGTCTGTGTGATATAAATTAAATATAAATTATAAAGTGTAATTTATTTAAGGAGGAAGCTATGAAAATAAAAGCTTATCACAAAGATCTCGGCAGCCTTCATATCGGTTGCGAAAAGCCCAGAGCATATTTTATTCCTTATCACAGCGAAGGCGCCGCCTTTGAGGCAGACAGAGAAAAATCCGAATTCTATACAAGCCTTTGCGGTGAATGGAATTTTAAATTTTATAAGTCATTTGAAGATATCGGTGCGGATTTTCTTGATGTAAATTTTGAGGATACAATTCCCGTGCCTAAATGCTGGCAGACAGAGCTTGGAAAGGGCTATGATGTGCCTCTTTACAGCAATCTTTTCTATCCTTTCCCTCTTGATCCGCCTTTTGTCCCTGACGAAAATCCTGCAGGTCACTACAACAGAAAGTTCAATCTTGATAAAAAAGACGGTAAGACTTATTGCATCAATTTTGAGGGCGTTGCATCGTGTTTCTATCTTTATGTCAACGGTGAGTTTGCTGCTTACAGTCAGGTAAGCCATTGCACAAGCGAGATTGACATTACCGATAAGCTTGTTAACGGCGAAAACACTCTTGATGTTGTTGTTGTCAAATGGTGCGAC
This sequence comes from Acutalibacteraceae bacterium, assembly GCA_045632815.1. Taxonomy (GTDB): domain Bacteria; phylum Bacillota; class Clostridia; order Oscillospirales; family Acutalibacteraceae; genus CAG-177. Next base: position 5,334 of record JAZQXJ010000019.1, on the reverse strand, counting down.
GGCAGCTATCTTGAGGATCAGGATTTCTTCCGCCTTTCGGGTATTTTCAGAGAAGTTTATATCCTTGAAAGAAGCAGTAAAATCAAGGATGTGTATATTAAAACAAATCTTGCGGATGACCTTGCGTCAGCGAGAATTACTGCCGATGTTACAGGTGAATATGAATTTACATATAAGCTTATTTCGCCCTGCGGATATATTGTTTCTGAGGGCAGGGGAGATATGGATATCGTTGTTGAGAATCCTTCTCTCTGGAGCAGCGAAAAGCCCTTGCTTTACACCCTCATTGTTGAGAGTAACGGCGAATATATTCCCTTTAAGGTCGGCTTCAAGCGTATTGATTTCAGAGGCAATGTGGCTTATGTAAACAATCAGCCCATCAAGCTTTACGGCGTTAACCGTCACGATTCAAACCCCGAAACGGGCTATTATTGCGACCTTGCACATATGATTGAGGATATCCATATCATTATGAAGGGCAACTGCAACTGCGTGCGTACCTCACATTATCCCAACGACCCCAGATTCCTTGAACTTTGCGATGAATACGGTCTTATGGTGGTTGATGAAGCGGATATCGAGACCCACGGAATGGGCTTTGAATACCGTGATACATGGGATTGGATGCGTTGGTCAAAGCTTTCGATTGACGATGAATGGGAGCCTGCCTATGTTGACAGAGCGGAGCGCCTTTTTGAGCGCGATAAAAACCACGCCTGCGTTATTATGTGGTCACTCGGCAATGAGTCGGGCTGCGGCAAGAATCACAGAGCAATGCATAAGTACATAAAGAGCCGTGACCCCAAGGCGATTATCCATTACGAAAACGCACATCTCGAGTTCAAGGCTGTTCCCATTGGCGAAAATTACAGTGACATTTCCGATGTTGAGAGCCGTATGTACGCTCCTCTTGAATATACCGCAGAATATTGTGAAAACAAGAATTCAAAGAAGCCTTTCTATTTCTGCGAATTCTGCTGTTCGATGTCAACGGGTAATATTCACGCCCATTGCGATTGGTTCAGAAAATATCCTGCAATCTGGGGCGGCTGCTTCTGGGAGCTTACCGACCACGCAATTGCAGTGAACGGCGGCAAGGGCTACCGTTACGGCGGTGACTTCGGTGATTATCCCCACAACAGCGTATGCTGTATTGACGGCATTGTTTTTGCGGACAGAACATTGCGCCCCGGCTTTGCCGATATGAAGAAAGGCTACGAGCCTTTTGAGGTTAAATATGACGGCGGCAAGGTAAGCATTTTTAACCGCAGATATTTTGAAAATCTTTCCGATATATATGTTGAATGGGCGCTTGAGGTTAATGGAGAAAGCGTTCTCAGCGGCAGAATTGACGATACCGATATCGCACCTCAGAGTGCCAAAGAATATGTTCTGTTTGACAAAGCACCCGTAAGCGGCTGCTGTTATCTGACTCTCAAATTCCGCAACAAGGTGGCAACAAAATGGGCAGAAGCGGGTTATGAAACAGGCTTTGCACAGTTTGATTTATCTGCAGAAACAGAGAAAAAATCAATCACCGCATCACTTCCCTCCGTTGATGATGGCGACAGATTTGTTAAGATTGAAAGCGGCAATATCTGCTATACCTTTGACAAGCCTTACGGCAGAATTTCTTCAATTATCTGCGGCGGCAAGGAAATGATTTCTCGGCCCGTGCAGGTTGAAATCTGGAAGGCACACGGCTACAATCAGCTTGGCGATGCCGATGACAGACGCAGCGCCGCAATGCAGGCGGCTGTGCAGAAAACATATTCCGCAGTTGTTTCCGAGGAAGAAGATTGTGTTAAGATTACCTGCGCTGTTTCGATCGGCGGTCCTGCAGTTGTGCCTCTCATAAAGGGCGAAACCGTCTATAAATTCTACGGTGACGGCAGTGCCGTTATGGGCTTTAACGGCGAATTCAGACCTCTGCTTGCAGAGATGAATATGCGTCTGCCTCGTTTCGGCTTCCGTTTTGCAGTCAAAGGCGGATGCGAGAATATGGAATATTTCGGCAAAGGACCCGTTGAGACCTATGCTGACCGCCATCTCGGCGCATATTACGGCAAATTCAACACAACCGCAACCGAGAACTTTGTTCCCTATGTAAGACCTATTGAAAACGGCTCGCATTTCGGAACAAAATACGGCGTTGTAAGCAACGAAAACGGCGAGGGTATGATTTTTGCTCCCGTGAGCGAAAACACATTCTGCTTCAATGCAAGTCATTTTACTCCTCATATGCTTGAAGAAACTGCTCACAATGATGAGCTTGTACCTCTTGAGGATACAATGGTTTATACCGATTACAAAATAGATGCAAGAAGCGGTCACGGCATTTATGATGAGCTTGAGCCTGAGCGCAAGTGGGGCTTTGAGCCGTTTGAATTTGCCGTTGCATTCAAGCCTTTTGACGGCGGTGTCAATCCTTTTGATTTCATCGGTGAAAAGAGATAAATGTTAAAGTTTGAGATTGATAAAAAATCTTCCTGGGAAAAAATAAAAGAGAGCGCCTTGCCCGTTGTGGTTTACGGAATGGGCAACGGCGCAGACAAGGTGATTGACGAGTTCAATCGCCTTGAAATTCCTGTTATGGGCGTAACCGCAAGCGATGATTTCGTAAGAGGGCAAAGCTTCAGAGGCTTTACGGTGAAGAAACTTTCGGAATTTGAGGGCGATTTCATTCTTGCGATTGCATTTGCAACCTGCATACCCGAAGTGATGAATCATATTTATTCCCTTTGCGGAAAATACAGAGTGCTTGTGCCTTGCGTTCCCGTTTTCGGAGATGAAATATTCAACCGTGAATTTGTTAAACGCAACGAGGAACAAATTAACGCCGCCTACGACCTCTTTGAGGACGGCTCAAAGGAGATTTTTGCAGGCTGTGTGAATTTTATGTTCGGCGGCGAGCTTGATGTACTGCGCAAAATCACAACCGAAAAGGACGAGATTTTCAGCGGAGTATTTTCAATGGGCAGAAATGAAAGCTTTCTTGACCTCGGAGCATACCGAGGAGATACGGTTGAGGAATTTCTGCATTATTGCGGCGGAGAATACGGCGAGATAATTGCTCTTGAGCCTGACAGAAGAACATTTAAAAAGCTTTGCGCTTATCTTGAAAATGTTCCCCGTTCAACCGCAATTCAAAAGGCGGTTTACAGCGAAAGCACCGAGCTGACTTTCAGCAGCAAGGCGGGCAGACAGTCGACCATATCCGAAAAAGGGGAGTCGGTTGAAACAACAACCGTTGACGAAATCTGCAAAAGCAAAAATATAACCTATATCAAAATGGATGTTGAGGGTGCGGAAAATGCGGCTCTTGACGGAGCGATTGAAACTTTGAAAAATCAAAAACCTAAGCTGAATATTGCGCTTTATCATAAGAGTGCCGATGTTTTTGAATTGCCGCTGAAAATCGCAAAGATTAATCCCGAATATAAATTCTTTCTCCGCCGTCATCCCTATATTCCGTGCTGGGATATGAATTTATATTGTGTTCAGGAGGCAAGCAATGCGCAACGATGAAATGTATCTTCAGCTTTATTTAATCCGCCACGGGGAAAGTATGGGTAATGTTGACTCTGACGGCGATTTTGACAGAGTAAATCCGCCGCTTACTCCTCACGGCGAAGCCCAGGCAAAGGCTCTCGGCGAGCGTTTTGCACAGTTTAAGGATTATACCCTTTATGCAAGCCCCCTTGACAGAGCAAGAAAAACGGCGATGAATATTTCCGAAGAAATTATAATTGATTCCGAATTGCTTGAATGGGGTGTCCGATTAACCGAAAACGGTTTTGAAGATTTCAGCGAAAGCGCAGAGGAATGTTACGCAAGAGCGCAGAGAGTTATCGAAAAGCTCAAAGCAAAGCATCAAAACCACGAAAATGTGATTGTTGTTGCTCACGGAATGTTTCTCAATCAGCTGATTAAAGCGGCGCTGAATATTCCTTATGATGCAATGCGACTTTCGGTTTATAACGCATCTGTCACCAAAATAAATTTCTGTGAGAATGAGCCGCCCAAGCTTGCCTTGCAGAATGATGTTTCGCATCTTAAAGAAACCGACGGCGAAAAGCTGTTCTGGATGTAAAAAACAGCCTCCGAAGGGCGACCTTTCGTAAGGAATTTAAGCCTTAAAACAGGATATTTTGGCATATAACTGCGTTAAAATGCTCGAAATCCGTCAAGGATTTCTGCGCTTTTTGCCTTGTTCTATATCCAAACTATCCCTTTTTAAGATGCGAAGCAGTTTTTATCAGGTTATTTTTCGTTCAGACGAAATGACAAAAAATCCGCAATACTGGTGTATTGCGGATTTTTTTCATAATGTATCAACGCAAAAAGAGCCGAGAAAAACCTTAACTTTCTTGTGGTGGGTCGCCCAACGAAGTGCCGCTTTAATTTTTTCTTATTCTGTGTAAAAAGAGCCTGCCGAATAGTATTCGTGACTGCCGTAAACGGCGGGCACGGTTTGTCTGAACTTTGCAAGGCTTATCTGCTTTCGGTCGGCGTCATAGAAAAACGGTTCAAGACCTTTTTCCGTCTGCACAAAAGCGGAAAGAGCAAGCAACTCGCCGTCGGGACTGTAAAACGCCCACGCATCGCTGCCCGTCAGCGCAACCTCGTAGCAAACAACTTTTCCGTCCTGATAATATGTGCCGTAGCTTTTCTGTTCCTGTCCGTAGTCGGCAAAATATGCCCAGCTGTTAAGGTAATAATAAAGCTTTCCGTCTTCGGTGAAAAGCATTGTCTGATATTCATCTTTATAATACTTGTAAGCGTACGAGCGTTCAGAGTGTTCGCCGTCAACAATGCCGACCTCAGATTCCGTTTCGCCGCGTACATAGCATGTGTAATCATAAAAGTCGGTCTGCTCGTATTCGCTCAGGTCAAGTGAATCAAAATCGTAGCACAGCATTGCAGGGCTCGCCTCATCTTTGAAATCAGGCTCCGAATACTCAACGTTTTCAACAATATTGAGCTTTTCAAGGTCGGGTTTTTCACCGCCGCCCAAAAATACAACGGCGCAAACGGCAGCCGCAACAACAGCAACCGCAATCACCGCAATGACAATTTTCTTTTTCACGAAAATCACTCACCTTTCGTCTTTAGATAATACCACATAACAACCCGGATTTCAAGAGCGCTCCGTAGTGCGGCGTGGCGCATTTTTCTTGATTTTTCTTGCATTTTATGCTATTGTTATAAAAAATGCAGGGGAAGGAGTACCGACGGCGTTGAAAAAAATTGATTTTAAAACGTGGATAAAGGCAGGGCTCGGAATTTTTGCGCTTTATCTGCTGATTCATTACTGGCCCTCTGTTTCACGTG
>JAZQXJ010000018.1:0-44474 GCA_045632815.1 Acutalibacteraceae bacterium | reverse complement strand
CGTTACGAAGGAAGGGGAGCTTGCGGCAGTGGAGGGGTTTGCCCGGTACCGCAACCTCAAGCTCGGGGCAAAGTTCTGCGATTGCCTGAGCGTAGTTTGAATCAAGGCATGATTCGATTGTAACGAGAGTGTGAGTATCGGACTGTCTGAGAAGATACTCAATCTCATGGATTTTGTAAGCGGTGTTGACCGTAACAAGAACTGCGCCGATTTTTGTTGTTGCCCAGAAGGTGATGAACCACTGGGGAATATTTGTTGCCCAGACGGCAACCTTATCGCCGGGCTTTACGCCCAGAGCGATGAGCGCTCTTGCGCAGTTGTCAACGTCATCGCGGAATTCTTTGTAAGTTCTTGTGTAGTCGAGAGTTGTGTACTTATAAGCGAGCTGGTCGGGGAATTTTTCAACCATCGTGTCAAGCACCTGTGAGAAGGTCTTGTTGATAAGCTTGTATTTTTCCCAGACGAATTTGCCCGAGCCGCTTCTGTTTGTGAGCAGAAGCTCTTCGCTTTTCTTTTCGTTGTTGTAAAGCTGAATTGTGTTCACAAAGTGGGGGAATACGATATCTGCAATGCCGAAATCCTCCATTTTGTCGGGCTGACATTCGTATGAAAGGAAGCCGTCGTAGTTGACCGAGCCGAGAGCGCGTATCATTGTGCCGATAGGCAGGTCGCCCTCGCCGATAAGGCGGTATTTGATTTCACCGTCTTCAACAACGGAGTCCTTGATGTGAACATGCTTGATATATGCGCCGAGATTTGTGATTGTTGTGTCGGGCTCTTCGCCGAAATCTCTGTAGGGATGGTTGATATCCCAGAGAGCTGCAAGATAATCGCAGGCAAAGATGTTAAGAAGGTCACGCAGTCTTGATGTGTCTGCATACAGACCGACTGTTTCAACAAGGAGAGCAACATTATCCTGCTCTGCTTTTTCGATAAGTCTGCCGATAAGCGAAATTACTGCGGCATCCTCGTTTTTCTTTTCTGCGCCCGTTGCATAAGCGTGAATTCTTACATAGGGGCATCTGATTCTTGCGGCAATTTCAATTGCGGTTGCAATTTCTTCAAAGCCCTCGTCCGCTACTTTTTCATCCGCAATGTTGCAGTATGTGTCAATGCAGGGGATTGAAATTGAATTTTCAAGGAGCTTATGAACTGTTGCCGATGAATTTGCTTTATTGAACGGTGCATCCGCACCCGTGAATCTTTCGTCTGTTATGTTGTGGATTTCTATGCCGCTGAAGCCGAGGTCGTTTGCCGTGTTTATGAATTCAGCCCACGAAAGCTCCTGCCAGCCGTTTGTTGAGAAAGAGAGTCTCATACATTTTCCTCCTCATAAACGATTTTGTTAAGAGCATTGACATAAGCAATAATGCTTGCTCCGATAATGTCGGTTGAAATACCCTTGCCCGAATAAAGCTTGCCGTTTGAGCGGAGTTTTACAAGAGCTTCACCCATAGCCTCGCGACCTTCGGTAACCGACTGAATCTGGAAATCGTCAAGCTCATAGTGATGACCGATTATCTGCTCGATTGTGCGGAATGCGGCATCAACGGGACCGTCACCCATACCGACAGCCTTGAGTGTTCTGCTGCCTTTTTCAAGCACGATATTTGCGGTTGATGAAATAAAATTGCCCGAGTTAAGAACATAGCTCTGAACTCTGTATGTGGGAGGCACCTGATGAGCAACTGTTGCAATAAGAGCGTCAAGCTCCTTTGTGCCGATTTGTTTTTTACCTGAAACATTCTTGAATGCTTCAAAAACCTTTGAGGTGTCATCTTCGGTAAGCTCATAGCCGAGAGTAACGATAGCCTTGCTGACCTTTGCGATATCAGCGGTATCGTCAAGAAGAACATTTGCTTCGCCCGTTGCAACTGCACCGCTGAGAGCCGATGCGTTTGACTCGCTTGTCATCGCAAGAATCTGTGATGCGGAGCGGTTGATAGCCATTGAGTTAACGCCGTAGCTTACATCAAGGGTGTGACCCTTAACCTGCAGAGCTTTCATAACATGCTCAAGGTTGGGAAGCGCTTCGCTGCCGATGCAGGTTTTAATCTGAGTTGTTCCTGCGCCGATGCAGGCAAATACGCAGGCATTTGCCATATCAAGGGCATTGCTGCATTCCGCGCAAAGAGTAACATTCTTTTCTGCGGGAATTGCGTTGCCGATTTCTTCAAGCAAAGCGGAAAACTCCGAGGGGAGAAGTGCGCCTGCGGTGTCGCAAACGGTAACTGTCTTTGCTCCGTTTTCAACAGCAAGGTTGATTGCCTCGATAAGATAAGCTTTGTCTGCTCTTGTTGCATCAATTGCAGCAAATTCAACATCTGCGCAGATTGATGAGCAATGAGCCGTAAGCTTTGCGATAAGCTCCAGCATCTGGGCAGGCTTTTTGTGTGAAAAATATTCCATCTGAACTGCCGACACGGGAAGGGAAACGAGAAGACGGGGCTTTTTTGCACCTGCAATGGATTTCATTGCTCTGTCTGCTTCCTCAACCGAGCTGCCGACGGGGCAGGATAGAATGCTGTTCATTAGGAGGGGGCTTATAGTGCGCAAAACAAGGGTATCAATTTTTTCGTCTGTGATAGGTGCAGCTTCGATAACATCGATATTGAGTTTGTCAAGAAGCTTTGCAATTTCAATTTTTTCCTTGAAACTGAGGGCGATATCACCCCTGCGCGCACACTCTCTGAGCGTTGCGTCTGCGATTGTGATTTTTTTCATGCTAATCTCTCCTTTTTTGAACAGCATTCCCTGACGGAATATACAATTTTGAATAAAATAACACTTATGCACTATAAGGTTCCCTTTATTATATATAAAAGAAATAATAAAGTCAACCGAAAATTCGACGCATTAAAGCGATATAATCAAAAATCATATATCGGCACAATTAAGGATTGATAGTGTGAATTTTATATGTGCAGTTTGCACAACACGATGATTGCTTATTTGGTAATTATATTTATACAAATTTTGTTGACTTTTGTGCATAAATAGGCTAAATTTAGATAAGAATGGGAGAGGATTTTTATGGTGCAGGTTGTTGCGGCTCTGATTCGTCAGGGCAAAAAGTTTATGATTTTTCAGCGTCCTCCAACAAAAACAAGGGCATATCAATGGGAGTTTGTGGGCGGTAAGGTTGAGCAGGGAGAAAGCCTTGAAGATGCGCTTATCCGCGAATGCCGCGAGGAAATCGGCGTTACCGTCAGGGTGGGTGATATCTTTACGGAGGTTGACCACGAATATCCCGATATTTCGATTCACCTTACGCTTTTTAATGCCGAAATTGTTGACGGTGAGCCGCAGATGCTTGAGCATAACGATATCCGATGCATAACTCCCGATGAGATTCCGCAATATAATTTCTGCCCTGCGGATGATGAAATACTTAAGAAGATAGCGGAGGAATTCTGATGATACTTTTTGTTGAATATCCTAAATGCACAACCTGTCAGAAAGCAAAAAAATGGCTTGACGACAACGGATTTGAGTATGTTGACCGCCATATCAAAGAGAATAATCCCACATATGAGGAACTTTCCGAATGGTATAAGAAAAGCGGTCTGCCGCTGAAAAAGTTTTTCAACGCAAGCGGTTTGCTTTATAAATCAATGGGTCTCAAAGACAAACTTCCGACTATGAGCGAGGATGAGCAGCTTAAGCTTCTTGCAACAGACGGAATGCTTGTTAAACGCCCTTTGATTATAGCGGATAATACTGTTTTTGCTGGCTTTAAGCCGCAGGAATGGGAAAGAATAAAGTGAGGTAAATTTTATGAGTCTTGAACTTATTTTTCTGATTGCAGTTGCTCTTTTGCCTGCAATAGTCCTTTGTTGCTATGTTTATAAAAAAGACAGAGTTGAAAAAGAACCCGTCGGCTTTTTGCTTCTGCTTATGTTTCTCGGTGCATTGACGGCATTTCCCGTTGTTATTGTAAGCGACCCGATAAACAGCCTTATTGACGGCTTTTTCTCTCTTTTTGCCAACAAAACGGAAGACGGTCTGTATCTGAGTACCATTCCTTACAATATTTACCTTTTCGTTTCCAACACGGTAGGTGTAGGCTGCATAGAAGAGGGATTCAAATGGCTTGTTCTTTTCTTTGTTACAAGAAACAGCAAGCATTTCAACAGTTATTTTGACGGCTTGATTTATGCTGTTTTTGTTTCTCTCGGATTTGCCGCATTTGAAAATGTTCTGTATACTCTGGATTACGGTTTCTCAACCGCAGTTGTAAGAGCTTTTACGGCTGTGCCCGGTCATATGTTTGACGGTGTAATAATGGGTACATTCTACTCAATGTGGAATGTCAAAAATGAAGCTTCAAAGCTTGAAAAGGCATTTGCAGATAAAGGCGTAATCAGAATCAGGCGTCCGATAAGCGGAAAAGACGAGCTTATTCTGAGTTATGTACTGCCCGTTCTTGCCCACGGTACATATGATTATCTGTGCAGCGTATCCTCATGGTGGGGAACTCTTCTTTTTGTTGTTCTTCTTATCGTTCTTTATGTTACACAATTCAAGCGCATTTCTTCAATGTCAAAGGAAGATGCAGATGAAGTAGGCTACGCAATCAGCCTTGTTTGTAAGAAATATCCTGACGTAAAAAGGCTTATTGATGCAGCTGTGCAGAATATGTCGCAGCCTGCTGCTCCCGCTAAACCCACCCCCGCGGGAATCAGACAGACCCACAGCTTCAGCGATTTTGATTTTACACCTTCGCAGCCCTCTCAGAGCAAGCCTGCACAAGATAATCCGACAAATGTTGATTCGGATATATTCCCGTCGGGACCCAAAAAACAGTTCAGGGTATATTTTGACGATTCCGATTTTATGAATACATAAGAAAAAACCGTTTCTTTCCAAGCGAAAGAAACGGTTTTGTTTTATTCGGTTATTTCAATTTTGTCTTTATATGATTTCCAGCCCATTCTGCCGTACCATATAACGAATTTGCCGAAGTCGCGCCAGTTGCTCATAACATCCGTATCGGTCATTTTCAGCGTATGACGCAGCTTTTGCAGAGGCTTATGCTCGTTGATATAAACGCTCTGAAGATAGCTGTGTATATCATAATCAAGGCAGATTTCCGACGATTCATTGCAGGGGAGTCGGAGAATATTTTTCTGATATTCAAGAAGATTTGCGAAAATATCTTCGGGAATATCAAAGCTTTTCAGATACGCGAGCATATCCTCAAAGAATTTTTCTTTTTCCGCAAGGAAATTCAGCACGATGTATTCGTGGTCATCCCAGACAACGTCTCCGCTGGGTTCAAACAGCAACTTTTTGTTGTTGATTCCTCTCGAAATTTCATCGGCGTGCTGTTTGATTTCCTCATACATACGGGATACAAAAAGGTGAGGATTACTTTCAAAATAGCTGATTATTCCGTCATAAAAATCCTCATACGGAATGTTTTTTTCATAGTGAAGCCAGATTGCAAATGCACGCAGCAGACCGTTGCCGTGAAAAGCTTTTGCAAAGTAATAGAAAACGGTTGCTCTTATCCACATTTCGCGGCTCATTGAATTTGTTTCAACAATAATGTTGTTGTATTCGGGAACGGCAAATGCCTCTGTTGCAAAGTGAGGCCGCAAAATTTCCGAACGAACGGTTTTTATTCCGAAACGCTCAACAAAATCCTGCTGACCCATAATTGAATTGGGAAGAAGTATGCAGCTGTATACTTCAAAAACATAATGCTGACCGATTTCAAAAAGCTGACCGATGCCTCTGATAAAGCTTTCGTAAGTCTCACCGGGCAATCCAAGAATAAGCTCCGAATAAGCCTTCATTCCGTTCTGATTGTAGCGGGTCAGGAGATTTTTGAAAAAGTCAAGAGACATATTTTTTCTGCCGATATTGTGAAGCACTTCGGGAGAAAGACTCTGGAATGAAAGAGTTGCGCCTATTCTGTCAAATTCGCACTCCTTAAATTTTTTGACAATTGTAAAAACATTTTCAAAATTGGTTTTTGAATAATTCATTCGCATTCGCTCGGGATAGCCCGTGCTTTCTTTTGCATCTATGAGAGCCTGCGCAATGTCGATATCACGGTCAAAAAGACCGAAATTTGCATCGGCGCCCCAGACAAAAGCAATTTTATGCTCCGACATCCACTTGATTTCGGCAAGAATTCTCTCAAGGGGGAAAAGCCGTGTTTTTGACTTGAGGAGACCCCAATCGCAGTATGCGCATCTGTGGGGACAGCCGCGGCTTGTTTCAAGAATAGCGTTGAAAGTGATTTCGGGGTGGTTTTTAATAATATCGTCAAACCATCCCTCGGTGTAAGGGGAGGGGTAATCCGCAATTTCGCCGGGTGCCGTTCTCGGTGTGCTGATTATTTTGTCACCGCTGCGGAATGAAATGTTGTTCACGGATGAAAAATCTCCGTTCAGAGCGGCAATAAGCACATCGCGGAAGGTTTCTTCGCCCTCGCCGTGACAAAGGATGTCAATGCAAGGGATTTCTTTAAGAAATTCTTCGTTTTCAGGCACGTTGTGACCGCCGAAAATGATAAGGCAATCTGCCCATTTTTCTTTGATTTTGCTTGCGAGAAGCTTGTTATATTCTGTATTCCAGCAGTAGTTTGAAAAGCCGACAACGGCGGGGTTTTTCATACGGGAAATAACATTTTCTGCATCTTCACGAAGAAAAACAAACTCTTTGAAACAGTAGTTTTCCTTGACTGTTTCGTTGAGAAATGCGTTAGCCGCCAATACACCTGCCGTGTACGGCAAATAAGCCTGCTCTGCACCCGTGCAGGCGGAAACATCAACTTGTACCAGATATAAATTTTTCATTTTTACCTCTTGATTTTGTTTTTCTTTCCCGTGTTAAGCTGGGCATCGTCACGCCTGCCGTACCATATGCATACTCTTGCGTATTCGTCACGGCTTTCAAATTCCGCACCTTCGGAAACAATAACGGTATCCTCTTTTGCGAGAGGTGCATAGCAATCGGAATAAATGCGGTTGAAATAACCGTAAAAATCGAATTTATTGCTTATGGTTACCTTGCTTTCAAAAGGCTGCCTGATGATATCCTTCTGATATTTAATCAGTTCATCAAGTATTTCGCCGTCAATGCTGAAGGTTTTTATAAAGCCATAAAGCTCGTCATAAAAGCTTGCAAGCTCGTTTGAAAGGCGGAAGAAAATGTATTCCTCAAAGCTCCATGTGATTATTTCTTTTTCGCCGTAGGGGACAGAAAATGTGCCTCTGCCCTCGCTTACATCAACGGTAAGCTGCCTGAGGTGTGCATATGCACCGCCGCCTGATGTATCTTCTCCCTGACTGTCAAGCCAAGCAATCAATCGCTCGTAAAATTCCTTATAAGAAATATTCTTTTCGTGTTTAAGATACATTGCAATGGCTCTTGTAAGTCCGAGGTTGTGGAATGCCTGAACGCAGATTGAAAAAATAAACGATCTGCGCCAATCCTCAATGCACATTGAGTTTGTGGCAACAATTATATTTGAAAGCTCGCTTACATCGTCGGTACTCGGCTTGCAATGATACTGGCTGAAGGGTGTGCGTACCGTCTTGATTCCGTATTTTTTCTTATATTCGGGGTCTGCAAGCAAGGAATTGGGTAAAAGCTCGCAGGGGTAAATGCCGATGCAGGTATGCTGACCGCAATCAAGCAATGTGCATATTCCGTCTGCAAATGAATCGTAGGTTTCCTCGGGCAATCCGAGAATAAGCTCGGAATAAACGGGTACACCTGCGCTGTTATATTTGACCATCAGATTCCTGAAATGGTCAAGCTCCATATTGCTTCTGCCGATAGCTTTAAGTGCGTCGGGAGAAAGGCTCTGGAATGAAAGGGTGGGGGATTTGCCGATTCCTTCTTTTATCAGCTTGCTGCTGATTTCAAAAACAACTTCATCCCTGTTTTTGGTGTAATTAGTTTTGAAAATCTGCGGATATCCGTATTTGTTGCGGTATTCTATAATCAGATCCGCAATTTCCGTATCTCTCGGAAAAAGTCCGAAATTTGCATCGGCGCAGTAAACATATTCAACCTTATTTTTTACCATCCAATCAAGCTCGGCGCGGATTCTTTCCATCGGAAAATGGCGCACTTTTGCCTTGAGCGCGCCCCAGTCGCAGAATGCACAGCGGTTGGGACAGCCTCTGTTAGTTTCCCATATAATCGAGGGGGAAATGCCCGATTCCTCGATTATTGAATCAAAACAGCCTGCAAGGTAGGGTGAGGGATAATCCTCAATATTTTCAGGCTGAGATTTTTCTGTTGTTATGATTTTTCCGTTTTCTCTGTATGAGATGTTGTTCACTTCCGAAAGACTTCTACCGTTTGCAAGCGCAAGCAGAAGCTCCTTGAAGGGTCTTTCACCCTCTCCGTGCATAACGATATCGCACCACGGCATTTCACAAAGGTCTTTGCCCTGAGGGTCAACATTATGACCGCCGAAAAGAACGATACATTCAGGATATTTTTCCTTTAATTTTCGGGCAAACTCACGGTTGTATTCCATATTCCAGATGTATGAAGAAAAGCCGACAAGATAAGGATTCTCAAGCGAATCGATTGCACGGTCAATATTTTCTCTTATGAAAATGAATCTTCCGAGATTGTATTTTTCCGCAATTACGGCGTCACTCCAGGCATATGCTGCAAGGCAGCCCGAGGCGTAGGGCAGATATGCAGTTCTGACAGATTCGCCGTATACCGCGCTGACCTGAACAAAGTAAATGTTTTTCTTCATTGTTTCACCTGAAATAAATAATAATTAATAAAATATTATATCATTAGATATTGTGTTTGTCAACAAAACACGGCTTGCATAAAATTAAAGAAATATCTTGAATAACACGCATTTTTAATTTATAATTTAAGAAAAAACCAAGGAGTATTTTATGCCTTATTTATTTGCACATTTCAAGGAGAAAATTACGCCTGACGGTGAGCAGGTTTATTTCGGAATCAGCCGTGACGGCTTTAATTGGCAGCCCGTCAACAGCGGAAATCCCGTGCTTACGGCGCAGCTCGGAGAAAAGGGATGCCGCGATATTGAGGTTGTCAGACTTCACACGGGCGGCTTTATGATAATTACTACCGACCTTTCAATTGCTTACCGTATGGATGAAAACCATCAGGTTAACTGGCAGATTGTCAACAGAACGGGCAGTAAGTGCCTGCGAATGTGGAAAACCGAAAATCTTGTTGATTTTTCCGAGGAAAAGCTTGTTTATTTCGGCAGGGAAGATTTCGGCTGTATGTGGGCGCCCGAGGTTTTCTTTGACGAAGAAAATAAAGAATATCTCATTCATTGGGGTTCAACCGTCGAGGAAACCGATTATAAGCATATGTCAATCTATTGCAGCAGAACAAAGGATTTTGAAACATTTTCCACGCCCGAGCTATATTTCACAAAGGATAACGAAATTCTTGATTCGCACATTCAGAAGGTCGGAGATACTTACCATCTTTTCTATAAAAATGCTCACAATCCTTCAATGAATATGCACGCAACCTCAAAGAGTCTTTACGGACCTTTTGAACACGATGTCGTGTTTGAAGAATATATGGATAAAGAAATTCATCATCCCGGCTCATACGAAGGACCTACGGTATATACTTTGCCCGACGGCAGATGGTGCCTGATGCTTGATTTTTTCGGCTGTGAGAGGGAGAAAATGGGCTATGTTCCGTTTGTTTCTTCTGCGCCGGGTGATATGAATTTTGAACGTGTACCCGAGCAGTTTTCATTTCCTTACGGCTTCAAGCACGGCAGGGTGATTGAAATAACAGATGAAGAATACGAAAGATTGGCTAAATAAATATTTCGGAAAGATGTTCGAAACACAAGAGATATTGCCTAAAAATTACAAACAAGCAAAAAAAATTCTGGTTATTAAGTTTTTTTGCTTTTGTAAAAATGCAAACAAACACCTCGGAGTAAAAACTTCGGGGTGTTTTTTGCATAGAGTATTGACAAAAAATCAAATGTGTGATATCATTCATTTAACATTTAGGCTAAATGTTAAATGAGAGGAGACGCTTGTTTGGGTATCAATAACACGTTGAAGGCTCTCGCAGACCCCATCCGCCGAGAAATACTGAATATGCTGAAAGGCGGCAGGATGTCCGCAGGGGAGATATCAGAAAAATTTCCTGTTACGGGCGCGTCTGTTTCACGTCATCTTTCCGTTCTCAAAGATGCGGATCTGATACGCGACACAAGAGAGGGAAAATACATTTATTATGAACTTAATGCATCGGTGCTTGAAGAAATTATGCTTTGGATTACCGACCTGAAAGGAGATGGCAACCGTGATGAAAAATAACAAACTTACCCTCGCAATTACTTCGGCAGTAACTCTTATGCCCATTGTTGCAGGACTTATTTTATGGGATAAATTGCCCGACACAATGGTCACCCATTGGGGTGTTTCGGGAAGTGCAGATGCCGTGTCGTCAAAAACTTTTGCTGTTTTCGGAATGCCTCTTATACTTCTTGCCTTGCATTGGCTTTGCCTTTTTGTCTCCGAAAAAGACGTGAGAAACAAAAATCAGAATCCCAAAATGAAAATAATCACTTTCTGGGTTTGCCCCGTAACAAGCTGGCTTATCAGCGGAATGATGTATTTCACTTCATTGGGTGATGATTTTGAAGTTAAGAACGTGCTCGGATTGCTTTTTATATTTTTAGCCCTGTTATTCTGTGTAATCGGAAATTATCTTCCGAAGTGCAAGCAGAATTTTACAATGGGCATAAAGCTCAAGTGGACACTTGAAAACGAAGAAAACTGGAACAAAACCCACCGTCTGGGCGGAATAGTCTGGTTTGTGTGCGGTCTTGCAATGCTTGCAGCAGCTTTTCTTCCTATGAAAGTTTCAATTCCCGTTATGATTTCGGTTATGGCGGTTGCGGTGATTGTGCCGACGGTATATTCATATTGCATATATCGCAAAATGCTTGCAAGCGGTGAGATTAACCCCAAAACCACCGAGCCTTGGGGTGGATTCAGCAAAAAAAGAGTTGTTCTTGTCTCGGTAATCATAGCTGTTGTACTCATTTTTACGCTTGTTCTTATCAACACAGGTGATATCGTGTTTAATTGCGGAGATACTGCAGTTGAAATCAATGCTGATTATTGGGATGATATTGTTGTTGAATATTCGGAAATTGACAGCATCACTCTTCGGAATGACGTGGATTTCGGATTGAAAATGAACGGCTTTGATTCTCTCAGACTGATGCTCGGAACCTTCACAAACGATGAGTTCGGCAGATACACAAGATTTACCTACAGAAAATCAGATTTGTGCATCGTTATTGAAGATGACGGAAATATCCTTGTTCTCGGCGGAAAAGATGATGCGGAAACCCGCAGAATTTATGATGAGATAATTTCGAAAAAGTAAACGATATACAAAAACCGTTCTCGGCTGAGGACGGTTTTATTTCTGTTGTTTTTTTGAAATTTATGTGCTATAATTTGTAAAACGAAATGCGAGGCGATGAATTTGAAGCAAATGACAGCTGAAAAACTGCAAAAAATGCAGTTGAAACGTGAAAAAGAAATTCAGAAATGGGAAAAAGAGAAAGCACGTCCTAAAAAGAATATGTATTTTGCATATCTTGTGCTTATCATAGCCCTCATTTATGCAACGGACGAAATTGCCTCACAGATAGGCACCTTGATGAAAACGGAGATTGCCAACGACCTTTTCTCCAAATTCGGCGAAAGCTCTGTCGGACTTCTTGACATTCTTTCAATCCTTGTTGTGCCTTTTCAGGCGCTCGGTTTGCTTTACCGACCCCTTGCGGACCGTTGGGGCAGAAAGAAATTTCTGATTATCAACACCTTCGGAATGGGTCTTGCAATGCTTGTTATTTTCCTTTCAAACAATCTGTTCCTTTATTTTGTGGGTGCCGTGCTTGTGCAGTTTTTTGTTCCTCACGATATGCACGTTGTTTATATTATGGAATCCTCGCCGTCGAAGCACAGAGCGAGAGTTTATTCAACCATAAAGTTCTTCGCCAATATGGCGGTTATGCTTATTCCGTTTATGCGCAGAACGCTTATGCAGGATGCAACGCAATGGAGACTTGTTTATTTTGTGCCTGCGGTTGTGGGTGTTGTAACGGCTCTTATTGCTCTGCTTACCGCAAGAGAAACCGACTCGTTTATTGAGTCCCGTCTGCGTTATCTTCGTATGACAGACGAAGAAAGAGAAGCCGAAAAGGCGCAGAAAAGCTCCGAAAACGCTCAGGGCGGTCTTATTCACGCTCTCAAGTTTGCGTGGAAGCACAATCAGCTCCGCTGGCTTTACATCACATCGGCGCTTGCGAATCTCGGCTTTATCGGCACAATCAATTATCAGGTTATTATGTCCTACGGCTATGCGCAGAATTATATTGCAAACGGTCTGTTTGCCTCGCTCGGCGATGAGGTTATGAATTATGTCAGCCTTGGTCCCGTAACAACGGCGCTGTTTATGTTCCCTGTGGGCTGTGCGGTTTCGCAGGTTATTATGGGCTTCATTTCCGACTCAAAGGGCAGAAAAGCGGCGGCTATTACAACTGCAATCAACTGTCTGCTTGCATTCATCGGTTTCTCCGTGGGTGCAAGAATGGCGTGGAATCCTTATGTTGTCGGCTTCCTTTGCGGTGCCTGCATCGGCAGCTATTACTCAACAAACGATGTTCTGATTATGATGATAGGCGAGTCATCGCCCACAAATCTGCGTTCATCAACAATGTCTGCGCAGTTCATAGTAACGGCAATCGGCGTTGCGGTTTCATACATAATCAGCCTTCCTCTTATCACTATTCTCGGCAACAGCGTTACGGGTATCGTAAGTTTTGCTCTGCTTGTTCCCGGCTTCGTTGCCGCATTTATGGCTCTTGTCCGTAAAACTCACGAAACAAAGGGCATTGATATGGATACCGTCACGGGCAGCGAATGGGATTAAAAAGACTGTATCACAAAGCGAAGAATAAAAGAAACTGAATAATAAATCAAGCGGCTTGCATCGGAATTTTATACCTTTGCAAGTCGCTTTTAATTGCATTTATAATTCAGTTTATTGATTATGTGTTTCTTTTTAGCTCTTTTTCCGAACTCGACGTATAGTGCATACACCTATCGTTCGGAGAAAAGAGCTTCTTCATCTCCGTGAGACAGCCTTTGAGATTTTAATTGAATTTTGTCAATGTTCCTGCTTCATAAGCAAAAGGAACGAAACCTGCATCAAGCGCAGGGGAGTTATCGGCAAGGGTGAAATCTCTGTTTTTTGCATCCTTGAAAATCGGGTCTGCAAAAACAGCGTTGTTATAATAGCCCTTTGCAACCATTATAACCATATTTTCTCTTGTTCCGAATTTTGTGTTTTCGCCCGAGTAAACATTGCCGCCGTATTTATAGTCCCAGTAAAGATTGGAATTGTCAACAAACCAATCAGCGGCTGTTGTGCAGTAATACATCGGCACGGAATCGCCCACAAGAATATTGTTTTCAAGGAAAAGCGAGTTGTGTTCCTCGTTCTTTGATATTCTGAATGCACCCTCGCCACCGAATGCAAAAATATTGTTGCGTATCATATTATCCTTGCCGTAGTGCTGATGAAAGGTCTGTGACGAACAATCGTAAACAAGGTTGTTTTCAACAAGAATTTCGCTTGAACCCTCGTCAAGATAGATGCCCCAGCCGCCGTAGCCCGTGGAGCCTTCGTAACAGCCTACATTGTGGATAACATTGCCTCTGATAACCGTGTCGGGTTGAATTCCGAGTGTGTAGATGCCTCCCATATCGGAAAGCCAGCCGTTACCGATGTTATAAATAAGATTGTTGCTGATGTTTATGTTATTGGTTGAATTCGGAGTGTAGCCCCAGTTCCAGCCAACGGATATGCCCGTGTACCAACCGTCGTGAATCTCGTTATTGGTAAGATTGCAGTTAATAGCGTGCGTGAGAAGAATACCTATCGCATTATTGAATATTCTGCCGTAGTAGCCTATATTGCAATCCGTTACATTAATGTTTTCCGTTGATGCGGGAACATCAAAATCGCCGTGGATGAAAACTGCATTTGCGCCGATTTCGTTGAAAAGACAGCTTGTGATGTTGCAATTTTTCGATGCATTGTCAAACTTGACGGCGGTATATGAAATGTTTTCAAATCTGCAGTCGGTGAAATCAATTCCCGATGATGCGGATATATGAATGGCGGCAGGTGTTTCGTAAGCCGCCTGCGGATGAACAGCGCCGTATTCCATATTCTCATAAAGCGGATGACTCGGCTCAAATAGTTCTCCCCAGGTATTGCCGTCAACATGATTCCAATCGGTATTTTCAAAATTTATGCCTTGGAATGTGATGTTTTCGCAACCGCTGACGGTTATAAGCTGTTCGGTATTGCCTGCCCATAACACGGTGTTTTCAACGGTATCTCCTTTTTCGGGAATGTAATAAAGCTTTTCTTCCGTACGGTCAAGATACCATTCGCCCGGCAGTAAAAGAGCCTCTTTTACATTTTCATAAACATAGTTATCGTCTGTTCTTATTCTCATTGATGAGGGCTTTGTTGTTTCAACTCTGCCCGTAGCGGTGTCAACGGAATGAAGGGGCAAAATATCGTCGCACCAGAAATGCATAATCCTGACATTGACATCACCCGGATTTTCAAAATCAAGAATTTCATCGGTATGAGCGTAGAAAACAAGGGAATGCATAAAGAAATCGGGTGACCATTGACCGAGGATTGCTTCGTCTTCCTTGGGGTCGGCAACGGTGAAAACACCCTCTTTGGGATAATTCGGGCGCGAAAGTCTTTTGCCGTCTTTGAAAAGAGAACGGAAATAATCTTCATCGGAGTCAATCGGAATATCCGTTACAAAAGCATCAACGCCGTTAATTTTGGTTTGGCTAAATCCGCTTATCGCCTTTGCGCCTGAAAAAGAAACCTCTTCGTCGGGATATGAACGGTAAATAATATCATTCAAATCGTCGGAAGTGAATTCGAGAGATTTGTCAAGGGGGTATACACCCTCTCTGAACCATACGGTAACGGTTGAGTCGGCAATTCCTTTGAGCGATTTTGCTTTTTCCTTTGCGGCTTCGGGTGTTTTTAAAGGTGCATCAAGCGTGCCTGCATTTGAATCGTTGCCGTCGGGTGAAACGATAATATCGTATTTGCCCATAATAAATTCACCTTCGTCAAATTCGGTTTGCGTTAAGCCTTCCTGATTGTCGGTGAAAACGCCCTCTGTTGTCTGCGGACAGAATATTACTCCGAACCAAGTGCAGATTGCCATAAAAAATGCTGTCAGCTTTGTAAAAAACATATCAGACACTCCTGCTTAAAAGAGCCGCACAAAAGGTGAGGCTCTTTTAAAAATTTTATTTAAGTTTTCTTGCAAGGTCATTGAGGAAAAGCTCGTTTTCAAGCTTTTCGGGTGTGGTATCTTTATTGATATGAACAAATTCAATGTCCATAATTCTTGCAAAGTCACGCATCATTTCCGCATCCGCATCGTATGAAAGAACGGTGTGATGTGCGCCGCCTGCGATAATCCAGCATTTTGCGCCCGTGCAGAGGTCAGGCATAGCTCTCCACATAACTCTTGCAACGGGAAGATTGGGCATGGGAAGAATGGGCTTTACACATTCGATATCCTGACAAATCATTCTCAGTCTGCCGCCCATATCAACAAGGCTGATAACGATTGCATTGCCTGCCTTGCCTTCAAAAACAAGTCTTGCGGGGTCGCTCTTGCCGCCGATGCCGAGAGGATGAACTTCAATTCTGGGTTTATCCGCCGCAAGAGTGGGGCAGACCTCAAGCATATGCGCACCGAGTGAGTATTCCGCACCGGGTGCAAGGTTATATGTATAATCCTCCATAAATGCGGTGCCGCCGCCCATACCTTCGGTCATAGCCTTCATAACTGCGGTCATTGCGGAAACCTTCCAGTCACCCTCGCCGCCGTAGCCGTAGCCCTGCTCCATAAGGCGCTGGCTTGCAAGACCGGGGAGCTGTTCCATACCGTAAAGGTCCTCAAAGGTGTTTGTGTATGCCTTGCAGCCCTGATCATCCATCATTTTTTTGATTGCAATTTCTTCTTTTGCCTGATAGCGTATAGCGTCAAGGTTGTCTGTTGCAATGTCATATTTTTCGGCATATTCCGCCATAAGAGCGTCAACTTCCGCCTCTGTAACGGCATTGATATATTCAACAAGCGTGCCTACGGGCCAGGTGTTGACCTCCCAGCCGAGAACTTCCTGAACGCCGACCTTGTCGCCCTCTGTAACGGCAACATTTCTCATATTGTCGCCGAATCTCATAACCTTAAGCTGTTTTGAGAATGCGGCACCGACTGCGGAACGCATCCATTTGCCAAGCTCTGCAAGCACATTTTCATCCTGCCAATAGCCCATAATAACCTTACGGGGTGCGCGGAGTCTTGCGGCGATGAAACCGTGCTCTCTGTCACCGTGAGCAGCCTGATTAAGGTTCATAAAGTCCATATCTATTTCTTCGTTGGGGATATCTCTGTTATACTGCGTTGCAAAATGGCAGTAAGGCTTCTGCAGATTTTTGAGTCCGTTGAGCCACATCTTTGAGGGAGAGAAGGTGTGCATCCAGGTGATGATACCTGCGCATTTGTCGTCATAGTTTGCTTCCTTGACAACGCTGCTGATTTCCTCTGATGTTTTTGCGGTTACCTTATAAACAACCTTGCAGGGGAGCAGACCGCTTTTGTTCATTTTATCAGCCATTTCCTCTGCTCTTGCGGCAACTGTGTCAAGTACCTCGGGACCGTAAAGGAACTGACTGCCGACAACAAACCAGAATTCATAATTTTCCATATACATAACTATCACCCTTTATATTTCAATAAGATTAAATTAATATTATCATCACTTTATATCAATGTCAAGCATCATAAATATTATAAATACATCTTGCATTAATCTGCCGTTTCTGTTAAAATCATTAATATAGATTTTAAAAGGAGATTAAAATGGCTCGTTGTAAGGTTATTTCACACAGAGGCGCAAACAGAGAGGCTCCTCAGAATACACTTCCTGCATTTGAAAAATCAATAGAAATCGGTGTTGACGGCTTTGAAACCGATATCCATCTCACAAAGGACGGCGTGCCTGTTGTGTGCCATAACTACACAATTGACGAAACCTCCGACGGACACGGCGATGTCAACAGTATGACTTTGGATGAGCTTCAGGGATATGATTTCGGAGCTTATTTCCACGAAAAATTCAAAGGCACCAAAATTCCGACTCTTGAAGAATTCCTGACTCTTTGCGAGAGTGCTGATATCGAAATAATGAATATTGAAATCAAGCCTCCCCGTGACGGAAATATGGAGATTGTTGCCAAAACAATTGATGCCGCCAAGGCACACGGTCTTTTTGACAAGCTTCTTATTTCAAGCTTTGATGCAAATGTACTTGTTGAGTGCAAAAAGGTTGACCCCAACTGCAAAACAGGCTATCTTTATGCTCCCAACAAAACTCATTTTTACAGACAGATGTTTTTCGGCTATGTTGAGTTTGCCAAGAAAATCAAAGCTGATTATCTTCATCCCCATTTTATCTCTGTTAATAAAATCTATGTCAAGAGACTTCACAAGCACGGAATCAAGGTTAATGTATGGACGGTCAACAAGCCCGAAACAGTCAACAAGCTTCTCAAAATGGGCGTTGACGGACTCATCACCGATGTTCCTCAGACGGTCAATGCTCTTGTTGAAAGATTTGAAGGATAAATATGGCAAATTACAGAACACATTGCGCGGCTGAAACCGAGAAAATCGGTGAATTGCTGGGCAAAAACATAAAAGACGGCACGGTGGTTGCAATGTTCGGCGACCTCGGTGCAGGAAAAACAGCGTTCACGAGAGGTTTTACAAGGGGAATGGGTATACTCTGCGATGTCAGCAGCCCGACCTTTGCCCTTGTCAATGAATACAGAGGCGCAAGAACGCTTTACCATTTTGATATGTACCGCATTTCGGGCTGGGATGACCTTTATTCAACGGGTTATTTCGATTATCTTGATGCAGGTAACTGCCTGATAATCGAATGGAGCGAGAATATCGAGGCAATTCTGCCTGATGACTGCGTCAGGGTAACAATAACCAAAACGGAAAATCCTGACGAAAGAAATATTGAAATAACGGGAGCTGAATTCCTTGAAAATACTGGCTGTTGATTCTTCGGCAAAGTCCGCAAGCGTTGCGGTTGCGGATAACGGAAAATTGATAAGCGAATGCTTTGTTAATAATGCTCTTACCCACAGCAGAACACTTATGCCGATGGTTGAAAATTCCCTTTCGCAGGCGGACCTCACCCTCAAAGATATTGATGCAATCTGCGTTAATGTGGGTCCGGGCTCATTCACGGGTGTCAGAATCGGTGTTGCGGCGGTTAAAGGGCTTGCAATGTGCGATAATATTCCCTGCGCAGGCGTTTCAACCCTTGAATGTATAGCTTATAATTTTGCGGATGAGGATTGCATTGTGTGCGCCGCGATGGATGCAAGATGCAATCAGGTTTATACCGCACTTTTCCGTTGTGACGGAATAAATGTAACACGCATATGCGATGACAAGGCTGTTTCGATTGATGAACTCGGTGAAGAATTGTCACAATACAGCGAGAAAATTTACCTTGCAGGTGACGGTGCGGAGCTTTGCATGAAAGCGTTCGGTGATAAGCTGCCGAATGCTCGGCTCTCGGGCGAAAACCGCCGCTATCAGCGTGCTTTCGGCGCAGCGCTTGCTGCTCAGAATAAAAATGAATTTATTGATTCCGCATTGCTTGCGCCCGTGTATTTAAGGCTGCCGCAGGCGGAGCGTGAACTGAAATTAAGAAAAGGAGAATCATTATGATTGCACTCGGAAGTGACCACGCAGGTTTTGAACTTAAGCAGGTTATCATCAAGCATCTTGAAGAAAGAAAAATCGAATATAAGGATTACGGTACTTATTCAACCGATTCCTGCGACTATGCCGTTTTTGCGGAAAAGACCGCAAGGGCAGTTGCAGGCGGCGAATGTGAACTCGGTCTGCTTTTCTGCGGCACGGGCGTAGGCATTTCAATGGCTGCAAACAAGGTAAGAGGAATCCGCGCTTGTTGCTGCTCGGATTTGTTCTCGGCAGAAATGACAAGACTTCACAACAACGCAAATATTCTTTGCCTCGGTGGTAGAGTAGTAACTCCCGAAAAGGCAAAGGAGCTTGTTGATATCTTCCTTGACACACCCTTCAGCGGTGAGGAGCGTCATCAGAGAAGAATTGACCAGATAACTGACCTTGAAAACAGATTTTGATTAATCGGAGGTTTAAAGATATGGCAAAAGTTATGATAATGGAGCATCCTCTTATTCAGCATAAGCTCACATTTTTAAGGGATGAAAAAACAACTTCAATGGAATTCCGCAGCCTTGTGAGCGAGATCGCAATGCTTATGTGCTACGAAGCAACAAGGGATCTTCCTCTCAAAGAGGTTGATACCAAAACACCCGTTGCCGTTGCAAAAACAAAGGTTATTGCAGGCAAAAAACTTGCTTTTGTTCCCATTCTCAGAGCAGGTCTCGGAATGGTTGACGGTGTGCTTGCGCTTGTTCCTTCCGCAAGAGTCGGTCATATCGGTCTTTACAGAGACCCCGAAACCCTTATGCCCGTTGAATATTACTGCAAGCTTCCTGCCGATATTGAGGAGAGAGAAGTTATTGTTCTTGACCCCATGCTCGCAACGGGCGGCTCGGCAATCGATGCTATATCGCAGATTAAAAAGCGTAACCCCAAGGATATAAAGTTTATGTGTATCATTGCCGCACCCGAGGGTCTTGATGCGCTTAAGTCGGCTCATCCCGATGTTGATATTTATGTCGGCGCACTTGATGATCACCTTAATGACCACGGTTATATCGTTCCCGGTCTCGGCGATGCAGGCGACAGAATTTTCGGAACTAAATAATAAGCAACAGTTAAGCCGTACCAACTATTTCAGGTTGGTACGGCTTTTAAATTTTATATCAGAACTTTATTTCAACCATCTGATGAATATTGACCTCGGGAACGGTGAAATTCACTCTTCCGTTGCTGTATTCAAACGAAATTGTCTTACCTTCGGGAACAAGGGTGACCGAGCAAGGCTCCGACCCGCATTTTATACTGCATTTGACATTATAAAGCGGAACGGTATCCTCAATAACCTCTGTTTTCTGACCTCTGACGGTTGTGTGAGCAAAAAGAAGGTGAAGAATATTTCTGTTTTCTTTTTCCTGCCTTGTGTATGTAACAACGGCTTTGTCGGGAATATCGGCAAGAACGGTTCGTTCATCGTTCAGCATCTTTCCGATAATATGAGTGAAAAGCTCTTTGAAGCAAAGGTGACCGTGAGCGGCATATGCCGTGAATATGTCCCATCCGATATAGGCGATGTTATCCTTGATTATTGCGCCTGCATAACTCTTTTCGGGGTTGTTGGGTGCGTGCATATGGGAGCAGAAATGTTCTGCAGTTCTGTTGAAATAAGGATTCTGCATATATGCCGCAATTTCGCAATCGGCTGCATCAAAAAGGAATGACTTGCATCTCATAATGCATTCCGTTGTGCCGTTTACGGTTTCATAGCAGGGAATAAGGTATGTGGGACTGTATTCGTTAACACCCTTGTATTCCGCACCGATATCAAGGAAGAATTTTCCGTCTTTTACAAGTGCTTCGCCGCTTGCAATAATCTTGCCGCCGTTTTGAGCAAAAGCCTTGATTTTTTCAATAACATCATCGCTGAGACCTGCATAATCGGGGAGAATAAGCACTTTATAGGGCGAGAAATCCATTGTTGTGTCAATGAAATTATAAAGATATCCGTTTTCAAGCAGCATTCTGTTTGCGCCGATATCGGCGTTTGCGTCACGCTTGCCCGTTACCGCTTCCTCACTCAGCACGGCTATATCGGCAACATTGACTGCTCCGTCAAGCCACGGCTCTTTTTCCTCAACAAGTGAATATGCTTTTCCGATAAGGTTATAGGTTACCGTATTCATTTCGCCCAAAGAATGCATCTGGTCGCCGATTGAGCAACCTGCGCCGTTTGCAATGCTGAGCGATGTTTCGTATATAAGCGCGTTAGGATGCTTGAAGCCGCCGAATTCGCCCCAGCTCTGGTGGAATTTGCCCGTCATTCCGAGAAAATCCTTGTCCTTGAGTGTGCGCACATATGCAGCCGAAAGGGGAAAATGGTCGTATCCCCAGCCGCCCGTGGGAAGGCTTTCAAGCTCAAGGTGAGTGTTTGCTTCGATGCTTCTGTAATCGCCCTTGGAAATATGTCCGCTGTTATGGAAAATCGTTGCGGTATCGCTGTATTTTCTGACAGCGGCATTTGTTCTCTCAAGGTAATTGTTATATACCGTTTCTGCAAATTTCCAAGCGTCATCTTCATTGTTGATATCAAGACCGAGAGCCTTCATATCCGCGCGGCATTTATCGCAATAGCAGATTCTGCGTGCGATTATATCAAGGAATATTCCGCAGGGATTGTATTTCTGCATAACCTCTTCAATCTGTGCGCAGAGCAGATCGAGATAACCCGTGTTGAAGCAAAGAACGTGGAAATGAACTTCGTTGAAATATTCTTCATAATCTTCGGGGTCCGGGTCGGTATGCCAACGCCATTCGGGATGCCTTTCAAATTCTTTTTCATCGTAACCTGCGGAAATATATACGGGAGCATTGACATTTATTTCTTTGCAAGCCTCAAGCTGAGCACCGAGAAGGTCAAAATCAAGCCCGGGATGTATTTCATTAACCTCGGTGGGGTGATATGACCATCCGTGGTGGCACTTTGAAAAAACGGTTATTGAATCAACATGACCTGCTTTCAAAGCTGCCTGAAACTGCTCTTTTGAAAATGTTTTGCCAACGGGCAATGTGCCGTTTGTGTGAAAATCGAGATGTACTTGTCTTTTTCTCTTAATCATAATTCTTCTCCAATGCAAGTTATTTATCCTGTGGATATGTTATGCCTGTCATTTTTCTGATTTTGTCCATCTGACGGGTTATATAGAGTGTTTGCTCGGGTGTGACAACGGGGCTTTGTTTTAATCCTGCTGAAACACAGTTGCAGAAATGGATAATCTGCTCTTCAAATCCGTTGCCTGCATAGGGAACGGATATTTTTTCTGTTTCACCGTTGTTAAAATATAATTCGATTTCTTGGGGGGCGTAGAATCTGGGGAGACGTGCATAACCTTTGGTGCCGTAAACGTAGCCTTCATTGGGCTTTCTCAGCAGAACGGCGCTTGAAATATCTGCAATAGCTCCGCTTTTGTATTTCAGAATTGCGCAGGTATGGCTGTCGATTCCGTTATAAAGTGATGACTGTGCGTTGATTTCTTCAACGTCTTTGCCCAGATACCACTCGGCAAAATTCAGCCCGTAAACACCTACGTCAAGTAAGGAACCGCCGCCGTTTTCCGATTTCAAAACGTGATGATCCATTTCATCTTCGTCCATGGTGTAGCAGAATTTGCCCTCAACACCGAGGATATCACCCAGCACATCGCTTTTGACAATTTCAAGCATTCTGATTGTTCCGGGAACAAGTCTTGCCCACATCGCCTCCATAAGAAGAACGTTGTTTTTTTCTGCACAGCGGAACATTTCTTCCGCTTCAGCGGTATTAACTGCCATAGGTTTTTCGCAAAGCACGTGTTTTCCGTTGTTCATCATCAGGCAGGAGCATCCGATATGACCCGAATGGGGGACTGCAATGTATGCCGCGTCAATTTCATTGGATTGAGCCATTTTTTCGTAGCTGTCAAATCGGAGCGGAATATCAAACTCATCTCCGAATTTTTCGGCATTTTCTTTTGTTCTTGATGCAACAGCCGCAAGTTCTGCAAACGGAACGTTCTTTATTGCGTTCGCAAAACGGTGAGCAATAGTGCCCGTTCCGACTATTCCGAATCTTATTTTTTTGTTGTTCATATTCTTGCTCCTTCAGATATCGAGTTCGCTGTAGTTGCGGATAAAAATATCAACAAGATCTTTCAACTCTTCACAGCATACTTCACTTTTGTCAAAAATACCCACAACGTTGTATCCGTTTGCTTTTGCGGTTTTTGCAGCATATAATGCATCTTCGAAAATCCAGGTGGATTCTTTATCTGTTCCCAGCTTTTCAAGAACAACGTCATAAACTTTCGGCTCCGTTTTGGATGCACCCACGGTATAAGTGGAATATACGGCTGAAAAGTAGTCCAGCATTCCGTATTTTTTCAGCACAGCTTCAAGAGCAGGCTCGCCCGTAGCCGTTGCAATGCCCATTTTTATGCCCTTTGCCCTGAGCTTTTCAAGAAATTCGATTATATCATTCTTTGGCTCGGCTTCGGTCAGATATCTTTCTTCGAGATAACCGAAAAAATCCGACATCAGTTCCTCGTAAGATTTATCAAGATTGAAACGCTCTTTTGCAAGAATAAGCGATTCTCTGAGATAAAGTCCGTTGAATGCAGCTTCATCCTCTTTTGTAAGCTTCAGACCAAGCCTGTCAAGGTATTTGTATTTTATTCCTTTCCAGATATGCATTGAGTCAAACAGAGTACCGTCAAAATCAAAAATTGCACCCGTAATGTTCATTTTCATCTCCCGAATTTTTTGTAACATAAATTTTGATATATTATATCATTTTTTCGAGAAATTTACAATCCCGAATAAATACAATAATAAAATTTGTATTGAAATATATCGGGATATATTATAAAATATATTCATTAAGTTTATGGCGGTGATTCTATGAAAACTTACGGTACATATTTTCAGAATGATAAGGACAAACCCGTAAAATACGGTGAAATTAATCTCATAAATCCAAAAAGACAGAGACTCCGCGGCGAGCCTTTGCTTGACGGAATTGAAGCGTTTCCTGTTTTTCAGGGCTTTTGCGGAACGGATTTTGAACTGATGAAAATGGGCAGAGACGGCAAACTCTGCGCCAAATTTCCCGAAGACGAGAACAGACTCATCAACGGTCACGAAGGCGTTGTCTGGGTGCCGTCGGAAAACAGATTTGCAATTGTGCTTATCCGAGGAGGCGACAGCTGGGACCCCACACGCTATACAGAGGATGAAACATATTTTGAATACGGCTGTGACGGTGCGGACGGACTTTTCTGCGACAAGAACTATTTCAATCCCGATATGCTTCTGAAATTGCCCGAAAAATATGACGGATTAAAAAAGCTTCCTCTTTCCGTTGCAAAAAAGCTTTCGTTTGCCGACCCTTACGCCTGCGCAATCTTCCAGCTTGAGAGAATGGAAGATCTGGGCGAAGCGCAGAATTTCAGGGTTGAGATGGCAAAACACAAATGCTCCGAGGCTCAGGCAAGAGCGCTTGCGAAAGACAATATTTTTGAGAGAACGGTTGTTTTCGGTCTCGGTATGACGGGTCTTTTTATTGCTGACCAGATAAGAAGAAATCACCCCGATGCAAAAATTCTGTTTATTGGCAGAAGTGAAGAAACAAGCCGTAAGGTAGTTTTTTCAAAGGATATAGCAGATGCCGATTATCTCTGCACGGCAGGTCTTTCCGAAGAAGAAACCGCAAATCAGATAATTGAAAAACTCGGCGGCAGAGCAACGATGTTTGTCGGCACAAGCGGATCGAACATTGAACACAGAGTTGCATTTGAGCATAAAGTTCTCGGCTGTAACGGAATTTACAACAGCTTTTCTCTCGGTCCCAAGGTGCAGTATGACACAATGCCTTTCGGCTTTGAAAATCATCTTATATTTGCGTCAATCAATTTCAGGCAGGAGCATATGGAAAAGGCAATAGATGTTCTTGTTGACAGCCGCTATGACGAGGTTGTTGAGCTGATTGATAAGGATGAATTTATTGCAGACCCCCTTGATGCTTATGAAAACAAGATTTACTGCAAGGGTGCGCCCCTTAAAACAGCTGTAATCTGGAACAAAGAATATATTGAAGAGGATATATGATATGAAAGCAATTGTTATACCCAATCCCAATGAAATAGAAATAAGAGAAATACCTATGCCCGAGGTCAAGGAGGGCGAAGCTCTTCTTAAGGTTAAATATGTCGGTATCTGCGGCGCCGATGTTGCATCGTTTACGGGCAATCAGCCGTTTACTACCTATCCCAGAATACCGGGTCACGAGTTTTCGGCAGAGATTGTTGAAATCCCCGAGAATGACAGAGGACTTAAAGCAGGCGATATCGTTACCTGTAATCCCTATTTCAACTGCGGCGAATGTTATTCCTGCGAAAGGGGATTTGTAAACTGCTGTACGGATAATCAGACAATGGGTGTTCAGCGTGACGGTGCATTCTGTGAGTATATTTCAATGCCCGTTGAAAGAATTTATGACGGCAAGGGTCTTTCGGCAAAAGAGCTTGCTCTTATTGAGCCGTTTTCGATTTCGCAGCACGCCGTATCAAGAGCAGAGATAAAAGAGACAGACAATGTGCTTGTTATCGGTGCAGGTCCCATAGGACTTTTTGCCCTTCTTGCCGCAAAGCAGAAATGCAAAAGAATCGTTGTTGCGGATATTCTTGACAACCGCCTTGCGCTCGCAAAGGAATACGGCGCGGATGCTGTTGTAAATACAAAAACACAGTCTCTTGAAGAATTCACAAAAGAATTCACAAACGGCAACGGCTTTGATGTTTGCATTGAAGCCTGCGGTGCGCCCGAGACTTTTCTTGGCTGCATAGAAAACGCCGCTTTTGCCGCAAACATAATTCTTATCGGTAACGGCAAGCGTGAAACAAGCTTTGTTCATTCCGTTATTCTCAAAAAGGAGCTTAATATTCACGGCAGCAGAAATGCCCTTAAAGATGATTTTATCAATAACATCGACCTCGTTGCATCGAGCAAAGCAGATGTTATGAAAATGGTCAGCGGTGTTTATGATATGGCGGATGCTCTTGATGCATTCAAAGCTCTTGCAAATAATGACGGCACTCTTGCAAAACTTCTTATAAATATCGGTGATTGAAATGAAAGAAACGGTAATACAGTTTGGTGAAGGTAATTTTCTTCGCGGATTTTTTGATTGTTTCCTTGATGTGATGAATAAAAGCGGTCTTTATGACGGCAAAGCTGTCGTAATTCAGCCCAGAGCAGGCGGCAAATGCGCTTTGCTCAATGAGCAGGAATGCAAGTATAATCTGTACTTAAGAGGCATTGAAAACGGTGAGGTAAGGCAGGAACATCATCTTATTGAGTCTGTTTCAAGAGGTATCGACCCTTATACGGACTTTGACGGATATATGGCACTTGCCGATAATCCCGATTTCCGTTTTATTGTTTCAAACACAACCGAAGCAGGAATAGTGTTTGACGAAAACTGCAGTTTTGACGATAAGCCTTGCAAAGGCTTCCCCGCAAAGCTTACGCAGCTGCTCTACAGACGATATAAAAATGCTATGCAGGGATTTGTTTTTCTTCCCTGTGAGCTTATCGACAATAATGGTGATGAACTTAAAAAATGTGTTCTGAAATATGCGGAGCTTTGGAAGCTTGAAAGCGGATTTGCCGAGTGGGTAAACAGCAAAAACATCTTCGCAAATACGCTTGTTGACAGAATTGTTACGGGTTATCCGAGCGATGAAACGGCTGAAAAACATCCTGATGATAAATTCCTCGACACAGCGGAAATCTTCCATCTCTGGGTTATCGAAGGCGATTTTGAGGGCGAATTGCCGCTGAAAAAAGCAGGCTTCAATGTTATCTGGACTGATGATGTCAAACCCTACAAAAAGACAAAGGTGAGAATCCTCAACGGCGCACACACTTCAATGGTTGCAGGTGCTTTGCTCTCGGGCGTTGAAACCGTCGGCGAATGTATGGCGGATGAAACGGTTTCCTCTTTTCTCAACAAATGTATGACAGAGGAAATTCTGCCGACTATCGGCGAAACCGATGTGAACATAGATTTTGCAAATGCGGTTTTTGACCGCTTCGGCAATCCGTTTATAAAGCATAAGTTAAGGTCTATTGCGCTCAATTCCGTAAGCAAGTTTTCCGTGCGCGTGCTTCCGACAGTTCTTGAATACAAAGAGAAAAACGGAATTTATCCCAAGGCGCTTACAATGTCGCTTGCTTATCTGATTTATTTCTATAAAAACGATATTCCCGAGGATTCAGAATCGGTTGTATCCGCAATAAAAAACTGCAGTATTGCCGATATACTTGCAAATGCGGATTTGTGGCAGGCGGATATTTCCGATATGACGGAAACCGTTACGGCATTTTATGATAAAATCAACGAACTCGGTGCAAAGGGTGCAATGAAATGGATACTGTCAGAATAAATGAAAAAGATAATGTCTGCGTTGACCTTGCAACGGGGCATAAAATTGCTCTGTGCAATATCGCAAAAGGTGCCGATATAATAAAATACGGTTATCCCATAGGCTTTGCAACGGAAAACATCGGCAAGGGCGATGCCGTTCATTCTCACAATATGAAAACAAAATTGGGCGAAATTCTTTCTTATGAGTATAAGCCTGATTTTGAAGAAATTCAGCCTGAACAGCCTTTTGAAATCAATGCCTATGTCCGCGAAAACGGAGATGTCGGCATAAGAAACGATATATGGATTATCCCGACTGTCGGCTGTGTCAACAGCATTGCAAAACAGCTTGCCGATGAAACGGGAGCAATCTGCTTTTCCCACCCTTACGGCTGCAGTCAGCTTGGCGGCGATATGAGAATTACTCAGCTTGTTCTTCGGGGTCTGATAAAGCATCCCAACGCAGGCGGTGTTCTTGTTCTCGGTCTGGGCTGTGAAAACAACAATATTGCCGAGATGAAAGCGGTTATCGGTGAATATAACAGCGAAAGAATAAAGTTCCTTTCCGTTCAGGATTGCGAAAACGAGCTTGCAGAAGGTAAGAAAATAATTGAAGAGCTTAAATCAAAAGCATCTGAAGATAAAAGAGTAAAAGTACCCGTTTCAAGGCTTAAGGTCGGGCTTAAATGCGGCGGCTCTGACGGCTTTTCGGGCATAA
This sequence comes from Acutalibacteraceae bacterium, assembly GCA_045632815.1. GTDB lineage: Bacteria > Bacillota > Clostridia > Oscillospirales > Acutalibacteraceae > CAG-177. Next base: position 16,421 of record JAZQXJ010000018.1, on the reverse strand, counting down.
CCGCCAATCCCGTTGCGGGTCTTGTGACGGATAAACTCTGCGCTATGGGTGCATCGGCGGTGTTGACTGAAGTTCCCGAAATGTTCGGAGCAGAAACCGTACTTTTCGAGAGATGTATAAACAAAGAGGTTTTTGACAAAGGTGTAAAGCTCATCAATGATTTCAAGCAGTATTTCAGAAATCACGGTCAGCCCGTTTCAGAAAATCCTTCACCCGGTAACAAAGAGGGCGGTATAACCACTCTTGAGGAAAAATCCCTCGGCTGTGTTCAGAAAGGCGGCACTTCACCCGTTGTTGATGTTCTTGACTACGGCGAAACCGTAACAAAATCGGGCTTGAATCTTCTGAACGGACCGGGTAATGATATTGTTTCGATAACAAATCTTGCTGCGGCAGGCTGCCATCTTGTGCTGTTCACAACGGGCAGGGGAACACCTCTTGGCGGTGCCGTGCCTACCGTTAAAATCTCAACAAACAATGCGATAGCGGCTAAAAAGCCCCATTGGATTGATTTCAATGCTTACAGCTTTGATAAGCCTCAGATTGCAGACAAATTAACTGAGTATATAAAATCTGTTGCAAACGGTGAGTTGACCAATAACGAAAAACACGGCTGCCGCGAAATTGCAATATTCAAGGACGGAGTGACATTATGATTGTTGATGCACACGCTCATTTATGGAAAAAACAAAACGGACTTGTAAACGGCAAGCCCGTGTATGGCATCGGCGGCGGAAAGAGTGATTTCGGCGGTGAAATCCGTCAGATGATGCCGCCTTATATGACCGACGGCGAAAACACGGCAGAAAGATTTATTGCCAATATGGATTATGCAGGCGTTTCGGGCGCGGTTATAACGCAGGAATATATCGACGGCAATCAAGACGGTTATCTTCTTGAGTGTAAAACGGAATATCCTGACCGATTGAAAATCTGCGCTCTTTATGAAGAAAAACCTCTCGGTGATATTTCGGGCTTTGACGGCATAAAAATCTGCGCTTCAAGGCTTGCAGATAAAAATTTGCTTAATCATACCGAGCCGTTCAAAGTTGCCGCCGATAACGGTAAGTTTATTTCAATTGACCTTGCAGACGGCGATGAACAAACGGAAATGTTGCAAAAAATTATTGCGGAATTCCCTGATCTGAGAATTGCAATCGGTCATTTCGGTATGGTTACAAGAGAAAATTGGCTTGAACAGATAAAGCTTGCAAAGCATAAAAATGTTTTTGTTGAAAGCGGCGGCATAACCTGGCTTTTCAACAGCGAATTTTACCCTTATCCGTCGGCGGTTGAGGCTATTAATCAGGCGGCGGAGTGTGTCGGCTTTGAAAAGCTTATGTGGGGCAGCGATTATCCCCGCACAATGACTGCCGTAACATACAAAATGAGCCTTGATTTTGTTGAGAAAACATCGGAGATATCCGAAATCAACAAGCGGCTTTTCCTCGGCGAAAATGCAAGGAAATTTTATGGCTTTGACGATTTGCCGATACCTTGTAAAATCAAAAATATGGTTGAATAAAAATACAGGTGCAGCAGGATGTTAAAATCTTACTGCACCTGTGTTTAATTTACAATCGCATCCAGATATTCGGGGTAAAGCACCTCAAGGTTGTTTCTGTCAATCAGACCGAATGAACTGCCGTTATCCCATACCATACAAGAGAATCCGAACTTTTCCGCAAGCTCAACATAGAATTTTGTGTTCGCCGCAAGGTTTTCGATATTATCTCTGTCTGTCCAGCCGAATTCGCTTTTGCACACGCCGTATCCCTTGGCGATATATCGCTTATGCATTCTGCGGAAAGTCTTATATAAAGAATATTTTTCGGAAAGTGACCATTCGTTTTCACAGTCAGCAAATTCCGATTGATGCGCCGTGCCGAAATAATAGTGAACGGCAACAATAACTCTGTCGTCATCGGGCAGGACAAGCGCATCGATGTTTTCGTCAAGACCGCTGCACGCATAGGTGGGAATTATGACATAACGGTTTTTGTTCTTTCCGCCGCTGTTTCTTATTGCTTCAAGTGCGGCAAAGTTAAGATAATTGACAACCTCTCTCGTTTCGGGGTTGCCGCTCCATTCGTCCTCTGCGCCTGCAACCCTCGGCTCATTCATCGTTTCAAAAACAAGGTTTTCATCGTAGTCAGCGAATCTTTCACAAAGCTGTAACCAAATTTTTGTGAGAATATCTTTTGAGCTTTCTTTGTGTTCGTTGTTGGTTATGAGCCAGAATGTATCGTCGTGATGAACATTGATTATAACCTTCATTTCAAGCTCAAGCACCCAATCAACAACCTCATTTATTCTGTCGAGCCATTCTTCGTCAATGATATATTCAGGGGCATCACCCAGATGCTGAGCCCAGGTTACGGGGATTCTTACCGATTCAAAACCGCATTCTTTTACAAAGGCGAGAAGCTCTTTTGTTGTTACGGGATTGCCCCACATGGTTTCTGTTTCAAGACCCGCTTTTTCGGTTGAATGTTTTTCACAGGCTTCAAAGGTGTTGCCGATATTCCAGCCTCGCCCCAGCGACTGAGCAAACTCTATTGAGTCGGTCATTTCATAAGAGGGGAAGAGGATTGCATCCGCAACCGAGGAGAAAAATCCGCCGACACAAACTGCCAACGCAGTTATTGCCGATAAAATTCTGTTAAACATAATAAAACCTCGGATTTTATTTTTTTATAAATATAACATACATTTCCGAAAAAATCCACCGTAAAGATTGTAATTGTTTGCCCGAGGGGCTATAATAAGCTGTAATGTTACTTATCAGGGAGGTCAATATGCTTTTTGATAACACGGTAGTGTCGGGAATTAATTTAAAAAACAGAATAATCCGCAGCGCAACCCACGACGGTCTTGCCGATGAAAACGGTGCGCCGAGCGATAAATTGATTGCCAAATACGAACACCTTGCCAAGAATGAAATCGGATGTATTATCACGGGATATGCCGCTGTCAGCAGAAACGGCGTTTCACCGTATCCGCGAATGATGAAAATTTATGACGACAGCGTGATAGAAAAATATAAAGAGCTGACGGATGCCGTTCACCGCCACGGAACGCCTGTTGTGCTTCAGATTGCGCATTGCGGCAGGCAGACTTCGTCAAAGGCAATCGGAGTGCAGAAGGTTGCACCTTCGAATGTTCTTCATGCGTTTTATCCCGACAAAGCAAAAGAACTGACGGATGATGAAATACACGGCATTATAAATGACTATATTTCGGCGGCTGTCAGAGCAGAAAAAGCAGGCTTTGATGCCGTTCAGCTTCACGGCGGTCACGGCTATCTGCTCCACGATTTCCTTTCTCCTTACGGCAACAGAAGAAAAGACAGCTGGGGCGGGAGCCTTGAAAACCGATGCAAGATAGTTGAAATGATAATCAAAGGAATAAAAGCGGTAACGAAGCTTCCCGTATGGATTAAACTGAGCGCAGAGGATAACAGAAAAGGCGGAATGAACATTGAATCGTCCGTAGAAATCTGCAAAAGGCTTGAGGCTGCAGGCTGCGATGCAATAGAGGTATCCTGCGGTACCGTTCAGGACGGAATGAACACAATGCGCAGCAAGCTTATGCCTATGGATGCTGTTTTTAAATACAGAGAGCCTTGCGCCTCGTTCCCGGATTTTCTGAATAAAATTGCCTTACCTGCCGCCAATCTCATAAATCCGCTTATAAAACAGCCGTCACCGCTTGAAAACTTCAATGTCGATAATGCCGCAAAGATAAAGAACGCAGTTTCAATACCCGTTATTGTTGTTGGCGGAATACATAAGGCTGACGATATGGAGAAAATTCTGTGCGAGGGTAAGGCTGATTATGTTTCAATGTGCAGACCGTTTATATGCGAGCCTGACCTTGCCAAAAAGCTCAGAAACGGACAGAGCGAAGCAAAATGCATTATGTGCAACTATTGCGGTCTTGTAATTGAAAAAGAGCCGACAAGATGCCTTTACGGCAAAGTTAAATAGAAAAACCCACTTCATCAATGCTTAACAGCATGGTGAAGTGGGTTTGATTTATAAAGTGAAAATCTGATTAAGGTTTATCTTACCAATCATATTCAACAATTTCGCCGTCGATTTCCCAAATTGACGGTGTTTTGTTTTCATAAATATCAACGGGCTTTATGCTGTGGCTTTTCTGGAAAGTTTTATATGCTTCGGAAAGATCTTTTTTCTGCTCGTCGGTAATATCTTTACTGCAGGAAACAAAAAGGGGAGTGTTGCTGTATGAAAGAACATGGAGCCATTGCTTGTTCTTTTCCCAGGGAATGTTATCGCCGAGAATTCCCACGCAGTCTGCATCGCACATATAAAATGCTTCGTTCTGTGCAAGGCGGAATGCAAGAGAGTTGACGCCGTTGTTCTTTGTTGAATCCCATTCTCTGCCGCTTGTGTCATTGCCCGTGCGGTTAATCTCAACGAGACCTGCGCAAAGGTGAGAAACGGTGTTGCAGCCTATTATATACATATCGCCTGCGGTTTCTTTGATAAGTCTGTAAAGGTCAAGCACGATTTCTGCGTTTGTTTTTGATCTGTCGTAAAAACTCCAGTTGTTGATTTCTTCGGTTGAAGGATTAAGCTGACTTCCCCATCCGCCGAACAAATCAAAGGTTGTGAAATCGTGTTTGAGCAGTTCATAGCCCCAACCTTTTATTCTTTCAATGTCTGCTTTGATGTATGCCTGAACATCGGGATGGGTCGGGTCAAGATATTTTCTTTTACCGTTGAAGAAAATTCGCGTTTCGTCGGTGAGGGCTGAATCTCTGCTGTGAAGAAGTCTTACCCATATACCGGGTCTTGCGCCGATTTCTTTGATTTCGTCAGCGAGCTTCTTCATATCTCCGAACTTTTCATTGGGAAGCCACGGACCCTCGCAGGAATTTATCTGCCAGCAATCGTCAATAACCTCAAAAGGTTTGTTTTCAATGCCGTTTGCAAGCTCAACCTGAACCTTTGTGTCGGAAATTATTTCATCGTAACTGCTTTTGCCGTAAGCATAATACCAGTTATTCCCGCCGTAAACTCTTTCTTTTGGGAAAATAGGGTTATCGCAAAGAGTCTTGCAGTAATCGTGCAGGCAGGCATAAACATCCGATGAATCGTATTTTTTATAGACGAATGTTGCGAGGTGAAGCTTTCTGCCGTTCAGCTCAACGCCGCAGCCGCCGTTTCTGCAGTCAACAAGTGCTTTGATGCCTTTTTCATTGAAGGTGAAGCTGATAAATGCATTTGGCTGAGTTTTTACGCCGAAGCAAAAGCATTCTGTTTTGTCCGTTGCGATGAAATACCACGGCATCAGGCGGTCATTATTGACAAGCTTTCTGAACTCAAGATCGGCATAACTGCGTTCCCACACATCGCCGAGTACATAGAGATTTTCGTTCGCTTCAAAATTCCATTCGAGTTCAATGAATTTCGGGCGGTCATTGGTTGCGGTGATATATAAATCAAGTGTATTGCCGTTGATTGCGGTTTCAACAACCGTATCCGTGCAGCAGCCTTCGCATATTATTTTTTTCTCAAAACAATTTATACCCAAATCCATTTTTTACGCCTCCGGTTTCAAGTTGTAAATATTATACCGCAGAAAAGTTTGTGTTTCAAGTAAATTAATTATCTGTATCGCAAATCAGTTTTGTGTTATTGAAAGTTACGGAAGATTATGATAAACTGTAAAGCGGTGATGAGTTATGAACAAATGGAGCTTTTACACATCAAATGAAATAAAGCCCGAAGGCTGGCTTCGACGACAGCTTGAAATTCAGGCAGAAGGCTTAAGCGGAAATCTGCATAAGATATGGCCCGATATCCGTGACAGCGCGTGGATCGGTGGCAAGCGTGAGGGCTGGGAAAGAGTGCCGTACTGGCTTGACGGCTTTGTTCCTCTTGCCTATCTGCTTGAAAATGAAGAAATGATTCAGACGGCAAAAAAGTATATTGATGCAATTATTTCTTCGCAGGAGGATGACGGTTGGATCTGCCCCTGCAAAAAGAGCAGACGTGCATTATATGATACATGGGCGCTTCAGCTTATCGGAAAAACGCTGATTGTTTATTACGAATGTTCAGGCGATGAAAGGGCTGTAAAAGCCGCCTATAAAGCATTAAAAAATTATTATGAATTGCTTTCAGCTAAAAAAATCGTTTTGTTCGGCTGGGCAAAATACAGATGGTTTGAGTCTTTTATAACTCTTAATTTTTTGTATAAAAGATACGGCGAAAGCTGGATAAAAGACCTTGCACGAATCCTTAAAGAACAGGGCTTTGACTATAACACAGCTGTTGATTCGTGGAAAAAGCCGAGCCATATCTGGCGGTTGAAAACTCATATAGTCAATATCGCAATGATGCTTAAAAGCGAAGCTGTTTCTCATGCAATGCTGGATGAGGATTACACCGATAATGCCGAAAAGCTCCGCACGATTCTCGATAAATATAACGGCACGGTATTTGAGGGATTTACGGGCGACGAAGTACTTTCGGGCATAGACCCGACAAGAGGCACCGAGCTTTGTTCCGTTGCAGAGCAAATGTATTCCTATGAACATCTTTTTGCCCACACGGGCGATAACAAATGGGCGGAGAGGCTTGAAGTTCTTGCGTTCAACGCATTTCCCGCAACGATAAGTGAGGATATGTGGACTCATCAGTATGTGCAGATGGTCAATCAGATTGCCTGCAGAAGAACAATGATTATGGCGCCGTTCAGCACAAACGGACGCAATGCACACACATTCGGTCTTGAGCCGAACTTCGGTTGCTGCACGGCAAACTTCAATCAGGGTTGGCCAAAGCTTGCTCTTTCTGCATTTATGCACAGCGAAAGCACGATAATCAATTCCGTTATGCTGCCGTCTGTTCTGAGTGATAACGGAGTTACGATAAGGCTCGAAACGGAATATCCGTTCAAAAACAAAATGCATTATTACATAGATACGCAGAGAGATTTCAGCTTTGTAATCCGTGTTCCGTCTTTTGCGCAAAATCTTAAGGTCAACGGTGAAAATGCCGAGGTCAAAGACCTTGAATTTGCAATTAAACAAGGAAAAACAGAGATTGAAATTGAATTCGGTGCGGCACCGTTCCTCAAAGAAAGACCGAATGGTCTTTACGCCTTGCAGATGGGATCTCTGCTTTTCTCGGTCCCCGTTGAATATGATAAGATAATGCGGGAGTATAAAAGAAGGGGAGTAGAACGCAAATACCCATATTGCGATTATCAGTTTATCCCCAAAACATCCTGGAATTACGGCTATTCGGACACGGATTTTGAAGTGAAATATAATGATGTGGGAGATATTCCGTTCTCTCAGAGTAACCCTCCGATAACCGTGAAAGCGAAAATGCGGCAAATCGACTGGGGACTGAAATTTCCTTACAGAAGCGTCGCAAGAAAAATTCCGAAAGCGAGAACTCCGATTTCGGAAGTAACGGAAAAAGAGCTTCAGCCGTACGGCTGTGCAAAACTCAGAATGACCGAAATGCCGCTTATCAAAAAAGATTAAATAATATATTTTATTCCGATTGAAACACAAAACCGCTTCATTCAATGCCTGCATCGGGCAATTGTTATGAAGCGGTCTTTGATTTTTAAGATGAAATTTCAACTGTAAATATTGTTTTATTTTTGGATACATAAAGATCCCCGAAAAACAGACAGCTGAAATCCCTGACGGTTATTTCCTGAGGAGGAACAACGGGGTATTCCGCGTTATATGAAGCGGAATTATGCTTTGAATTCACTTTTGTGAAAAGATAATTAATTCCGATTCTGTGAACATAAAAACCGTCTATTTCAATTTTTTGAGGAAGATAGCAGGTGTAACCGAAATCGTGATCCTCGGTGTTCTCGGCATCGATAATATGGCTTGATACACCCGTGGGATAAAATTTGCAGTTGCGGATAATCAGTTCGCCGTTCCAGGTTGAGCCGTAATCAGAACGCAGAGCAATAAAGCTGTCCGATAAAACGGTTGTGTTTTCAATAAGAGCCGTTCCGCTTCCGATGAGCTTTATTCCGTGATGACCGAGAACGGAGTTGATAACGGTTGCGTTGAGAACACCTTGATGAGCGTCAAAGCGTGAAAGCGCACAGCCGTCATAAACAAGATTTTTGCAGTAGTTTGTGCCTGCAATTCCCCAAAAATCGTTATCGGTTATATCGTTTGTCTGATTGCAGTTGATAAACTTTGCGTTAACAGCCGTTGCGGCGCTGATGTCATAAGTACCCATTGTTACCGATGTTCCGGCCGAGCCTGTTGTTGTGTATTTTTTATGCCCTGTGAATGTGCTGTTTTTAACGGTTACATCAGAGCAGTACGAAAGGCTGACAAAAGCCGAATACGGCGCACCCGTTTTACCCTCGTTTTTGATATCGTGGTATATTCCGTCAATAACCGTATTTGAGCGCTTGACAACAATACCTCTTGCGTAATAGTTGTATTCGGATGCCGCGCCGTTTGCAAGAGTTGTGAATCTGCCGCCTTTTACGGTTAATGTTTCCGTGTCAATGGGATATGCGGAAGCAGAGGTTATTGCATCGAAGTCCCAGATAAGCGGAGTTTCGGGCGAAATATTGCCGCTTTCGTCAACAAGTATAACATCCGTCTGGTTGCTGCCGGAGTTTTGATTTGCGCCCTTGCGGATATATCGCTTTACATTGGAATCCGTAAGAACAACGAGGCTTTTGCTTTCAAGCGATACCCCTATGTTTTTAGCATCCGATTTGAGAGGAGATATCTTATCGGTTATGTTTATTCCGCCTTGTGACGGAGCAATGTTGAATATCCAGGCGCTTCTGTTTTCAACATTTGTGTCGTCGATTATAAATCGGGCGGTTGACCAATCCGTATCGGTTTTTATATAGGCCGTTTTATTTGCACCGCTGATATAATAAGTTGCCGTTTCTTTTGCAAATACGCTCAAACCGTTTGCGTTTGCGTATTCGTGGGTTTTTACAACAGCGTCAAAATCGTCGGTTTTGCCGTCACCGACAGCGCCGAATTCCTCGTAAGTAACAAAATAGGAGAAAATTTTATTGAATTCATAACCGTCTTTAAAGTCATAGCTGCCCTGCGATTTCAGCAGCACCTCGTCTGCAAAAGCGGTTATTCCTCTTGAAATTCCCGTATCTGTACTGCCCGTAATATAAACATTTCCGTTTTCAACCCTGAGTGAAAAGCTGTTATCGTCATTCAGTTTTTCTTCAATTACAAAGGCTTTCTCGGTTGATTTTTTCGCTATGCTGATTTTTTGACCGCTTGCCTTACGGATTTCATTGTAAAGAGTCTGAGCGGCATCGGAATACAGAGAGCTTTCTGTGCAATCGGGGATTACGGCGGAGTATTCATTGATTGAAACTCCGTTCACGGTTATTTCGCTGAGGGGTCTAACTATGTACGGGCTTTCGTAGCTGCCCTTTGAAAGCTCGCTTTTAAGTTGTATTGAGTCAAAAATCTGCGAAAACGGAGCAGTGAAAAAAGAAACAATGCACATTATCACAGCACATATTTGTGTAAACATTTTTGTCACCTGCAAATCTTTTGAGTTGTTATGCAATAATTACCATTTTATCCGATGTATTCTTAATTTCAATGCCGTTGGCTGTTACAACTGCATTTTCGGGAATATACAGAACGGAGTTCCGTCAATTTTTCGCTGAGAATGACCGCCTGCGCTGAATCACCCGGATAATCCGCCATTTTTTTAACGGTTGATAAGGCGTAATAATACCATACATTTTCAAGCACGGGAGCATCGGTTTTTTCTCCCCAATCATACCAATCCCGGGAGTCGTTTTTATCTTGCAAGAACTATTGTTTTTGTTTCGCCTGCGTTGAAAGAAACGCTTTGTTCTTCGTCACGGTAAACGCTGAGCTTAACGGTCTGCGCTTTATCGCTTGTGATTGTAAGGGTGACGGTTTCTTCGTTCCATTCAATGTCAACTTCTGCGTTTGTTCTTGCTCTCAGACCCTCGATTTTGCCCTTGTTCCATTCGTCGGGAAGTGCAGGTAAAGCCTCAATAACACCGTCGTTTGAATAAAGAAGCATTTCGTCGAGTATGCCGATTGTGCCGATGGTTGTGCCTGTGCAGAATACACCCCAACCGCCGTGTGTATAATGGTCCGCCATAAGCGAAGTGTAATAAATATTGTCTGCCATAAGCGCCATAAGCGAGTTGTAGCAGGAATCCGCATTTTTGAGTCTTGCGGCAACAAGAGCCTTGTGTACCCAACCGTGTGAAGCTGTGTCATCTTCGCCCTGATTTTCTCTGTTGCGGTTTTCAATAGCCTGATTACAAGCATCAATCAGCTCCTGATTGCTTTGTGTTTCAAATGCGGGCCAGGCGGGATAAAGATGGCTTATGTGGCGGTGCTTGTTGTTTTCTTCGTATTCATTCATTGCCCATTCGCAAAGTGCGCCGCTTTCATCATATTTGTATTCGGGGAGAAGTGACAGCAGGTTTTCCCACTTTTCAACCCTTTCTTCATAACTGTCTGCTTTGACTGCTTTTTCAATTTCAATCGTCATTCGCAGTCCGTCTTTTGCGGCGGCTATATCCATTGTTGCGTTTGCGGTGATGGTTGAGTCATAGTCACCGAGAGGGTAATTTTCGGGAGAATAAGAGGGGATTATAAGATATTTTTCGCCTTCTTCAAGCTTTGTTTTGCCCTCGGTGTAGCAGGCTTTTCCGTTAACATCGGTATAGTATTCGGGAGTGCAGAGCTGCTCCCAGAAATTAGCTTGCTTTGTGAGAAGGGGAAGAAGAATATCCTTTTCAAGGTCAAGGCTTTCGCCGTTATATTCAATTGTTCTGTTGCCGTAGCACTGACGGAATTCATAGATGGGCAGCAGCATCCACGATGCGCCTGCGTTCCAATACTGGAACGGATACCAACGGCTGTATTCAACCATCATTGCTCTGTCTCCGTCGCAGTTTACGGGGACCTGAATGGCATCTGTCATACCGTAGGTTTTAGCGGCATTTTCCTCCCAATCGGGAATCTGTTCAAGCACGAATTTTATGTAGCTTTCACCTGCGGCATAAATATTGCCCGTGTTCATACCCGATGATTGGAGATTGACATTGGCATCCATTGTGTATATGCCTCTCCAGCCTGAATTCCATTCGCCCGTCCACAAGCCGCAAAGCCTCGGGAATGATGTTCCCGCACAGCAAATCTGAGCGTATCTGCCCTGATTATATGCTCTTTCAACGAGAGTGGGAAGAAGTGTATCGCTTTTTTGCTGGAGTGCAATAAGATGCTCATTTGCAACATTCTCATATCCGTCATCGCCGAGATCAAGCTTGACCGCATTGAACAGCGCGGATTGCTCCGCTGCGTGAGGCTCAAGGGCTTTGCTATAATCAAATTTTCCGTCAACGGTGTATTTTTCTGCAACTGCGGTTGTGTAAGAATTGAGTTCATTGAGAAGTGCGTAGCTTTCTGCATTTTTAAAATCTTCAAATCTGCCCATATCAAAGGTGCGGTCGGATTTTGTTATAAGATAAACCTCGGATGCATCCGAAATTCTGATAGCTGCGTTCTGTTCTTTTGCAACATTCTCGCTGTCGTTTGTTGAGTCGAGAACAACTCTTTCTTTTGTGCCGCCGACAACGATTACTTTTGTAAAGCCGCAGTATCCGCCGTTTTTAAGCTCGCTGTTTTCGTATGACGGATAGTGAGCGATGAGGGCGATGTATGAGGCATCATCGTCAACAAGCTTTTTATACTGCATATTTTTTTCGTCGCCGTTGCCGAAGCCTCGGAGTGACCAGCAATCCTGCAAAGAAAGGGTCATGTTTATTTTTGCGCCGAGCGATGATTGAGAAATCTTTGTGATTGTAACATTATCCTCTCTTGAAGAAAATGTTGTTCTTTCCCAGGTGCCTCGGATGTCTGTATATTTTACTCCAAGCTCGGCTGTTTCAAAATCAGTCCAGCGGATATAGTTAAAATAGGGGAGTTTTGTGCTGTCGGTTCTGAGAACGTGAGAGGGATGATAAGCATAAAAATATGTTGACTGTCTGCCTTCAACATCCCAACTTGCGTCGCCGTTGATAACAGCCTGCCTTGCATCGTCAAGCTGACCCGTGACCTCATCGGGAGTATATCTCGGGTCGTTTGATGGCATAAGAAAGTTGATGTTATTGTAGATATAGCTGTCGCTGTACGGTGAGCCTGCAACAACAACGCCGTTTTCGCCGTTGCCGCTTACCATGCCGTCAAACCAGCTTATGGTATCCTCGTGTTCCTTTGCGTAAGGTACAAGCTCCGTATATTCCGTTGCAAATGACTTTTCGTGGTTGTTTCCTATCATATCAGCATCTCCCGCTCTTGAAAAATTTAATAATCCCGACAATGCGTTTCCGCCCGTAATAATACACATCAGGATTGCAAAAAATGTTTTTATTTTTAACATACATATTTCTCCGTTTCTCTCGGCATTTGATTTATATTGTTTCTTTTCTCAATATTTTACCGTTACTGTCCGTGAAGATAACTTCGATTCTGTCATCAGTAAAAATATATCCGCAGCCCGCAAAATATACGGGCTTCTTTTTCTTGATTGTGCCGCCGATTACAATGGGACAAACGCTGCCGTTGGTGTTCCAATCGCTGTTTTCGGGGTAATAGATATTAAGCTCGTGCGCGTGTCCGCAAATCATAACCTCGGGTTTTATGTTTTCTCTGAGAAGCTTTGTCCATTCGGAGAAAATATCCTGTTCGATATCGAACGGAGGCTTGTATCTGTGAGTGAATGCATTATGAGATATAACAAGCTTGTGCCTGACATCATCTGCCTCATATTCATCTTTTTTGTTTTCGATTATTTTCTTCAGGAATTCCGTCTGCCGTTCTCTGAATGCGTGGCAGGCAACGGTATAGCCGTATTCAGCATGGTCGTCGGTTTTATCCTCACCGCAGTCAAGCAGAATTCCCCATATATTACCGAGACGGAAGCTGTAATATGTGTTGCCGTTATGAGCAGGGGTGTAGTCTGCAAATTTCTCGGCATAGTTGCCCCTCAAATCGTGGTTGCCTCTTGAGAATATTGACGGCTTTTCGCCTTTTGTCAGCTTTGAACAGATCTCATAAATATTTATGAATTTTGACGGGTTACTGCTGTCATCGATAACATCGCCGTTTAAAATAAGAAAATCAATGTCACCGAATGCTTTGGCTGCCTTTAACGGCTCTTTGATGCTGTTGTGCGCATCGGAGATGTGATAAGCTCTGATGTTGTTTTGAGGTATGGGATAAAACTTATATGTTTTTTGCAGAACTTCTTTTGTTTTGGTGAAATATGCTTTTCTTCTGACGATGGGTCGGATGCAAATGGTGTATTCCTTTGCCTTGTCAAGTTCATTTGCAGGCACTTCAACCTTGTGTATTTTGTTCCTCGAACACATAATGCCGTTTGATTCGTCATAATAATATTTTTCACCGACCTTAACGAAGAAAAGGCAGGTTTTTTTACAGGGCATCATAATCTGATAATGTTTGTTTACCGCAAAAATCGCAGGGTTATGCTTAAAATAGCTGCTCATAAAAAGAGCCTCCTTTTTAGCTTGATGACGACAAATAACAATGGGTCCTGAAATCTGACAGCTTATACAGATAATTATAACATAAATATGTCAAAAAACAACATATATTAAAAGAATGTTTCATCGGATAGGACAGAGATATTTCCTGAACAAAATTTATTTCTTGTAACGGCTTTGCAGATGTGATAATATTGATTTATCGGAAAGTATCAGACTTTTTATATCGAGGTGCATTATGGCAAAGATTATAACAACAAAGACTCATTCAAGCGGTATTGCTTTGGGCGGCATCGGAAGCGGAAGTGTCGAGCTTCTGCCTGACGGCGAGTTTCATTCATGGCTGATTGCAAATCAACCGAGAATAACAAAAGTATGCTTTGAAGATAAGGTTGACGACGGCGAAGCAAGCACGGGTGCTCTTTCGTTCTGGGTGCGTGAAACCGCAGATAACGGCAAACCGATTGTCCGCAAGCTGGGAATGAAGACCGATGCCGATGATTTTTCTTACCGTATGTTTGCGTGGAACAAGCCTGTTGAAAAAATTGAATTTGAAGGCAGATTTCCTGCGTGTGATATTAATTATGTTGACAGCGCATTATCCTGCAAGCTCGGTCTTAAAGCGGTTTCGCCCTTTGTTCCGCATAACAGCGATGTTTCGGCAACTCCCGGTTTTTATATGGATTTCACAGTTGAAAATCCTACCGACAGCGAGCTGCACATAAGCCTTCTGAGTACCCTTGAGCCGAATTTTGCCAACAAAAATGAAGGAAATAAAAACTCTGTTCATAAGATGAGCAACGGAGTCGGTGTTCACATAGAGCCTGCAGAGATTACCGATTCGCCGTCTTGCGGAAACATCTGTCTTTCGGTCAACGGCGACGGTGAAAAGTCATATATCACAGCGGATTATTTCCGATTTATGAGAGAATATTTCGGCGAATCACCTTTTGGCGTGTCGCAGGAATCCGTACTTTTCGGTTTCAGAGAAAACGGTTGTCTGCCAAACACGAAAATCGGCAAAAAGCCTCGGGATATACCCGAAAATTATGAGCTGCTCAGCGATGACGAGCTTGATGATTTATGCACGGAATATGTTCAATATCCATTCGGTGATTCTGTACGCAGACGCATTGAATATTGTAAACCCGATTTTCTTTCTGCAAGAGAAGATAAAATTACTTTTCTTAAATGTTGCATAAAACAGAGCGGCAGAAGGGGAAAGGAATTCGGCTCCTGTGCTCTTTGTTCAGAGGTGACACTCAGACCCGGCGAAAAGAAAAATATCCGTTTTATTCTTACTTGGTATTTCCCGAATCATTTTGCAAAAGACGGAGAAAGAATCGGTCATTATTACGAAAATCTCTATAAAAATGCTCTGGATGCCAACAGATTTCTTGCTGATAATGGCGGCGTTTTTAAATCTGCCGCTGATTTTGCAAACCTTCTTTATTCAACAAACCTGCCTGAAATTTATGCGGATTCATGGTCATCCAATCTTTCGCCTATGATAAAAAGCTCCGTTTATCTCAAAAACGGAAAATTCGGTCTTTGGGAGGGTCTTGGATATTGCGGACTCCACACAACGGACATAACCTATCACGCATCTTTTTCACTCATCAGCCTTTTTCCCGATTTGCAGAAAAAGCAGATGAAAATGGGTGCGGAATATCAGCGTGAAGACGGCAGAGTGCATCATTGCTTCAAGCCCGATATGAAAAGCGTTGACGGAAGCTATGAGCGTGTTGATATCAGTATGCAGTTTGTATTGATGGTGCTTCGTGATTATCTTTTCACGGGTGACAGAGAATATCTTGCCTCCTTGTGGGATAATGTAAAACAAGCTATGGACTGTATGAAAAAGCTTGACACCGACAAAGACGGCTTACCCGACTACGATACAAAGCGAAACACCTACGATGCCTGGAATTTCTCGGGTACGCCCGTGTATATTTCCGTTCTTTGGCTGGCTGCTGTTAAGGCTGCAACAATCATTGCCGACAGATTGGGTGATAAAAACCGATTTGATAAGTGGAATAACATTCTTGAAATAGGCAAAAAATCCCTTGAAGAAAAGCTCTGGAACGGTGAATATTACAATCTCTGGAAAAATAATGACGAAACCGACGAATCGCTGATGACGGATCAGCTTGACGGCGAATGGTTCCTGCGAATGGCGGGCGTTGACGGGAATATTCCCGATGAGCGTGTGCGTGCGGTTCTTGATTTGATTTTCAGCGCTAATTTTGACAACGAACAGGGTCTTGTGAACGCTACCGTTCCCGAAAACAGAAAAACAAGCATACATACTTACAAAAACTGTCAGACGATTGCGGTGTGGACGGGCATAGGTTATGCCTTTGCGGCTCTTGCTCATTCGGTGGGGCTGAAAGAAATTGCCGATACGGAAATCAACTCGATAGCGGATAATCAGATGAGACTGGGTCATTTCTGGGATCATTGGGAGTGCGGTCATCATTACACCCGTCCGATGTCAAGCTGGACAATTCTTAACGCCGTGTCAGGTATGTCTGTTGATTATGAAAACAAAAAGCTCACTTTTAAACCCATTGATAAAAACATAACATTCCCGCTTTTTCTGCCCGATATTCTGGCTCGGGTTACATTCAAAGACGGCGAATGTAATGTTGAATGTATCAGCGGTGATATCAGCGGCTGGGATATTACTGCGGAATAAAAATCTGAATTTTCTATTGCATTTTTTGAAAAACGGATGTATAATAACATCCGAAATAAATACAGGGGAGCTTGTGGTTGCAGGCTGAGAGGAAGTAATCGAACTTCGACCCTATAACCTGATGCGGATAATGCCGCCGTAGGAAGTCATA
>JAZQXJ010000017.1:0-16662 GCA_045632815.1 Acutalibacteraceae bacterium | reverse complement strand
GGAACAGAGACCGCGTTCTCGCCTGGGCGAAGGTCTACAGCTTTTCATTCAAATAAATAAACAAATAAGGTCGGTTCCCGTGAAAAGGAACCGACCTTAATTTTTGCTTAAATAACTCTGAACGTCTTGACCTCGAAAGGCTTGATTGTGAACTCGAATCCGCTTGCATCGCAGGGAATTTCGTTTTTATCCTCTTCAATCATATTACATTCGATAACTTTATCGAAGCCGAAGCCGAGGTCGATTCTGCATTTGCCTCTGTTCTGCTCCTCTTCAACAACGCGGATAATATATCCGTTGCCGTCCTGAGCCTTCTTGATTGCATCGATTGCAAGGTTGTCTTCAAGGGCGGTAACAAAGTTTGTTTCGCCGCTGATTACACCCTCGGTTGCCTCTGCGTTATAAACTGCAACGGGAGGAACATTGAATGCAATTGCCTGCTGAACGGTGTCGTATCTCCAGTCATCCTGATGGGGATGGAATGCATACTTGAAGGTGTTTATGCCGTGGTCACCCGTTCTGTCGGGACAGGTGGGCGCACGCATAAGGGTTATTCTCATATGGCTGTTGTGGATATCGTAGCCGTACTTGCAGTCGTTGATGATACTGCAACCGTAGCCGCCTTCGGAAAGGTCAGCCCACTTGTGAGCCGCAACCTCAAATCTGGTCAGGTCAAAGCTTGTGTTCCAGTGAGTGGGTCTCTTGATTGCGCCGTGAGCGATGTCATAGGTTGCATCGGTGTCGATAACCGAAACATCAAAGCCTGCCTTAAGCACCTTGTCGCTCTCGTGCCAGTCAACTGTTGTGTCAAAAACAACGCTTTCGCCGTTCTGATAAAGGATAACATCCTGAGTGATGGTTGACTTGTTGAATTTATATGTTGCTCTGATAACGCCTCTTACGGCATTGCTTTCAACAACCTCAATGCTCTCCGCCTTGAGTTCCCACATCTTCTTGTAGTAGTTCAGCTCAAGATTCCAGGCGGTTTCGTGGATGCACTTGTCAAGGCTGATTGTGAGGATATTACCTCTGCCATCAAGGCTTTCACGCTCGTTGAGTTTATCGTAAATGCTTGTGATTACGCCGCTTTCGTCAAGTTCAACGCGGAGAACTGCATTTTCAAGAAGGTTTGTTTCTACCTCAACGGGTGAATAGATGCATTCGCCCTCTTTGAGAACGAAGGTCTTGCAGCTCATAGGCTCAAGCTCGTCGGGAAGGAAGGTGAACTTGCCGTTAATGTAAGCGCAGGGAAGTGAAAGACCGTCAGCCGTTGCAACATACATACCCTCGGGAACGCCCTCAACCTCAACAGGCTCATAGCTCCTTGCGTTGGTGAGATTCCAGACGGTGATGCTGTTTTTATCGGCTGTAACCGCGCCTGAAAGCGCCTTGAGAGCGCCGTTATAGATATCCTCGCCGATTTTGTTCATTACGGCATAGTCCTTGCGGCAATCCTCAAATACCTCGTGGATTGATGAGCCGGGAAGAATGTCGTGGAACTGGTTGGTCATAAGGATTCTCCAGCCCTTTTCGATTTCTTCCTTGGGATATTCCTTGCCGAGAAGCTTTTCGGCAAATACGCTGAGCATCTCGCCTCTTGTGAAGAGATACTCGCCCTTTCTGTTGTTCTTCTTAACGAATGCCTGACTTGTGAATGTTCCTCTGTGGTTTTCATAGAACATTTCGCCGTTCCACACGGGCAGCTCGTCCTCGATGCCGTGATAATGCTCAAAGAATTCGTCAACATGGCCGATTTCCGTCTTGGGCAGACCGGGGAAATTGCGCAGACGCTTGCCGCGTTCCATCATTTCTCTTGTGGGACCGCCGCCGCCGTCGCCGTAGCCGTACATACCCATGGATACATTCAGCTCGCTCTTGTTGTTACATTCGTTATCGAATGTCATAAGCTCCCAGATGTTATATGTGCAGTTATAGGCGGGGCGAAGAAGATGGGCGTTGACTCTGTCGCCGTTATTACCCTGCCACATAAACATACTGTAGGGGAACTTGTTTGTGTCGTTATAGCTGAGCTTTGAGGTGATGAAATTCTCCATACCGCAGCCCTTGATAATCTGGGGAAGCGCCCAGGTGAAGCCGAAGCAGTCGGGCAGCCAGTAGGTCTTTGATACCTTGCCGAATTCCTTTTTGAAGAATTCCGTGCCGTAAAGCACCTGACGGATAAGAGCCTCGCCCGATGCAAGGTTGGTGTCAGCCTCAACCCACACATTACCGCAGATATCCCACTGATTATTTGCAACCTTTTCCTTAATCTTTTCATAGATTTCGGGATAATGGTCCTTCATCATCTGATAAAGCACAGCCTGACTCTGACCGAAGGTCATATCGGGATAAACATCCATAAGGGATGTAACATTCATAAATGTTCTTGCGCTCTTACGGATGCTTTCCTGAATTCTCCAGAGCCAAGCAACATCGATGTGGCTGTGACCCGTGAGAATGATTTTGCTTTGAGCCGCCCAATCGATTGCGGCAATCTTTGAAAGATAAAATTTTCTTGCCTCGGCAATGGATTTTCTGACCTGAGGCTCGTCAAAATCGTAGTCAACGATGTGAAGGCTGTCATCAATAGCGGCATAAACCTTTGCCTTGATATGCTCATCCTTGATGAATTCAAGAGCCTCAAAGCCAACCATAATGTCAATAAAATAGCCTTCGCAGTCCTCATCGGCAACGAAGATGAAGGTGTCGCCCATATGGCATTCCTGATACTTTGCGCCGTCCATAGCCGCATCGCAGAAATACATTGAGTCGCAGGTAGCTTCAATTTCAAAATTCAGCACATCGCCTGCGTTGTGAACGCCGAGGGAAACCTCTGTTCTGTCGGGAATGCAATCTCTTGTTGTTGCGCCCGAAATATATTTGCCGTTGAGCTTAACAAGGGCTTCGCCGCCTACCTGAAGCTTTGCGCGGATTTCCTTGCCGTCCATTTCCTCGGGTATGGTTACGCTTGCCTTGAAGAAATGAGCCGAGTCATAGGCGGCATACCAATAGTCACCGCTTTTGATTTCGCCCTTGAAATCCTCCATTTCGTAGCTGTCACCGAGGAAGGTTCCTCTTGTGTATTCCCATACGGGGATGCTCAGCTTATGGAGAAATGCATATTTTGCAAGCTGCTTGTGCATATCCTTAAGCACGCCGGGTTTTATTGTGCGCATAATAACACCTCTTTTTATTCTGTGGGAAGTCCGTCCTTGTCATACATACAAGCGGCTTCAATCATAATTTCAATACCTGCGGCGATTGCGTCCTCACGGAGCATATCAACATCGTCAAGTCTTGTGTGGTAATAACGGGGAGGAGTGGGGTCCATTGCGGCAAAGCCCGTTGCAGGGATGCCTCTCTGGGTGAAAGCGGCGGCATCGCAGGCGCCGATATAAATTGACTCAAACTTAAGGTCATAGCCGCAGTTCTTGCCTGCATTCTGAACAAGATGCTTTGCACCCCAATGGTGCTTGATTGTGCCGCTGAGGTCGCGGTCATAAACCGCCATTGTTTCAAGGTCGCGGAAGGTGTCGCAGCCGATAACGCAGGTTTCAACCGCCTTAAGCTCATCCTCGTGAGCCTTGGCATATGCCTTTGCACCGCGCAGACCTGCTTCCTCGGAGCCTGAGCAGATAACAACAAGCTCGGTGTTCTCAAATCTTGTGTCGGTTTCTTCCATTGCCTTTGCAACAGCCATTGCAACATAGCAGCCGGTAAGGTTATCGTTTGCACCGGGAACGCTTCTTGTGTAGCTTTGGAAAAGAAGGAAGCCGAGCTGGAAGGGAATGAATACACAGCCCACAACGAAGCCGAGAATCATAAGCCAACGGGGTTCAACAGCCTCGAGTGCGCCGCCCTTGCCTGCAAAAATAATACCGATAATTGCGATAATAAGGTCAGCCACAAGACCCACAACTGCAGGAATAAGCACAAGCTTCATTCCAACACCGCCGAGCAGATAGTTGAGAGTCCATTCGAACTGGCTGTCTGCGTGGCCGACAACGATGAAACGCTTTTTAACCTCGCCCTTGGGAGCTCTTTTTGCGATAACATTGTGGCTGGGATGGCCCTTGAAAAGAGGGTCAATGAACTGCTTATACATTACGAATTCAAGCAGCAGAGGGATGAATCCGAGAACAACGAGAATAAGCGAAATAATCGGACTTGCAAATGCATATGTAAATACGCTTGCAACTGCGCAGGCAACCGTAAAGGGAATAAAGCCCATGAATGCCTGACGGTGAACCTTGAATTCTTCGATGCTGACCTCGTCGCAGGATTTTGAAAGCTCCTTTGCCATTAATTCCTGAGCCTTCAGTTCTTCGGGTGAGCCGGGCTTACGGGGACCGATTTCGTTGCAGATTCGGGTAATCCCCTTCATTGCAAAGCGTGAGAGCTTTTTGATATCAAACTTATTGCTGTATTCGAGTGCGGTTTTCATTCGGATTCCTCCATTGCGAATATAATATACAATATTAACATATTATCATTGAAAAATCAATGTATATTTATGCTTATTATTGCAAAATACTCAAATATTTAATTGTATTTTTTCAGAAACGGTGATATAATGAATTGAATAATGCAAAATGGGAGTATATATGAAAAATATTAACTTTTATCTTCTGACGGATACCCATTATTTTGAGCCTTCGCTGGGTGCAAGCGGCAAGGCTTATGACGAATATATGAAGCGTGAGCAATATTTTATGGCGGAAAGCAGCGCAATTGTCAAAAAGGTTTTTGACGATATTGCGGCGGATAAATCAACCGACCTCGTGATTATTCCCGGCGACCTTTCCAAAAACGGCGAAATTGAAAGCCACAAAAGCTTCATAAAGGAGCTTTATCGGCTTAAGGAGTCGGGCAAGCGCATTTATGTTATCACTGCCGGTCACGATTACGGCGAAAAATCAAGGGCTTTTGTGAATGACGAATGCATTGAGGTTGAGGGCACACCCTTCGGTCAGCTTTGCGATTTATACCGTGATTTCGGCTATTCCGAGGCGATTTCGGTTGATAAGCGTACCCTTTCTTATGTTGCTGAGGTTGCGGATGGCGTAAGGATGCTTGCGATTAACTGCGACAGCGAGGGCAGGCAGAAGGGAAGCATTGACGGCGAAATGTATGAATGGATGCAGATTCAGCTTGACGATGCAAAGAGTGCAGGCTGCTCGGTTTTTGCAATCTGCCATTACCCCGTCATTCCGCCCGTGCCCGTGTTTGACCTTGTGGGCGACGCAAAGCTGAGAGATTGGCGCAAAGCGGCGTCATTCCTTGCGGATAACGGTGTTGAGCTTGTGCTGACGGGTCATATGCACATTCAGAGCATCAACGAATATATTTCCGAAAAAGGAAATAAGTTGGTCGATGTTTGCACCTCCTGCCTTGTGGGCAGCCCTGCGAAATACAGAAAAATAAGGGTTGAAAATTCTGTTATGGATGTTCAAAGCATTGATGTGCCCGATTTCGGTGCCAATTTGCAGGGACAGACCGTTCAGGAATTTTTCGATAATCAGTTCGCTTATTCAATCATCAACCGCATTAACGGCGCATTAAGCGGCGGAGGAATAAAGAAAATCGGCAAAAAAGTGCTGAATTCAATCACCGTCGGCACTCTCGGCAGACTTCTTTGCATCGGGATTGACAAATCTCTTAAAAAGGTAAAGTTCATTGACCTTGCAGGCGATATCGGCGTTGCAATTTTCAAGGGTGACGGCGAATATGTTGAGGGGCATCCCGTGCATACGGCATTTTCAAAGGTGCTTAAAAGATTCCGCTTTATCATCAAAAAGGTCGAGCCGAAGCTTGGCGGCGCAAATCTGACGGAAATGCTGATTAACACAATCGGCAACAACAAGGGTTATTCCGATAATAACGCAAAAATCGGTTTGGGAGGAAACAAAAATGTTTAAAATAAAAAGTCCGTATGCGGCGGTTGCGGCGCTTATGCCCGATGCCGTGAATCACTATAAAACCAATCTTCACACCCATTCTACATACAGCGATGCCAACAACACAATGGCGGATATGATTTTCGGCTTTTACGATAACGATTTTGATATCCTCGCCTTTGCGGAGCACGGAATTTTCGGCAAGGAATGGGATAAAGAGCCTTCGATTATACCTCTTTTCCGCTTTCAGTATCTGTGGCACGGAAAGCGCCGCTACCTGACCACCCCCGAATACAAGGCAATCCTTGACGGCTCATTCAAAACAGAAAAAAACACACGCTCAAAAAGCAGAGGTCTTATGTGCGTACCGCACGCCATTGAGGCGAATATGTTCACTCTGATGAAAAACCACGTCAACGGTTATTTCACCAACGATGAGCTTGAGGGTAAATACGGCAAGGAAGACGATTTTGAAATACCCATTGCAACCATTGAAAAAAGCGGCGGTATTTCTCACATAAATCACCCCTCCGACTGGCTGGGTGCATATAAAGACCCCGAATGCGCAAGAGTACCCGAGAATGTTGCTTTCTTTGCGGATTTGTTCAGAAGATACAAGTCCTGCGTAGGTATGGAAGTTCTGAATATGTACGACAGACCCAACCGAAGCGACAGAATTCTCTGGGATGAGCTGCTGATGACTCTTATACCGGAGGGTGAACGAACAATATGGGGCTTCGGCAACAGCGATGCCCACAGAGTGACGGAAATTGACACCGCATTTATGGATTTCATCCTGCCCGAATACAGCCTTGCAAACCTGCGCACCGCAATGGAAAACGGCAATTTCTTTGCCGTTGCAAGATATGCCAAGAATGAGCTTGGCGAGGACTTTGAGGGCAAGGGCGATTACCCCCGATTTATGATGTTTGATGCCGACGAAGAAAATCAGAAAATCACCGTCAGGGGCATTAACTGCAATGCGGTTGAATGGATTGCAGACGGTAAAATCATAAAGAGCGAAGCCGCTGAAACAGACGGCGAAATGGTGTCCGTGCTTGACCTTTCCGCATATGCGGACAAAATCGGCTGTTATGTACGCTGTCAGATTAAGGGCGCAGGCGGCATATGTATGAGCCAGCCTGTCACCTGCGACGACGGCAATATGGCAAGCCGAATCAGAAATCTCCCGCTTAAAAAGCCGACCACCAAAGCCGAACAGCGCAAAAAGGATTTTGATGACACCCGTTTGGGCGTTATCATCAATAAGATTAAGAACAAATAAGAAAAAGTCACCTGCGAGGGCTGTCCCTACGATATGCTCAACAAAAAAGCACCCCCAAGGGTGCTTTTGTTTTTAGAAAAGGTCTTCCTGATTTGCCATTTTGATGCCTGCGCCTGCAAGTGCGGCGGCTGCAACCTGATTGTCGTCAACGCGGAAAATCATATATGCGCCTGACTTTGAGGAGTTGAATGCATAGGTGTATTCAACAACAACCTTTGCATCGGAAAGCACCTCAAGGATTGCTGCAAGGCTGCCGGGAGTGTCCGAAATAGCGGCGGCAAGAACATCGGTCACGGTTGTGATATAACCGCCGTCCTTAAGTGCGGCATCTGCTGTTTTGGGGTCATCGCAGATGATGCGCAGGATGCCGAAATCCTGAGTATCAGCAATTGAAAGGGCTCTGAGGTTAATGTTATGGTCTGCAATGAATCTTGTTGCTTCTGCAAGCTTGCCTGTTTTGTTTTCAATAAAAACCGAAATCTGTTTAACGCTCATTTCTTCTGACTCCTTTCATTAATCGTGAAGCTTACGCTTATCAATAACTCTGACTGCCTTGCCTTCGCTTCTGGTGATGGTTTTGGGTGCAACAAGATGAACCTTGGGAACAACGCCAACCATTGTCTTGATTGCATTGGCAAGTGATTTTTCCTTGATTGCAAGGTCTTTAACCGTATCGGAGAACTGCTCGGGAGTAAGCTCAACGGAAACATCGAGAGTATCGGTGTTATTCACGCGGTCAACCTCGATGAGGTAGTTGGGGCTGTAGCCTTCCTTAAGAAGAACGGTTTCAATCTGTGAGGGGAATACGTTAACACCGCGGATAATCATCATATCGTCGCTTCTGCCCATGGGCTTTGCCATTTTGATGAGAGTTCTGCCGCAGGAGCACTTCTTCCTTGAAAGCACGCAGATATCCCTTGTGCGGTATCTGAGCAGGGGGAAGCCTTCCTTGTCAAGGCTAGTGAATACAAGCTCACCCTTTGTGCCTTCGGGAAGAACCTCGCCTGTTTCGGGGTCGATGATTTCTGCATAGAAATGGTCCTCATTGATATGCATACCCATCTGCTCCTCACATTCAAAAGCAACGCCGGGACCCGTTGATTCGGTAAGACCGTAAATATCATATGCCTTTATGCCGAGAGATTTTTCAATATCGCGGCGCATTTCTTCTGTCCAGGGCTCTGCGCCGAAGATACCTGCTTTAAGGTCAAGCTCATCGGGTGAAATGCCCATTTCCTTGATTGTTTCGCCCATATAAGCCGCATATGAGGGTGTACAGCAGATAATTGTTGAATGAAGGTCCTGCATAAACTGAACCTGACGCTCTGTGTTACCCGATGACATAGGCAAAGTAAGACAGCCTACCTTCTGTGAGCCGCCGTTAAGACCGAAGCCGCCCGTAAAAAGACCGTAGCCGTACGCAACCTGACAAACATCATTTTCGTCGCCGCCTGCCGCAACAATAGCGCGGGCACAGCAATCGTCCCAGAGTTCAATATCTTTCTGAGTATAGAAAGCAACAACTCGTCTGCCGGTTGTGCCGCTTGTTGAATGAATACGCACGCAGTTCTTCAGGTCGGTGCCGAGAAGTCCGTAGGGATAAGCGTCACGAAGGTCTGCCTTTGTGAGGAAGGGCAGCTTGTGAAGGTCGTCAATGGACTTGATATCGTCGGGTGTAACGCCCTTTTCGTCCATAAGGTTGCGGTAATACTCGACATTTTCGTAAACGCGCTTTACCTGCTTTACGAGCTTTTCGCTCTGCAGTGCTTTCATTTCTTCAGCCGACATAGTTTCGATTTCAGGCTGGAAATACTTTGCCATTGGGGTCATCTTCTTTCTTTTTATTCTTTTATTAAGATGATTTGCGCTTTGCGCATGATGAATGAATCGCTTCTTCGGAGCCTTTACCGAATGTATTGCAGGGGCGATTCACGCCGTCAGTCAATTCATTTAAATGCTGTATCCCATTTCAAATGCCTTGAGGTTAAGCTCAAGGAACTTTGCAGGAACGCTCTCACGGAGAGCTTTGAGCCATACTTCTTTGCTCACATCAGCCATATTCTTTGCCATTGCACCGATGAGAACAACATTAACTGCCTTTGCGGTGCCTGCTTCAACAGCCATAGGCAGAGCATCGAGGGTTTCGATATCCGCACCTGCCGCCCTGATTGCGTCGATAACGCCCTCGGGATATTCAGCCGCACCCATAACAACGGGCATGGGATCCATCTGCTGTGTATTAACGATGATTTTGCCGTCGGGCTTGAGGTATTCGAGCCATCTTGCGGCTTCAAGCTGTTCAAAGGCAAGGATAATATCCGCCTCACCCTTTTCGATGATGGGAGATGCAACCTTATCGCCCCAGCGTACATATGTAACAACGGAGCCGCCTCTCTGGCTCATACCGTGAACCTCGGAAACCTTGACATCGTAGCCGCAGTCGAGAAGCGCCGCGCCGAGAATACGGCTTGCAAGCAATGTACCCTGACCGCCTACGCCGACAATCATAATTGATTTGTTCATTATTCTGCTCCTCCCCTCTTATTCAATCGCGCCGAACTTGCAAAGCTGACTGCATACATTACAGCCGAGGCACTGCGTAAAGTCGATCTGAGCCTTGCCGTCTTTCATACTGATGGCAGGGCAACCGATTTTCATACACATTTTGCAGGACTTGCACTTATCTGCATTAACCTTAAGGGGCGGATTATGCTTGACCGTCTTAAGCAAAGCACAAGGTCTTCTTGAAATAACAACGGCGGGGCCGTCTGCTTCAAGAGCCTGCTTGATGCCTTCCTTGGTTTCTGCAAGGTTATAGGGGTCAACAACGATAACATTCTGAATACCGACAGCCTTTGCGAGAGCTTCAAGGCTGACTGCGTTTGCAGGCTCGCCCTTGATATTCTTGCCCGTTGTGGGATTCTGCTGGTGACCTGTCATACCCGTGATTGAGTTATCAAGAATAACAACAACGGAATCCGTTGCATTATAAGCAATATTGATAAGACCCGTAACACCCGAATGGATGAAGGTTGAGTCGCCGATAACGGCAACGCTCTTCTTTGCGTTTTCGGGGTTGGCGGCATTTCTGCCGTGGAGAGCAGAAACGGATGCACCCATACAAAGCACGGTATCAATCATACCGAGAGGCTGTGAGAAGCCGAGGGTGTAGCAGCCGATATCGCCGCTTACGGTTACATTAAGCTGCTTGAGGGCATAGAAAAGACCTCTGTGAGGACAGCCTGCGCAAAGCACGGGAGGACGGGGAACGATGTTGACATCCGCCTTCATACACTCCTGCTTCTTGCCGAGGATAACCTTTGCGATAAGGCTCTGCGAATACTCGCCCTGAAGAGTGAAAGCATCCTTGCCGATAACCTCAATGCCGTGCTTGCGGCAATGAGTTTCGATGTAATCATCAAGTTCTTCAAGAACATAAACCGTTTCACATTCAGCGGCAAATGCCTTTATCATATCAACGGGCAGAGGGTATACACAGCCCAGCTTGAGGTATGATGCATTCTCGCCGAGAGCTTCCTTTGCGTACTGATAGCAGATACCCGATGTGATAACGCCGATTTTCTTGCTGTTATATTCAACGGTGTTAAGACCGTCTGCACCTGCCTCGCAGAATGCTGTCTGGTCAAGGATACGCTGCTCAACTGCAACATGCTTCACCTTTGCGTTTGCAGGCACCATAACATACTTTGCAGGTGTCTTTACATATTCCTTGAGTCCGTTATCAACTCTGTCTGCAGTGGGAGCAACGCTTCTTGAATGAGCAACTCTTGTTGTAAGACGGATAATAACGGGTGTGTCGAATTTTTCCGAAAGCTCGAATGCCATCTTGGTGTATGCAAGGCATTCTGCGCTGTCAGCAGGCTCAAGCATCATTGTTTTTGAGCCCATTGCGTAGTGACGGGAATCCTGCTCATTCTGTGACGAGTGCATTCCGGGGTCATCGGCAACAAGGATAACCATACCTGCATTAACGCCCGTGTATGAAGCGGTGAAGAGAGGGTCAGCGGCAACATTAAGACCGACATGCTTCATTGCGCAGAATGAACGCGCACCTGCAACGCTTGCGCCGAATGCAACCTCCATTGCAACCTTTTCGTTGGGAGCCCACTCCGAGAAAATTTCATCATATGTAGCGGCAAATTCCGTAACCTCCGTGCTGGGGGTGCCGGGATAGCTCGAAACAACTCGGCAGCCTGCCTCATAAAGACCTCTGGCAACTGCCTCGTTACCTAAAAACAGCTTTTTCAACCTGTTTCCTCCTAATCTGTAGTTTTTTATAAAAACTTATAATGTATGATTATAATATTTTCTGTATAAAAACACAAGAGTTTAATAATAATTTTACATTTTACTTTGCACTTAATTTTTAATCATTTCAACCTGCTTTGCAACTACGCTTTCGCCGCAGTAAATCTTGCGAAGCTTGGGTTTTTCAATCTTGCCTGTGGGGTTACGGGGTACTTCGGCAAAAATAATCTTATGGGGTCTCTTGTATCTGGGAAGGTCGCGGCAGAAATCGTTGATATCATCCTCGTCTGCTGTGTAACCCTCTTTGATTTCGATAATTGCGGTTGCAATTTCGCCGAGTCTTGCATCGGGCAGACCGATAACCGCAACATCCTTTATTGCATCGTGCTTGCGCAGGAAATCCTCAATCTGAACGGGATAGAGGTTTTCTCCGCCTGAAATAATAACATCCTTCTTACGGTCAACAAGATAAATGAAGCCTTCTTCATCCTCCTGAGCCATATCGCCCGTGTGGAGCCATTCACCGTGAAGAACTTCGTTGGTTGCCTTTTCATCGTTGAAATAGCAGAGCATTACACCGGGACCCTTGACTGCAAGCTCGCCGACATCTCCCCTTGCAACCTCGTTGCCGTTTTCGTCAACAATCTTTGTTTCCCAGCCGTAGCCTGCCTTGCCGATTGCGCCGACCTTGTGAACATTCTCAACACCGAGATGAACGCAGCCGGGACCGATGGATTCGCTGAGACCGTAGTTTGTGTCATAATCGTGGTGAGGGAACACCTTGAGCCATCTCTTGATAAGGCTGGGAGGAACGGGCTGAGCGCCGACGTGCATAAGTCTCCATTGGTCAAGGTTATATTTATCGAGTTCGATATCGCCTCTGTCGATTGCGTCAAGCATATCCTGAGCCCATGGCACAAGAAGCCATACGATTGAGCAACGCTCTTCGGAAACAGCCTTGATAATCCACTCGGGCTTTGCGCCCTTGAGAAGAACAGCCTTGCCGCCTACAAGCAGAGAGCCGAACCAATGCATCTTTGCGCCTGTGTGATAAAGGGGCGGAATGCAGAGGAAAACATCATCCTTTGTCTGCGAATGATGAGCCTGCTCAACCTTGCAGGAATGAACAAGAGCCTTGTGTGCGTGAAGAATTGCCTTGGGGAAGCCCGTTGTGCCTGATGAGAAATAAATCGCCGCGTGGTCATCGTCATTCAGCTCAATTTCAGGCTTTTTGGATGTGCAATATGTAACAAGCTTGTTGTAGCTTTCTGCAAATGTGGGGCAGTCGTTACCGATGTAGAAACGAAGTCTGACCTTGGGAATTCTGTCGGAAATCTGCTCCATTCTGCCCGTAAATTCAGGACCGAAAACAATTGCATCGCTCTCCGAAAGCTTGAGACAGTATTTGATTTCATCCGCTGTGTAGCGGTAATTGAGAGGCACAACCAGCGCACCCGTCTTGAGAATACCGAAATAAACAGGCAGATATTCGATGCAGTTCATAAGCAGAATTGCAACTCTGTCACCCTTTTTGATACCTCTGGAGAGAAGAAGGTTTGCAAAGCGGTTAGCTTTCTTATCAAATTCTTCCCAGGTGATTTCGCTTCTGCCGTCGCCGTTGGCACCCTGCTCGATAAGCGAATATTCGCGCCAGGTTACTCGGCTCTTTTCCTGAAGCTCGGGATTGATTTCCACAAGGGCAACATCGTCCTTGTAGAGCTGTGCATTTTTTTCAAGAAATTCTGTAATGGGCATTGTTTTCTTTCCTTTCATATGTAAAAACAACAGTTTTATTTACACGGTTATTTTCATTACTTTAAAGCTTTTACGCATTAAAGCGATGCATATATAATATAATATATAATATTTTTTGTCAATAGGGAAAATATAAATGTTGGGAATTTATAATAATTTCGGGATATTGTTTGCCCGTTTTTTCGTTGATTTCAGGCGATTTGCCCCTATAAACCAAATATATTTATCTGCAACATCGTAGGGACAGCCCTTGCGGAAATGTGTTTTTTATTCGGGCGACCACATAGGGTCGCCCCTACTTTGCATTTTGCACTCAAACAAAAAGGACAGCCGCAAGGGCTGTCCTTAACTGCATAAAAATCATTCTGCCTCAACAACACCGTTGTAGAAAAATTCTGTTTCTTTTTCGTTGGTGTCTTTGGTAACTGCGCTGACGATAATGCAGGCTGCAATAGACACAACCATTGCAACGCAGGCAAAAACGGGACCTTTTCCTGCAAGCCATACGATTGTTTCATTTGCCGCAAAGCCGCTGATAATCTTCGCCGCGCCGGGAACAAGAGCAATCAAAAATCCGCTGAGAATACCTGCCCAAGCGCCCTTGGTGTTCAGCTTCTTCCAATAGAGCGAAAGAACATAGGGAGCAAGGAATGAGCCTGAAATAATGCCCCATGAGTAGCTCATCATATCAAGAATAGGTGTGTCCGAATTTGCAATCAGATATGAGCAAATAATAAATATGATGCACAAGCCCTTGATAATAAGCGATGTTTTCTTCTCGCTCATATCCTTCTTGAAATGCTTGATAAAGTCAATTGTGAGAGTTGAGCTTGCGGTAAGAGTAACCGAGCAAAGGGTTGAAACCGATGCCGCGATGAGAAGCACAAGCACGATACCGAGAAGCACGGAAGGAAGCTCGGACTGAGCGAGCATATTGGGAACTATGTAGTCCTGCGCAATGTATCCCTCTGCGGTGGGGTCGTTAAGCTGTGCAAATGTGTAATATCTGTAGCAGAGTGAGCCGATGAAATATCCGCCGCCTGCAACAAGAAGCGCAAAGAATGTTGAAATGGTAATGCCTTTCTTTGCCTGTTTGTCATCCTTGATGCCGAAATATTTTGTAACCATCTGAGGAAGTCCCCATGTGCCGAAACTTGTCATAAGAACGGTTGCCCAGAGTGAAATCCATTGAGATGCATTGAGTTTCGGAAGTCCGTTCTGTGCGGAAGGCCGAGCGCCGAGAGCGTGTGCATATTCTGCAAGACCCTCAAAACCGCCGACTGCCTTGCAGCGGACAACGCATACGATAAGCAGAACAATGCCGAACATCATTACGATACCCTGCATAAAGTCCGCCCTTGCCTGAACAAGATAGCCGCCGAAAACAAGAAGAAGTGCGGCAACAACGGCAATAATAACCATACAGATATCAACATTTATGCCTAGAAGAACCTCTGCAACCGAGGCAAGACCCTTGTAAACGGATGCCGAATAGGGAACAAGGAAAATAAAGATTATAAGGCACGCAAAAAGCTTCATCGATGTGCTGGAATAGCGCTTATCGAGATACTGCGGCATTGTTTTGAGCTTAAGACGGGCGGATGCATCTCTTGTTCTGCGTGCAAGCACCTTCCACGCAAGCCACGAGCCGAAAACGGCATTGCCGATACCGGCAAGAATGCCCCACATTGCATAGCCTTTACCCGTGCCGCCTGCATAGCCGACGAACATAACAGCCGAGAAATAAGCGGTGCCGTAAGAAAGAGCAGAAAGCCATGCGCCTGCATTTCTGCCGCCTACGGTGAGGTCGGCAATGCTCTTTGCTTTTTTGCCCTGAGTGATTCCGATGATTGCCATAAGCACGATGTAAATACCTATGGTCAGCCAGATTGCAATATTCTTGTCCATGCGCTTTGCTCCTTTTAAGCTTTACAGCTTTTAAGTTTTACAACTTTAAAGCTTTTGTGCGTTAAAGTATGGGTACATAATACACCCGTATTCCGAATTTGTCAACAGGTATTTTCAAATTTTTCAAAATTATGCCATTTTGAAAGTTCTGTTAAAGAGCGCCTGATTATATGCCTCCATCGTGTCGGGCGCGTTGTAGAGCACATTGAGCATATATGAACGGATATTCGTGACCTTCCAGCTGATATCATCCATAACATCTACGGCATACATCATATGTTCTTCGTCAAGGGAGAGAAGCCTGTCCCTGACCGCCTCATAGGGGATATCGGAACCGTTGATGCGATAGGTTGCCGAATATCCGCAAAGGACATCCACGGCAAGAGAAACGAAGGAATCAACCTTTTCCTTGGGTCGGACACCAATAACAAAATCATATGCAACATTCTCTTTCAGCTGCGCCTCCCACTCCCCTTTGGAGGAGGTTAATTCAGTATTATTAAAGTAGTTATTATTATATTCAGTATTATTTCCGCTTAAATTTGGGGATTCTTGAATCCCTGTTTTGTATTGTCTGTAATCTTCATTTTGTGGATTCTGATGCTTAATTTCGTGGACTCTTGAATCCCTGATTTGAAGATACTTATCCACATCAGTGGAAAGATATATCACGGATGATTGACCAAAACCTCTGTTTTGTCGTTCAATAAGCCCTGCCATTGCAAGTTCTTTGAAATGACGGGTTATTTTGTTTTTACTCATCGAAAGCCTTTCGCTCGCCTCCGCAACAGTAAAATAAATAAACACCCTTCCGTCCTCTGCAAGCCAGCCGTTCTGAGCCGAAAGGGATGCTCTGTCCAGAAGAAGGGCATAGAGCAGCATTGCATCGGTTGAAAGAATGTTTTTATATTCATCGCCGAAAAGATATTTCGGAATCCTGTAAAAAGCCTCGGATTTTTCGTTATTTTCCAAACATTTACCTCCATAATTTATTTGTGAGTGCACTTTCACAATTAACATTATAGAGAACATTTGTTCTTTTGTCAAGTTTTTTTGTGAGTTTTTCAAATTTCGCCTCCCATTCAGGGGAGGTACCGAGCATATGCGAGGCGGAGGGGGTAACTCCCCCAGTCACTCCGTGACAGCTCCCTCCCGAGGGAGCCGTAACAGACAGCATACATCGCAACAATATAATCGGTCATAGGCGGAGCCTATCCGAAACTTTTCACTATTCATTATTCACTTTTCACTTGAATTTCCCCCAGAGGGGGTAAGGTAGATCAAATGACACGTAAAGAAGCTTTAATTGCTGAACAGTATCAATCCCCCAGAGGGGGTAAGGTAGTTTCTGAGGAACTTAAAGAGGACGTATATCAGTCAATGGTTCTTGAGTATCAATCCCCCAGAGGGGTAAGGTAAGTTAGATAATAGATAATAGAGAATAAAGAATAGATAATAGTTGGTAGGGGCGGATATTATCCGCCCGTTTTTATTCGGTCATAGGCGGAGCCTATCCGAAACTTTTCACTATTCATTATTTACTTTTCA
>JAZQXJ010000016.1:0-9853 GCA_045632815.1 Acutalibacteraceae bacterium | reverse complement strand
GGTTGCGGAGGTTATCGTTGAAGCAGGTAAGGGCTGTGCATTCAAGCAGCTCGGCATTCAGGATAAGTTCGCACCCATCGGTCTCCACGAGGATATTATGTCAACCCTCGGCATCGACCAGAACGGCATCATTGACGCTGTTCGTGAAGTTATGGGTAAGGACTTCGAACTCGACGACGACTGGGATGACGAAGCATAATTTGAGTTATTTTCACTTTCTCGCTCGGTCGTGTATAGCATACACTTCCCTCGTTGCGAAAGCGAAACTAATCTCAAATAAACTGATTTCGAATCCCGATAAAATTGCGAAAGGAATGATTTAAATGCCTTCAAGAGAAGACATTCTGACCAATAAAATTTTCCTTTGTGCTGTTCTGCCCCTTGTCAAGACCATTGCTATGGATGACCCCAAGCTTGCCAAGAAATTTGAGCATGCTCACGCTGTTATCCAGGTCAGCGCAAAAGACCCCGACGCTCCCGACGGCAAGTTTGCAACTCACTATGTTGTCAACAGCGGCGAGTGGCTTTGCCACACAGACAAGGTTGCCGACAATGCTCACATTGAGCTTGAGTTCAAGAGCGTTGAGCAGATGAACGCATTCTTCAAAGGAAAAATCGGCCCCTCAACTCTCCCCAAGATGAAGGGCGTTGCAAAGAAGCCCGCTGTTTTTGCGGCGTTTATGATGACTCTCCTCAAGATGTCCTCAATGCTTACCGCAACAGAGGCTCCCGAGGCTGAAGAAGATAAAAAACTCCTCGTTAAGTGCTATTTCTACCTGCTTTCAAGCGGTATCAGCACCCTCAACAAGCAGGGTCACGAGGAAATCCACAGATGGACCCTCACAAGCCCCGACAGAGTTTATGCCTGGGCGGTTGACGGTTATCCCGACATCTCCGCTTACATCCGCATCAAGGCAGGCAAGTCAAAGGCAGGCAGAGGCGTTTATAAGCGCGCTCTTCCCTTCTTCACAATGAGATTTGACTGCCTCGACAGCGCACTCGGCATCCTTATGGGCACCGCAGATATGCTTGAGTTCACAAAGGACAGCAAGCTTATTATGGACGGCGCTCCCGAATTCGGCGCACAGATCGGTAACTATATGCTGATGGTAGGCGACTACGCAAGATAAACGAACAATAAAACAAACGGCTTATATGGGTTTGCTCCCGTGTAAGCCGTTTTTTGCATAAAAATGCATTTTTATAGTGATTTTTCTGTAAATATATGATACAATAAATATAATCTACCGATATCTCGTCGAAAGGGGAGAGGAAAATGGATGTTTTTTCAATCATAACGCTTTTCGGAGGTCTTGCATTCTTCCTTTACGGAATGAAGGTTATGTCCGACGGACTTGAAAAATCATCGGGCGGAAGCCTCAACAAAAACCTCAAAAAAGTCACCAAGAACAGGGTTATAGCTATGCTTTTCGGTGCGGGAATGACCATTGCGGTGCAGTCCTCATCGGCGGTTACGGTTATGCTTGTCGGTCTTGTCAACTCGGGTATCCTTGAATTCGGTCAGACAATCGGAGTGCTGATGGGCTCGAATATCGGCACAACCCTGACCGCGTGGATTCTCAGCCTTGCAGGCATTGACAGCGATGTTGTCTGGATTAACCTGCTCAAGCCATCGAACTTTTCGCCCATTCTTGCTTTTGCGGGCGTACTTATGATAATGGTGGGCAAAAAGCCCAAGCTGAAGGATATCGGCGGAGTGCTTATCGGCTTTTCCGTGCTGATGTTCGGTATGAATCTTATGTCGGGCGCAATGGAGCCTCTCGGCGAAATGCCCGAATTTGCAAGCATTCTTACAGCTTTCAAAAATCCCTTGCTTTCCGTTGCAGTCGGTGCAATATTCACGGGTATAATCCAAAGCTCGGCGGCATCCGTTGCAATATTGCAGGCTCTTTCAATGACGGGCGGAATTACCTACGGCATTGCAATTCCCATAATTATGGGTCAGAATATCGGTACCTGCGTTACTGCGCTTATCTCCAGCATCGGCGTAAGCCGTAACGCAAAAAAAGTTGCCGTT
The DNA here is from genome assembly GCA_045632815.1 of Acutalibacteraceae bacterium. Taxonomy (GTDB): domain Bacteria; phylum Bacillota; class Clostridia; order Oscillospirales; family Acutalibacteraceae; genus CAG-177. Next base: position 7,815 of record JAZQXJ010000016.1, on the reverse strand, counting down.
GTTCACTTTGCTTTTAATATTATCGGCACGATCATCTGCCTTGTGCCTTTCTGCATAGGCAATATGATTTTTAAATGGGCATTTGTTGACGAAGCAACTACTCCCTTTATGATTGCTATTATCCACAGCATTTTCAATGTTGTCACAACGGCGATTCTTCTGCCTTTCTCAAAGCTTCTTGAAAAGCTTGCAAACAAGGTTATCCCCGACAGGGAAGAAAAGCACGAGCTTGATGTTATCCTTGATGACCGTCTGCTCACCGTGCCTACCGTTGCCGTTCAGAAGTCGTTTGATGTTGTCAGGCAGATGTGTGTGCTTTCTAAAAAGGCTTTTGCTGATGCAATCGGACTTCTCGGCGGATATGACAGCAAAAAGGCTGATAAAGTTCTTGAGCTGGAGTCTGAAATCGATAAATTCGAGGACAAGCTCGGCACATATATGATGAAGCTTTCAAAAATCAGCGTTTCCGATGCTGATTCAAAGAGCATTGCAAAAATCCTGCATACCATTGACGATTTTGAAAGAATCGGCGACCACGCAGTCAATATGTTGAGCGTTGCAAAAGAAATTCACGAAAAAGAGATTGTATTCTCCGACGAAGCAAACCGAGAAATAAATATTCTTACTCAGGCAGTCGCTGAAATTCTGAGGATTACCGCAATTGCTTTTGAAGAAAATGATGTTGAGCTTGCCAAAAAGGTTGAGCCTCTTGAGCAGGTTATTGATGACCTCATAATGAATGTCAAGCGCAACCACATCACAAGGCTCAGGGGAGGCAACTGCACGATTCAGCTCGGTTTTGTGCTGAGCGACCTGCTGACAAACTACGAAAGAGTTTCTGACCATTGCTCCAACATTGCGGTTGCGGTTATTGAATCCGCTCACGGCACATTTGAGGCTCACGAATACCTTGAAACAATCAAGGATGAGCATAACGCCGAATTCGAAAAACTCTACGAAGAATACGGCAAACAATATAAAATCAAGGCATAAAATAAGCTCCGTAAGGACTTCCTTACGGAGCATTTTTTATTCGTCAAGATTTTTGACCGATGGCAGATTCCAATGGAAAATCGTTGCAAGAATTCTGATTATCAGCACCGAGCCTGCGCCGATGATAACGGCAAGGGTTGCGGAGCAAAGCTCATAGTAGAATAATACATAATATATAACAGCGCCGATGATTGCCGCAAGGGCATAGACCCTTTTGTGAAGAATGGTCGGCACTCTGCCTGCCATTATGTCACGCATAACGCCGCCGCCGACACCCGTCAGCGTTGCAACGAAAACGGAGAGAAACATATTCTCACCGAAGCCGCAGGAAACAGCGCTGTTTACACCGCCGATAACAAAAACGGAGAGACCGATTGAATCAAAAATATTGATAACCTGCGAGTAAACCTCGAAATGCTTTTTTATTCTTCTCCCGAAGAAATATGCGATAATGAAAACCGCAAGGGAGGTTATGACCGCCGTAATGGCATAAACGGATTTGCGGAAAGCCATTGGCGGAGTGTAGCCGAGAATGAGGTCACGCACAATACCGCCGCCAACCGCCGTTACCGTGCCAAGCACCAGCGCGCCGAATATATCAAATTTTTTCTCTAGTGAAGTGATAACACCCGTTATCGCAAAGGCAATTGTGCCGATTATTTCAATTGCGAAAAATATGTTTTCAGCGGTCATTGATTTTTCTCCTTATTTCCTCGGCGGCATAAAAGATTGCACCGCCTGCAATGTAGCAAATTATATCTTTGATATCAAAAGTTCTGCCCAGTGCAATGCTGATGATTTTATTATTTTCAAGCCCGAGAAGATTTACAAAGTCAAAATATTGCAGCACCTCTGTCACAATGGCGAAAAGAGTTGAATAAACGGGCAGAAGCTTCGGCTTTTCAACAAAGAAAATGCGAAGAAAAGCACACATAAGCATAACAACAAGTACATCGCCCATATACGGTCTGATAAAACCGTCATGCACAAAGGCTCCGATGAAAAGCTCTGCAGCAAGCAACAGAACAAAGGCGATAATATATGTAATTCTAAGATTTTTCTTCATTTTTTTTCTTCCTCAGATCTGAAAAAAAATCGGAGAGCAGAGCGGCACATTCCTCCGCCATAAAGCCGCCGATAAGCTCGGGCTTGTGGTTATACGGCAGGTCAAAAAGATTGACAACCGAGCCGCAGGAGCCTGCCTTGTAATCCGACGCACCGTAAACGACACGGCGCAGACGGGAGTTGATTATTGCGCCCGTACACATCGGGCAAGGCTCAAGGGTAACATACATTTCGCATTCCCACAGCCGCCAGCCGCCCAGCTTTTTGCAGGCGAGGTCAATTGCCTCAATTTCTGCGTGAGCGAGGGCGTTTTTGCCCTTTTCCCTGCGGTTTCTGCCGACGGAAACAACCTCACCGTTTCGCACGATTACCGCACCGACGGGTACTTCAAGCTCGTCAGCCGCAAATTTTGCCTGTTCAATTGCAATAAGCATAAAATCCGTATCGGTCATAAAATCACCATAAATAAGGACAACCCAAGGGTTGCCCTTATGAAAATCATCTTAAATTAATCTTTTCAACATGCCAGATATCTCTTGCGTAGTCGTTGATTGAACGGTCAGCCGCAAATATGCCTGCGCCTGCAATATTCATAAGTGACATTGTGTCCCATCTGGTTGTATCGTGCCAGATTTCTTCCGCAAGCTTCTGAATGTTTCTGTAATCCGCAAAGTCAGCAAGCACCATATAGGGGTCGTGGTGGGTGATTGTGCCGCCGATTTCGCCGAAGGTCTTGCCGCCTAAGCCCTTGTTGATGAAGTTGATAACATTGTTGATTTCGGCATTGTTATTATAGTAATTAGCGGGCTGATAGCCTGTCTTTTTCAGCTCATTTACCTCGGGAGTGCTCATACCGAAAATGAGAATGTTTTCTGCGCCGACAGCATCGTAAATCTCAACATTTGCGCCGTCCATTGTGCCGAGGGTGATTGCGCCGTTAATCATCAGCTTCATATTGCCCGTGCCGCTTGCTTCCGTGCCTGCAAGGGAAATCTGCTCGCTGATGTCAGCCGCAGGCATAAGCGCCTCAGCCATTGTAACATTATAATCCTCCATATAAACAACCTTGAGCAGGTCTTTTACATCGGGGTCATTGTTGATAACATTTGCAAGAGTGCAGATGAATTCAATGATTTTCTTTGCCATAAAGTAGCCCGAAGCAGCCTTTGCACCGAAAATATAGGTGTGGGGAGTATGGTTGCCGTTGGGATTTGCCTTGATTTCAAGATATTTTGCGAGGATATTGAGTGCATTGAGATTCTGGCGCTTGTATTCGTGCAGACGCTTGACCTGAACATCGAAGATTGATGAGGGGTCAAGAGCAATGCCCGTCTTTTTCATAACAAGCTTTGCAAAATCCTCTTTGTTGGCGGTCTTTATTTTGCGAAGCTCCGCAAGCACACCTGCGTCGGTTGAATATGCCTTCAGCTTTTCAAGCTCGCTTGCGTCGTAAACAAAGCCGTCGCCGATAAGGTCGGTGAGCATTGAAGTAAGCCTGGGGTTAGCCTGACAAAGCCAGCGGCGGTGAGCAATGCCGTTGGTGACATTTGTAAATTTATGAGGCTCGAGCGCATATGTCTCGCTGAAAATAGTGTCCTTGAGAATCTGGCTGTGAAGGGCTGAAACGCCGTTGACCTTGTGGCAGACTGCAACGCAGAGGTTAGCCATCTTCACGGCACCGCCCGAGATAACGGCAAGTCTTTCAACCTTGCCTGCATCGCCCGTTGCATCCCAGATTTTCTTTCTGTAGCGATTGTCAATTTCCTTGACAATCTGATAAATTCTGGGAAGCAGACGCTTGAAGAGGTCCTCGCCCCAGCATTCAAGAGCCTCCGCCATAACGGTGTGGTTGGTGTATGCACAGCATTTCTCAACGATTCTGTATGCATCGTCCCAGCCGTAGCCGCATTCGTCAAGCATAATTCTCATAAGCTCGGGGATAGCCATTGTGGGGTGTGTATCGTTAATGTGAATTGCATTCTTTTCCGCAAAGTTTTCAAGTGAGCCGTAGTCTCTCAGATGACGGGCAACGATATCCTGAATTGATGCGGAAACAAGGAAATACTGCTGACGCAGACGAAGGCTCTTGCCCTCCTGATGATTATCTGCAGGGTAAAGCACCTTGCTGATGACCTCTGCCATAGCCTTTTCTTCCATAGCGCGGATGTAGTTGCCCTGATTGAACATTGCCATATCAATGCCGTCAACCTTTGCGCTCCAGAGACGAAGCACGGCGGCACCTTTGCCGTCCTTGCCTGCAACCATCATATCGTAAGGCACAGCCTTGACTGTTTTGCAGTCCACAAGCTCAACCTGATGGAAGGGACCCTCCCAGCTGTCAACAACCTGACCCTCGAATTTAACCTCAACAGCCTTGTCTTCTCTTGCAACAAGCCATACTTCGCCGCCGGGAAGCCAGAAATCGGGCATCTCGGTCTGCCAGCCGTCAATGATTTTCTGCTTGAAAATGCCGTATTCATAGAGTATTGAGTAGCCCATACCGCTGTAGCCCTGATTTGCAAGCGCATCAAGGTAGCAGGCGGCAAGTCTGCCCAGACCGCCGTTGCCCAGACCTGCATCAGGCTCGCAGTCATAGAGTTTTTCAAGCTTTACGCCGAATTCCGCAAGAGCTTCCTTTGCGGTTTCGGTAAGATTAAGGTTATAAAGAGTGTTTTTGAGCGCCCTGCCCATAAGGAATTCCATGCAGAGGTAATAAACCTTTTTCTGACCCTTTTCGGTTGCGATTTTATCAAATTCTCTGCGTGAGGTTCTTACCATATCTCTCACAATCATTGAAAGAGCGCGGTAAAACTGCTCGTTGGTGGCGTCTTTGGGAGTAACGCCGAAAAAATGTGAAAGCTTTGAAGAAATCATTTCTTCAAGCTGAGTTTTGCTGATTGCCATTAATTTTGTCCTCCAATATATATTGTCTATATATAATTTTCTATTTTACACCAAAAATTAATATATTACAACATATTTTTAACAGTTTGTTTAATTTTCAGCCTTGTAACCGATAGAAAATTGCGGTATAATAATAAAAAAATTTGGCAGAAATGTTTAAACAAATTCAGAACGGTGATAGATTTGTACAGCTACGAAAATCAGAATTATGACTTATACATTCGTGAAGAGAACGAAAAAAAGAATATAAAATTGCTAGGAAAAGCGGCAGGTCTGAGCGTTATCGGCTATGTTCTGATGCAGAACATCATATCGGTGGTTATCTCCCTGACCCCGCTGTATTATCTTTACAATACCGATGCTGCGGTGCAGAGCGTGATAACAATATTTTACTCTGTTCTGAGCCTGCTTATTCCTTTCGGTATTGCGGGATTTTACCTTGAAAAAAGAACGGGTACGGATGTTTTCAAATTCAACAAGCCTGTCAGCACGCCGCTTATGCTTACCGCAACGGCACTCGGCTTTTTTGTTTGCCTTGCGGGCAACTATGTCACAAGCGTGTTTGTCAACCTTGCGGATTTTGCGGGAATTACGCTGACCTCGCCCGAATATTCGGTGCCTGAGGATTTTGCGGGCAGGGTAGTATATGTGATTGCGGTTGCGGCTGTGCCTGCGCTGGTTGAAGAATTTGCAATCAGAGGTGCGGTGCTTCAGCCGCTGAGGAGATACGGCGACAAGTTTGCGATTCTTGCATCTGCAATCGTTTTTGCCGTGCTTCACGGCAACCTCATTCAGGCGCCCTTTGCCCTGATTGCAGGCATCGGAATCGGCTATGCGGTGTGCATCACAAACAGCATATGGACGGGCGTTCTGATTCACTTTTGCAACAACTTTTACGCAGTTGTGACGGAATTTATGCTTGCGGATATTGCGGACGAAAAAACGCTGAACACGGTATACTACGGAACGATGATTGCTCTTTATGTTATATCGATTGCAGGCGGTGCGCTGTTTGTTGTGCTGCGCAAAAAGCGCAGACTTGTGCCGTCATTTACGGTGCTGAGCGAGGGCAAAAAAATGAAAACATTTTTGCTGACCGTGCCTATGATAATCGGAGTTATCATAATGCTGTATGTTACGGCACAGTTTGTGGATTTTAAATAGAATTATATAAAAACGCAAGAAGACGGTGTCCGTGGACACCGTCTTCTGCATGGGGTTGAATTGAGGAGGGGTATTGCTATGTACCGCGCAGGTTGCGGCTCCTGCTGAGTACACTCATATGGTAATCCTGAAATATTAATTCCGTGTGAATTGAATTTTAACGGATATAAGATGTTTTGTGAATTTTAAAGGGTAGTGTTGTTTTGTCCGACTTCGCAGGGGCAATTCACGAATTGTCCTTACTTTATTTTGTGTAAGCTGTGAATTTCTCAACAAGCTCGTCTTTGACATTGCCTTTGAGCAGGTTGAGGCGGAGGATGAGGTTGGCTTTCAGGTAGTCACGAGCCATAAAATCGCCTGCAACAATGTTCACTCTGTCAAGCTTGACGGGGTCAGCGGCGATGTCCGCAATAAGCCGGGGGAACAGCGCTCTTATCGGCTCGTCAAGGTCATCGGGCCACTTTGTCCAGCCGTTTTCCGTGTTGAGATTGGGGGTCTGCTGAGTCTGGAACCAAAGCAGTCCGTCAAAGTTGCCGTCGCAGAGATATTTCTGTATTTCTTTGATGAATTTTTCGGGCTTATAGCCGTAAACCGAGGAATCCCAAGGACCTGAAAACGGCGCATTTACGCTGTAATCGTACTCTTCTTTTGCGTTGATAAGAATGAATTTTTTGCCTGATTTACGGATATCGCCCATAGTAAGCTCCGCAATGTTGCCGTAATCGGTGAGAGCATATTTTTCGGGGTTGAGATAGGTTTTTATCAGCCTGTTTGTCTCGGTATTATTGCTGTTATAGTGCAGCTTTATGGGTCCGAAGCCCTGATTCATATATGTCTGTATGCTGATAACGAAAAACTCGTTTGTGCTGTCCAGCAGACGCTGAAGATTTTCAAAAACCTGCTCGGCAGGCATACCGTTCATAACTCCGTGAGCCGCAATAAGCTCACCTTTTTTTGTTGCCTTGAATCTCAGGTCAAACATACGCACACCGTGCATTGCCTGAGCGTAAAGCGAGCCGTTCTGGCACTTTGCAAGCTTGTTCATACCCATTGTTGCAGAGTTGTGGGAGCCGGGCATAGCCACCTTCACAAGCTTTGCTTCGTCTTTTATGTAGGACATCCAATTTGCATAAAACATAATTTACACCACCTGAAAAATATAGAATTTAAGATAATCCGTTTCGGGTACATTCCACAAAACGGGATGGTCACAGCTCTGCTGACGGGCTTCAATCTGCTTGAGCTGTACGCCTGCATCAGCCGCCGCATCGTGGAGCATTTTTACGAAAAGCTCGTTTTTCATAAAGTGCGAGCAGGAGCAGGTTGCAAGGTAGCCGCCTCGGGGGAGAAGCTTCATTGCTCTGTAGTTTATTTCTTTGTATCCCTTCTCTGCATTACGGACGGTTTTGCGGCTTTTTGTGAATGCGGGAGGGTCGAGAATAATGAAATCATAAGGCTTTCCGCCCTTTGCTTCAAGCTCGGGGAGCAGGTCGAAAACATCAGCGGCAAGGAAATCCATTCTGCCGTCAAGACCGTTTCTTTCCGCATTTGCCTGAGCCATTTTAACTGCGGTTTCGGACACGTCAACTGCCGTTACCCTTTCCGCACCACCCATTGCGGCATTGAGCGCAAATGAGCCTGTATGCGTAAAGCAGTCAAGAACTTTTTTGCCCTTTGCGATTTTTGAAA
>JAZQXJ010000015.1:0-40804 GCA_045632815.1 Acutalibacteraceae bacterium | reverse complement strand
CTATGAGGTTGATAGGTTGCATGTGTAAGCGTAGTGATACGTTCAGCTTGGCAATACTAATAGGTCGAGGGCTTGACCAATGTTTAAATCTCTTTTCCTTTACTTTTCATCTTTCACTTTGTTCAGTTTTCAGGGTGTATTTGAAACCGAAATCAACCGTCTCAACAGAGGCGGTTTTTTGTTTTATAAAATTTTGTTGACAAAATATATTTATGTTGCTACAATATAGAAAATTATTGAAAGGCAGGTGGACAAGATGACAATGATGATTAACACAATGAATCGGAGAGCCGTTTTGTCCGTTTGCGATTGATGTAATTTATATCTTTCTGTGAATTGCAGGCATCTCCGTTTCGGAGGTGCCTTTATTTTTTTAGGAGTAAACTATGAGCAGACAAAACATATTTGACAACGAAATATTTTTCAACGGCTACAAGGCTTTGCGTGACAGCGACTGCAATGCCAACGATTTGATTGAACAGCCTGCAATGCGTAAACTCTTACCCGACCTTAACGGCAAAACAGTTCTTGATTTGGGTTGCGGTTACGGTCACAACTGCATTGATTTCATTAACAGAGGTGCAGATAGAGTTGTCGGCATTGACATTTCTGAAAAGATGCTTGCCGTTGCGAAAGAAGAATCGGCAAATGATAAAATCGAGTATCGCAATATGAGTATGACTGATATATCAAAACTCGGTAAAACCTTTGATTTTATTTACAGTTCACTTGCTTTTCACTATGTTGAGGATTTCGACGCTTTTGCAAAGGATATGTATTCTATTCTCAACGCAGGCGGTCAGCTTCTGTTTTCGCAGGAACATCCGATTATCACCTCAACCGTTGACGGCGCAGGTCATTTCAACAAAAATGAAAACGGCGAAAAAGTTTCTTACACTTTTTCAAATTACAATCAGCCGGGCGAACGCAGAATTCATTGGTATGTTGACGGTGTTGTGAAATACCACCGCACTTTCAGCAATATTATCAACGCACTTACCAAAGCAGGGTTTGTTATTGAAGAAGTCTGCGAACCCGTACCCGAGGATTGGGTAATCGAAAAAGTACCCGCTTGGATAAAGGAATACATCAAACCGAACTTTTTGATTGTTAAAGCGAGGAAAACTGAAAAATGAAAAAAATTATTGTAATCGGTTGCCCCGGCTCAGGTAAAACAACATTTGCGGAAAAACTTAATGAAATCACAGAAATTCCGCTGTTTTATCTGGATGCAATATGGCATAAGCCCGACAAAACTCATATACCGAGAGAAGAATTTGACAAAAGAATTTCAGATATATTTTCAATGCCCGAATGGATTATCGATGGGAATTACAGCAGAACAATTGAGATGCGACTCAAAGAATGTGACACGATTTTTCTTTTTGATTTGCCAACAGATCTTTGCTTGCAAGGGGCAACCGAGCGAATCGGAAAAGGTCGTTATGACTTGCCGTGGATAGAAAAAGAGCTTGATCCCGAATTTGAAATGTTTATCAGGAATTTTCCGAAAACTTCCTTGCCTGAAATATATGAACTTATTGATAAGTACAAGGAAGGCAGAAATGTTTTTGTTTTTAAAACAAGAGAAGATGCAGACGATTTCATATACAAAATAAAAAGGATTTAATTATGAAAATAGCAGTTTTGGGTTATGCAGGCAGCGGAAAATCATATCTGTCCGATTACATATCCGAAAAGAAAAATATTCCCGTTTTACATCTTGATGAGATAAAGTGGGACAAGGAATGGAAACCGATTGATGATTCGATTGTATTGCCGCAGGTTTCGGAATTTATGGCAAAAGAAAGTTGGATAATCGACGGTTACTATGATTATTTGTATTATGATGAACGGCTTGAGCAGGCGGATTTGATAGTTTTGCTCCTTTTGCCCCGAATAACCTGCTTTTACCGTGCGGTAAAAAGAACAAAATCGCGAAGAAAAGACGGCTATAAAAACGATTTGAATTTATGGTTTGTGAAATTTCTGATGTTTGACTGCAGAAATAAGGAAAGACGGCAGACATATGCAAAAATCACAGAAAAATATAAAGAAAAAACCGTTATATTGAAATCCGTGCGGCAGGTTAATGAGTTTATTAAAAATATTATTGATAAACAAGTTTCAATTGAACGCCTTAATCCCGAGGATTACGGAAAATGCAATAACATCTGGAATATGAAAGCTCAGTCGCTTGCTGATAAATGGCTTGACGAGATAAAGTCGGGCAACCGTCAGGTTTATATTTACAAAATCAACGATGAATTTATCGGTGAGGGTGCGTTGGTTTTTGATACGGGCGATTCCGATTACACAATACCAAATAAAAGGGTTTATGTTTCAAGAATGATAGTGAAAAAGGAATACAGAAACCGAGGCATCGGCGGCGAAATTCTGGAATTTCTTATAGAAAAAGCCAAATGTATGGGCTTTTCCGAAATGACAATCGGCGTTGACAAAAATAATGTTAATGCTCTGCGCTTATATCAGAAATACGGCTTTACCGAAGTGCTTTTTGACGGCGCGGACGAAAACGGAGAATATTTTAAATTAATGAAAAGGATATAAAAATGAGCTGTATAACATTTGACTATGCGAACAAATCTGATTTTTCTGCAGTTGCAGTTGATTTGTTCAATATTCTTGCCGATAATATGACCGTAATTGCACCTACGGGCAATACGAGGGAAGAAGATTACAAAAGCTGGTACGCTTGCATAACCGACGAATTGAAGCGTGATGAAAGACAGATTATTCTTATAAAACACAATGATAATATTATAGGATTTTTTCAATACTATACCAACGAAGACACCTTTATGATGGAAGAAATTCAGTTCAGACCCGAATATCACGGCAAAGGGATTTTCAGAGAATTATACGGCTTTGTGCTGAAAAATATAAGGAACAACCTGCAATATGTCGAGGCATATGCGAGCATCAGCAACGGCAAATCAATCGGAATTCTTGAAAAATTCGGAATGAAAAATATAGGTCTTAACAAAAACGGCAGAAGCTATCATTTCAAAGGCTGTTATTCGGATTTGTTGAAATGGTACAGCGGTGAATGATTATGAATAAATATCTGAAAAATCTGAACAGAATAGAGTTTGTTGTTACTATGGCTTGCACGGGTGAATGCAAACATTGCTCGCAGGGTGAACATAAAAGTTCGGAAAAAATCGATAAAGCTTTTGCGGCAGATGCCGTCAGAAAAATCGCAGGAGAATACAGCATCAAATCCGTTATGACCTTCGGCGGCGAACCTTTGCTTTGCCCCGAAACGGTTTGTGAAATTCATAAAACCGCAACGGAAATGAATATTCCTCACCGGCAGCTCATAACCAACGGATTTTTCAGCAAGGACAGCGATAAAATAAAGCTTGTTGCCAAAGAGATAATCGAAAGCGGTGTTAATGAAATTCTGCTTTCCGTTGATGCTTTTCATCAGGAAACGATACCGCTTGAATATGTGATTGAGTTTGCAAAAGCCGTCAGAACAGCGGATATAAGCTTCAAAGTTCAGCCTGCGTGGCTTGTGAGTCCCGAGGCGGATAATCCTTATAACAGCAAAACAAATGAGATTTTGGCTGTATTCAACCGAATGGGGATTGAAACAAACGAGGGTAATGTGATTTTTCCGAGCGGAAATGCATTGAAATATCTGAAAGAGTATTTCGATTTGAGCAACCCTGTTAAAAATCCCTATGATGAAGACCCCGCGGATATCCGCGCAATCTGCCTGAGTGCAAACGGCGATATTTTGGGAGGTAATATTTACAAAAATGATATTTGTGATATACTTTCAGCATATAAACCGAAAGGATAAAATCTATGGAGATATTAGTTCAATATGCAAAAACATATTCAGACCCGCCCGAGGGGGTGCGCAGAGGCTGCAGGGGTCTTATTTTCCGTGACGAAAAAATCCTGCTCAGCCACGAAACGAATACGGATGTTTATATGAGTCCCGGCGGCGGTCTGGAGGCAGGCGAAACGCTTGAAGAATGTGTTGTCAGAGAGTTTAGCGAGGAAACGGGATACAAGGTGAAAGTTGTTGAGCCTTTTGTTACCGTGCATGAATATTGCTTTGAAACAATGTATGAAAATAATTATTTTATCTGTGAAATAACGGGGGAAACCCAAAGACAGCTGACGGATATAGAGGTTGAACGAGGACTTGCGGCGGAATGGGTTGATATTGACAAAGCACTTGATATTTTTGCAACATATCCGACCAAAACGGAAGATATTATGAGCCTTTATATGCGTGAGTTTACGGTAATTAATAAGTATCTTAAGAAAAAATAAAACAGCCGCTTTGTAATTTTATGTTGCAAAGCGGTTTAATGTTTGTTAAAATTAAAGCAGAATATCCGAAAGGAGAATTTATAATGAAAAAATATGATATCGTTATTGTCGGCGCATCAACGGCAGGCAGTTATTTTGCCCGCAGAATGGCTGAAAAGGGCTTCAGCGTGCTGATGATTGACAAGAGTTCAAGAGAAAAAATCAGCCCCGAATACGATATTTTTCATATGGAAAAGAAAGAAATGGAAAGATTTGACCTGCCCAAGGTTACTGAGGGCGACGGCATCTGCGAGTTCGTTTTCTCTGATCAGGATATGCTTTCCGCTTACAGCAATTATCCCAAGCCCGCACCTACCGAGGTAGTGGGTATGCATAAGCACGATTACATTGTTCTTATGAATGATTGGGCAATTGAAGCAGGAGCAGATGTTGTGTATGATGCGGCTTATGACAGCCTTGTTTATGATGAAAACGGCAAAATCTGCGGCGTTACATATGTGAAAGACGGCGAAAAGGTTACCGCCGAGAGCCGCCTTGTTGCCGATTGCTCGGGTATACCTGCTGTTGTAAGGCGCAGTCTGCCCGATAACTACGGCATTGAAAAATTCGAGCTTACCCCCGATGATATTCTTTATGTTATTCTCCGCTATGTTGATTTTACGGAGAAAAAAGGCAGATGGCTGCGTTCTCAGTTCTGGCTTGCATATAAGAGCTGGCTTGCTCCCAGCGCAGGCAGCGATGCAATTCTCGGAATTGGCGCTTGCTTCGGCTTTGATTATGTTGAAAAATGCTTTGCGTTCTTTGAGAAAAACGCCAAGTTACCCTCATACACAGTGAAAAGAATCGAAAAGGGTAGAACGCCTTATCACAGAGCACCCTATTCATTTGTATCTGACGGCTTTATCGCAATGGGCGATGCCGCTTGCCTCACAAAGCCCAACTGCGGCGAGGGCTGCACGGCTTCTCTCGTTTTTGAGCAGATTGCCGTTGATGTTGCATCAAAGGCTATGGAAAACGGCGCATATCCCACCCGTGAGGCTCTCTGGAGCATAAATAAGCTCTATAACAATACTCAGGGCAAGGAATTTGCGAGCCTTATGGCTTTGCTTACGGGCGTTGTCAGACACAGCTCCAAGGCGAATGAATTCCTTTTCAAGCACGATGTAATTTTTAGCGAAAAAATTCTCGGCGGAATGGGCAAGGAGCTTACCCTTTCGGCAGGTGATATCCTTAAAATCGTTCTGTTTGTGGTTGTCGGTATTGTTACGGGCCACATCAAGGTGTCCGAAATCAAAAGCATCCTTGACGGACTTGTCAACAGCGGCAAGCTGACCGAGCATTACGAAAAATTCCCCGAAACTCCCGAAGGCTTTGAAGCTTGGGTTAAGGAAGCAGAGTTACTCTGGAGCAAAGCAGGAAAACTTTCGGATTGGAAACCTGAATTATGAGCAAAATAATCAGTCTTATTTTAAGCTTTTTTATTGCTCTCAGTCTTGTGGCTGAGGGTATACCCTATATGTTTCAGCCCACGCTTGAGGTTGATGCGGATGTAAGTATGGGCGAGGTGTCGAGCCGTGCATCGGGCTATCTTTACGGCATTGCTCAGAGCAATGTGCCTGACAGCGCAATGACTGAAAGCATTGATATTTCAAGCATTTCGCAAAAGGTTATCGGCGGACTTCAGCATCCCATAGGCGATGTCGATAATGTTTCGCCTGCGCTTGATAACTGCGATTATATAACCGTTTATCTGCAGGATTGCTTTGATACCTGGTATTATTGCCACGATGAAATATGGAATCTGCGCAAGGCAGGGGAATATGACCATATGGATTTTGTGCGCGAAAGATTTCTTCCGCAGGTTGAAGAAAAAGTAAAGCTTCTTTCCCAAAAGGATTATGCCGACAGACTTGTTTACTGCATCTATAACGAAGCGGATAACGGCGTCTGGTTCGGCACGATGTCCGAGGACGGCACCTGGCTTATGTTTGACGATGCGGCAAAGCAGCGATTCTATCAGGCGTGGAAAGAAACCTATGACCTTGTCAAATCCATTGACCCCGATGCAAAAATCGGCGGTCCGGGCAACTGCGATTACGACAGCTATGAAATAAAGGATTTTCTTACCTATTGCAAGGCGAATAATTGCGTTCCCGATGTTATGATTTATCACGAATTGGGTGAAAAATCTGCGTTTTACTGGCAGGACCACGTTGATGATTACAGAGAAATCGAAAATGACCTCGGCATAGCTGAACTTCCGATAATCGTCACCGAATACGGCACGATGTATGAGTGCGGTGCGCCTGCGGATATGCTGCATTATGTTACGGTTATTGAAAATTCGGGCGTTTATGCCAATATGGCGTATTGGCGCCTTGCAAACAACCTCAACGATACGACGGCGGATAACAACAGCCCCAATTCCAATTGGTGGCTTTTCCGTTGGTATGCGGATATGGAGGGCGATTTGCTGCAATCAAAGGTTGTTGATGTTCTTCACGCAGACTTTGCTAATGTTATAAAATACGGCTATGAACGCTTCCATTACAGCGGCTTTACGGGCATCGCCTCGCTTAAGGAGAACAAAGAAGAAATAAACATAATCTGCGGCGGATGCGATTATGAAAGTGATGTAGTTTTGAAAAATCTCAACAAAACAAATCTCGGCAAAAAGGTTAATGTTAAGATTGAATGTGTTTATTTTGAGGGTCTCAGCGGTGTTGTTGCAAAGCCTTATGCAGTTAAGGAATATACTGATTCCGTAACCCTCGGCAGGCTGAATATAAAGCTTGATGATGTTGACCCAACGGCGGTTTATAATATCACCGTTACCCCGTCGGATGAAGAAATAAACTATATAAACGAAAATCTGCCCGTGCGTTATGAGTTTGAAAACGGCATAAGAAGCGGCGGATGCTATACCTATGACAGCGCATATGCAACAACGGGCGAGCAAAGCGGAATGGTCGGCGGACTTGAAAATGCAGGTGACAGCGTTACCGTTACCTTTGATATTCCTCAAAGCGGATATTATGATTTATCCGTGATTTACGGCAATTCCAATGACGGAAGAACGCCCGATGACCGCAAGGATACCCTTGCGATAATGGAAATTGACGGCGCAGAGGAAGAAATCACTTTTCCCAACACAATCAAGAGCGAATATACCGATAAAATGACCTTTGTCCGCTATTTTGAGCAGGGCAGTCATTCCTTGAAGCTTGCCCACAAAGAAGGCACGTTTGTTGTTGACAGCCTGCTTGTTGTGCATCACAGCGAGGATAAGAATATTGCTGTTATTGCCGATTCGGACAGAACAACATCCTCAAACAAATCTTTCCTTGCAGTTTCACCTGATGACGGATTTTATGAAATCAACATCGGCATTGATGCGGATTTTGAGGTTGACGATGCAAAGTACCGCACGGCAGACGGCAAAGCTCTTGTATACCTGCGAAAAGGTCTGAATTATATTGACATTTCAACGGATAAAAAGATTGAATGTGTAATTGAGAAATCCGAAAAATCGGGCTTTACGGCATCTGTGACCGCAAGCGAAATGAGCCTTGACGGTGCAACGTTTTGCGGCGCTTATGTTGACGGAATCTCCTCTCTCGGCGGCGGTGCATCGTTTACCGTAACCGTACCCGAGGACGGAAGCTACAGAATGACGCTTGCCTATTCAAATAACGATGAGGGCGGAGTGCATAGTTACAATGTTGATTTGATTGAGCGTTATGTTACCGTTGAGGCAAACGGCGAAACGCAGACCCTCTGGTGCAGAAATACATACAGCTGGGATACGGTAAAAACCGTTACTCTCAATCTTGAGCTTGAGGCAGGGGAGAATACAATAACCCTCACCAATGACGGCTCAGTAAAATTCAACGGTCAGGATTCGTATGCACCCCATATTTACGGAGTTACGGTTAACAGATGATGAACAAGGCAGAAGAATATGTACGCAAAAAGCTTTTTAAAATGCAGGATTCGGGCTACAGAGATTTCCACTCAAAGCTTATGCCGACGGTCAAAAAGGAGCTTATCATCGGTGTGCGTACACCCGATTTAAGAAGATTTGCCAAGGAATTTTCAAAAAGCACTTTTGCGGCGGAATTTATGCGCAGTCTGCCCCATAAATACTATGAAGAAAACAATCTTCACGCATTTATGATTGAGCAGATTAAGGATTATGATGAATGTGTGGTGCAAATCAACCGCTTTTTGCCCTTTGTTGATAATTGGGCAACCTGCGATATGATGCGCCCGAAAATTCTGAAAAAGCATTTGCCTGAGTTGCTTTCTGAAATCAACAAATGGATAAAATCAGATTATGTTTATGCGGTGAGATTCGGTATCGAAATGCTGATGTGCCATTATCTTGACGAGCATTTCAAGCCCGAATTTCCCGAAATAATTTCAAAAATCCAATCGGATGAATACTACATAAAAATGATGGTTGCGTGGTATTTCGCAACGGCGCTTGCAAAGCAATACAATGCGGTTATTCCTTATCTGGAGCAGAATCTGCTTGATGAGGATACCCATGACAAAACAATCCGTAAAGCAATCGAAAGCTATCGGATAACCGATGAGAAAAAAGCATATCTGCGTACGCTTAAACGCAGTTAATAAAAAGGAGAACTGATTATGTTTTATAAAATTGAAAATGAATTTTTTACCTGCGAAATTGACGATATGGGCGCTCAGCTTCATTCGCTGAAATCAAAGGAAAACGGCACCGAATACATTTGGCAGGGCAACCCCGATATATGGTACGGTCAGGCACCCGTGCTTTTCCCCGTTATCGGTCAGCTTATCAATGATAAGTATTTTTATAACGGCATTGAATACACAATGCCCAAGCACGGTCTTGCAAGAAAGCTTCTTTTCAAGGTTAAGGAATGTGAGGGCGCAAAGGCAGTTTTCAGTCTTGAAAGCGATGAGAACACCCTTAAAAGCTACCCCTTTGATTTTGAATATATCATTACCTTTGAGCTTAAGGGCAAGGCACTTGTCAACACAATGACCGTTGTCAACAAAACCGACGGCGAGATGTATTTCTCCGTCGGCGCACATCCCGGATTCAACTGCAAGGTGGGGGATATAATCGAATTTGAACAGCCCGAAACCCTTGCAACAGAGAGAATTGACAAGGAAAATCTGATTATAGACGAAAAATTCCCCCTGATTGAAAACTCAAGGGAAATCGTAATTACAAAAGAAATTTTTGAGCCCGATGCACTTATTCTTTCCGATATCAAGTCAAAGAAACTGCGCATTAAAGGCGAAAATGAAATTGAGTTTACCTTTGGCGACTGTCCTTTCCTCGGCATATGGGCAAAACCCGGCGCACCCTATGTCTGCATCGAGCCCTGGTACGGCGTGAATGACGGCAGAGAGGTTATGGATGATATTTCAAAGAAGCGCGGAATTCAGCATCTCAACAAGGGTGAAACCTTTGAATTTGCGTGGATTGCAGAGGTTATCGGATAATGAAAAAAGCAAAAGAAATGTTGGGCAAATCATATGTGCCGTGCGTTATTTTTGTGTGCATTGCATTTGTGACTTGCGTGCTGAGATTGGCTATAGGCATTATGGATAAAAACAATATCAGCCTGTGGTTTTTCGGCATCTCATCAGAAGAAATTATGCCTGCTCTGGGTGCTGTTTCAGGCTTCAGCACGGTGTTTTTCTTCAGTTTTTACCTTTCTTCCCAAAAATCAAAGCACAGGGCTGTTATTGGTGTTGTGTCATTTATAGTGTCTGTACTGCTTATGATTGAGGTCGGTTTTGCATACTCAAGGCAACCCGAATATGAGTATTTCAAGCTTGTTTCGGATGACAAAAAGCACGAAATAATCATAAAAGAAGGCTCGTTTTTGCTCAGCGGACAAGGTGCATTTTATGAAAAGACCTCTCCGATAACAATGGCTCAAATCGGCGGATATTCCACCGATGACGGCTACAGACCGTTTACCGATAACCGCTATGAAATTGATTGGAACGAAAACGGCTTTGAGGTTACATACAGCTTTGACGGCTCGGGCTTAACCAAAACAGAAACAGCTCAATATGTGAAATAGAAAAATCACGTTGACTTCGGTCAACGGGAAAATTTTTTTCTTGAACATTTTTTCTGCATATCTTACAGATGCCATTGCATCCGTGCCGTAGCTGTCTGCACCTATCATCTGTGCATATTCTTCGGTCATAACTGCACCGCCTACCATAACCTTACATTCGGGCGCGGTTTTGCGGAGAAGCTTTATTGTTTCTTCCATTGCAGGCACGGTTGTTGTCATCAGCGCGCTCAAGCCCACAAGGCGGATATCGTTTGCCATAACGGCATCAACAATCTTTTCGGGCGCAACATCCTTGCCGAGGTCAATAACATCGTAGCCGTAGTTTTCGAGAAGCACCTTAACGATGTTTTTGCCTATGTCGTGAACATCGCCCTTGACGGTTGCTATAACTATCTTGCCCTTGCTGTTGCCGCCTGCGGGTATTGCGGATTTGATTGCGTCAAAAGCCTCTTTTGCTGCCTGCGCGCTCATAAGAAGCTGAGGCAGATAAACCTTCTTTTCCTCAAATCCTTTGCCTACCGTGTTGAGTGCAGGGATAATCATAGTGTCGATTATTTCAAGCGGCGAGCAGTTTTTCAGCATTTCAGACGCCGCAATGCCTGCCTGCTCCTTAAGACCGCTGACTATACAGCCGTCAAGGCTTGCGTCGCTTTTTTGAGCTGTCGGAGTTTGCACGGGGGAAAGGGTATCTGCAAATTCAATGTAATCGGCGCAGTTTTCGTCCTTGCCCGTCAGAGCCATAAAGCAATGCCACGCTTTCATCATTTCAACGGAAAACGGGTTGATTATTGCACAGTCGAGTCCGCATTGCATCGCCATTGTGTAGAATGTTGCGTTGACATCGGGTCGTGAGGGCAAGCCGAATGAGATGTTTGAAACGCCGAGGCTTGTTTTGATACCCATGGAATGAAGCGTTTTCACAGCTTCAAGTGTAACATTTGCGCTGCGTGAATCGCTTGAAACCGCCATTGCAAGGGGATCAACAATAATGTCGTTTTCACTTATTCCGTAATCTTTTGCACGGCTGATAATCTTTTTTGCAATCTCAACTCTGCCCTCGGCTGAGTCGGGTATTCCGTTTTCGTCAATTGTAACGGCAATAACGACGCCGCCGTATTTTTTAACAAGCGGGAAAACAGCTTTTATGCTTTCTTCCTTGCCGCTTACAGAGTTGATAAGAGCCTTTCCGTTGTAAATACGCATTGCCTGCTCCATCGCAACGGGGTCAACCGTGTCAATCTGCAGAGGTAGGTCAATAACAGCCTGAAGCGCTTTTATAACGCTTACCATCATTTCCGCCTCGTCAATTTCGGGTAAGCCCACATTGACATCAAGCACGGAAACACCTTTTTTATTTTGCGCAAGACCTTCGTTCAGGATATAGTTTATGTCTTTTCTGCGTAAAGCTTCTTTGAAAAGCTTTTTGCCCGTGGGGTTAATTCTTTCGCCGATAATAACGGGCGCATCGCCGATTTTAACAGCGTGAGTGTATGATGAAATAACCGTAAGATTTTTCTTTTCGGGGAGCTTAAAAGGCAGATTTTTTGTCTTTTCAACGGTTTTTGCTATATGCTCAGGTGTTGTGCCGCAGCAGCCGCCTATGATTGTTGCGCCTGCCCTGACGATTTCGCACATTATGTCTGCGAATTCATCCGCATCAACATCAAAAACGGTTTCTCCGTTTTCTGTGCGTGGTATGCCTGCATTGGGATTAACGATTATGGGTACACTTGCGTTTTTCGCAAATTCAGGAACAATTTCAAGCATCTGCCTCGGTCCGAGCGAGCAGTTTATGCCTATCGCATCTGCGCCGAGACCCTCAAGCATCGCAATCATCGCCGCAGGGTCAGCACCCGTCATAAGCTTTTTTGTTTCGTCATAGACGCAGGTTATGAAAATGGGCAAGTCGCAGCTTTCCTTTGCGGCGAGTACGGCTGCCTTTGCCTCAAGGCTGTCGTTCATCGTTTCAATCAGCACAAGGTCTGCGCCTGCATCTGCGCCGATTTTTATTGTTTCGCTGAAAATCGAAACAGCTTCTTCAAAAGCAAGATCGCCGAGAGGCTCAAGCATCCTGCCCGTGGGTCCGATATCAAGAGCAACATAAGCCTCGTATCCTTCGCAAGCCGTTTTTGCATTTCTGATTGCGGCGGTTACGATTTCTTCAAGATTGTCAAACTTGAGTCTGTTTGCGCCGAAGGTGCAGGATGTGATGATCTGCGCACCTGCGTTGAGATACTGACGGTGCATTTCTATGATTTTGTCGGGATTGGTTATGTTCCACATTTCAGGCTTTTCGCCTGCTTTAAGTCCCCACGACTGAAGCAGAGTGCCTGCGCCGCCGTCGCAATATGTAATTGAATTTCTGATTTTTTCAATAACATTCATATTTATTCCTCTTATCTGTACGGGCAATTCGCTCCGTTGCAAAGCATACAGCCGGGACCCGTGCATTTATTCTTTTCGTTGCCTATTCCGATAATTGCCGTAACGGATTTAGCGGGTATCATCATAAAGTTTTCGGTAAGACCCACGCCTATGTTTTTTTTCGTTTGCAGGAATTCCGTAATATCCTTTTGATAGTTAAGGTCCAAATCGCCGTACCCCGGACTGAAACGGGGGCGAAGAAAATCGGGGTTTTCAAAGGAAAGGTTGATTTTATCGCAGAATGCTTCAATTGCCGCTGAGCCTGTGCAATCGGTCACAAGTCCTTTGAGAGGGTCGGTAATGCTGTTTCGATCAATGAGTCTCTGCGCTTCAATTCCCGTTGTTGCCGCCATAACATAAGCATAGTCACAGCCTGCGAGATTTTTTGCAAGGGATTGGCTGTGAAATGTTTTGAAGCCGAGGTCAACAATGCCGTCAGCGATTTTTACGGGTACCTTTTCGTAGCAGGCAATGAAATTTGCACAGCCGAGGAATTCGTTTTCACAGCATTGCATTATATTGTCTGTTGTGCAGTCGCAGTCAACGGAATAATAACCGAGATAGGTTGCAACCTCTTTTCGGCTGATTTCTATTTCTGATGAGGGTGATTTGATAATGTTTATCATTTTTATTCCTCGTTCTTTTTCTTAAATATAAACAGCTTGCTGAAAATATAATTGAGAATAACAACAACAACACCTACAATGATTTTTGCAACAAAATCATTGACCGAAAGCAGGGTAACAAGTACAAACATAAAGATTGTTTCGATTACAAACGAAAAAATTCTTGCCCCAACAAAGCCCGTGAATTCCTTGCCTGCAACGGAGGGTGACCAGCTTTTTGAGTCAAATACCCAGAGCTTGTTTGTCACAAATGCAAAGACAACGCCCACAACCCACGCAATGAAATTTGCGTCAAGGTAATCCGTGCCGCCGACAAAAAGCTTGTGGAGAGATGAGCCTTCGGAAATAATGCTGTTGAAAATTCCGTCCCAGCCGATTGAGATAAAAATGCGCTTGAAAATATAAAATGTGAGCAGATTAACAACCGTTGTAAGCACGCCGAAGAAAATATAGGTTATAATTTCTTTTGTGAAAAGCTTGTCAATAATCTTGCCTAAAAAGCTTTCTTTTTTAAAAATCTTAAAAAGAAGTTCTCTGATTTTATCAATCATAACAGTCTCCGTTAAAAATTATTTGCCGCAAAATCATTTTTATTTTAAAACAAAAGCATAATAAAGTCAATAAACCCTTGCATTTTTAGCGCATTATGATAAAATAATATGAGGTGAAATTATGGAGCTTAAGCCGAATGTTAAAAACAGAATAAACTTCATCGATGAAGTGCGTGGCTTTGCGGTGCTTTGTATGGTTATTTACCATGCGTTTTACCTTCTCGGCACATTTTTTGATTGGCAATGGGCAAACGGATTGTTTGATTTTTTTATGCCCGTTCAGCCGATTTTTGCAGGAGTTTTTATTTTTATCTGCGGTGTATCCTGCACCCTTTCAAAAAGCAATCTGAAAAGAGGCGCAATACTGCTTGCGATTGCTCTTGGCTTTACCCTTGTGACAACCGTTGTAATGCCTGCAATGGGTTTTGTTGAATGCGAAATTTATTTCGGTGTTCTTCATTTCCTTGCGGTTTCAATTCTGCTTTATGCTCTGCTGTCAAAGGCGGTTTTCAGAATTCATCCGTTTGCTGGAATTCTTCTCTGTGCCGTGCTTTATGCTTTTACAAGCGGTATCGAAAGCGGTACACTGAATTACGGTGAACTTGTTTCGTTCACTTTGCCCGAAAGTCTTTATGAAAGCAATGCGCTGATGATTTTCGGAATACATTCCGTTGATTATTATGCGGCAGATTATTTTCCGCTTTTTCCGCAGATTTTCATTTTCTTTGCAGGTGTATTTTGCGGACTGTATTTTTCAATGAAGGGCTTTTCCGCTTGGAGCAAGGAAAAAAGAATTCCTTTTTTGGGGTTTCTCGGCAGAAATGCACTTTTGATTTATGTTGTTCATATGCCCGTTATTTATGCTTTGGGTTATGTAATAAATATTTTTGTCAAATAAAGAACAGGAGATATAATTATGAGCGAATGCGGAGGCAATTGCGCAAACTGTGCAAGCAATTGCGATTCAAGAAAAGAAGCGCAGGATTTGAGAATTCCCTGTGGACCTTTCAGCAATGTTAAAAAAGTTATCGGTGTTGTCAGCGGTAAGGGTGGCGTAGGCAAATCCCTTGTGACCTCAATGCTTGCAAGTGCAATGCAGGCAAGGGGCAATTCCTGCGCTGTGCTTGATGCGGATATAACAGGTCCTTCAATCCCCAAGTCATTCGGCATCAAGGAGAGAGCAAAGGCGGACGAAAGCGGACTTCTTCCCGAGGAAAGCAGAACGGGCATCAAAATTATGTCCGTCAACCTTCTGCTTGAAAATGAGGAATCGCCCGTAGTATGGCGCGGACCCGTTATTTCGGGTGTTATCCAGCAGTTCTGGAAGGATGTTGCCTGGGGCGATGTTGACTATATGTTTGTTGATATGCCTCCCGGAACGGGCGATGTATCGCTCACCGTTTTTCAGAATCTTCCCGTTGACGGAATTGTTATTGTTACTACTCCTCAGGACCTTGTAACAATGATTGTCAAAAAGGCATTCAATATGGCAAAGCTGATGAACATTCCCGTTCTCGGTCTTGTTGAAAATATGAGTTGTTTCGTTTGCCCTGATTGCGGCAAGGAATACAAAATCTTCGGTGAAAGCAAGATTGATGAAATTGCGGCTGAACTCGGTGTTCCCGTGCTTGCAAAGCTTCCCATTGACCCCAAAACGGCAAATCTTGTTGATAAGGGTGCGATTGAGCTTGCGGACGATAAATATATTGCCGATGCAGTTGATTTTTTGTCAAAGTTGGATTAAAATAGCAGTATAAATTTTTTAGGAGTTGAAAAATATGCTTGATATCAAGTTTTTAAGAGAAAACCCCGATATCGTTAAGGAAAATATAAAAAAGAAGTTTCAGGACAGCAAGCTTGCTCTTGTTGACGAAGTGATTGAGCTTGATGCAAAGTCAAGAGCAGTCAAGACAGAGGCGGATAATCTCCGCGCAAACCGCAACAAGGTTTCCAAGGAAATCGGTATGCTTATGGCTCAGGGCAAAAAGGATGAAGCTATGGCTGCAAAGAGCAAGGTAACGGAATTCTCCGAAAGACTTGCAGAGTGTGAAAAGCTTGAGGCTGAATATGCCGAAAAGGTTACAAAGATAATGATGATTATTCCCAACATCATCGACCCCAGCGTGCCTATCGGCAAGGATGACAGCGAAAATGTTGAGGTAACAAAATACGGCGAGCCCGTAGTGCCTGAGTTTGAAATTCCCTACCATACAGACATTATGGAGCGCTTCAACGGCATTGACCTTGATGCCGCAAGAAATGTTGCAGGTAATGGTTTCTATTATCTTCAGGGAGATATCGCACGCCTTCATTCTGCTTGCATTTCATACGCAAGAGATTTTATGATTGAAAGAGGCTTCACATATTGCGTGCCTCCCTTTATGATTCGCAGCAATGTTGTAACGGGCGTTATGAGCTTTGCCGAAATGGATGCAATGATGTATAAGATTGAGGGAGAGGACCTTTATCTTATCGGCACAAGCGAACATTCAATGATCGGTAAGTATATCGACACGATCGTTAACGAAGACACTCTGCCCCATACTCTTACAAGCTATTCACCCTGCTTCCGCAAGGAAAAGGGCGCACACGGCATTGAGGAAAGAGGCGTATACAGAATTCATCAGTTCGAAAAGCAGGAAATGATTGTTGTTTGTAAGCCCGAGGACAGCATGATGTGGTTTGAAAAGCTGTGGCAGAATACTGTTGACCTTTTCCGTTCGCTTGATATTCCCGTAAGAACACTCGAGTGCTGTTCAGGCGACCTTGCAGACCTTAAGGTTAAGTCATTTGATGTTGAAGCATGGTCACCCAGACAGAAGAAATACTTTGAGGTTGGCTCCTGCTCAAATCTCGGCGATGCTCAGGCTCGCAGACTCAAAATCAGAGTCAACGGCAAGGACGGCAAATATTTTGCCCATACACTTAACAACACAGTTGTTGCTCCTCCCAGAATGCTTATTGCATTCCTTGAGAACAACCTCAACGAGGATGGCAGCGTAAATGTTCCCGTTGCCCTGCGTCCCTATATGGGCGGCAAGGAAAAACTTGTTCCCGTTAAGTGAAAATTACCCACTGTGATTTATTTTCACAGTGGGTTTTGTTTATTCCGCAATCCCTATCCCGAGGCTTACGGAAAGCGCTCTGTCAACTCTGTTCATATCGTTTTCGTCAAGAATTCCCATTTTTTCGCGCAGTCTTTTCTTATCAAGTGTACGTACCTGCTCAAGCAGAACAATTGAATCCTTTGCAAGTCCGCACCCGTCGGCATTAACCCTTATATGTGTGGGCAGACTTGTTTTGAATCGCTGGCTAGTTATTGCGGCGGCAATAACCGTAGGGCTGAATTTGTTGCCCACATCGTTCTGAACAATCAGAACGGGTCTTGTGCCGCCTTGCTCCGAGCCAATAACAGGGCTCAGATCTGCATAATAAATTTCTCCCCGTTTAACGGTCAAGGTTATCACTCTCCATTGCAGCTTTTCGCTGCCAAGTTATCTCATAACTATTTTTGACACACGGCAGGCAAAATAAACGCATAATTGAAATCGGGGAGCAAAAAATTTCAGCCGCCTGTCCTTTACTTTATTATATTCGGATGATATAATAAAGGTATCGGAGAATTAAAATAAAATTTTTCCGAAAAATCAAAACCGACTTATGTTTTTATTCGTCTTATATACAGAACGGAAAAAACGGAGATGATTAAATTGAAAAAGAAAATAAACAGGGCGGTGTCGCTTGTTGTTTCCGTACTGATGATTTTTGCGTCAATCGGTATGGCTTCTTATGCGGCGGAAGAAGAACCCGCGTTTATTTATGTGGAGAATATCTCTCGGGATGGCGGCATCGTAAATTACAGATATGTTGATGAAAACGGCAATGAAGTTGTTTTGGAAAACGATGAGCTTGGCTGTCAGTCGGTGAGCCTTCCTTCAGAGTACAGCTCGGTTGATATGGGTTATGTCACAAAGCCGAAGTATCAGAATACCTCGGGCGTTTGCTGGGCATTTTCTGCAATGAGCCTTCTTGAAAGCGACAGTATTATCAAAGGATACAAAACCTATGCTCAGGCAGATTTTTCCGAGGCGCATCACACCTGGTTTGTGGGCAGAGGACTTGCGGAGGATGAAAATGACCTTGCTTACGGCGACGGCTATGCCATTGATGAGCCGTATAATAAGGGCGGAAACTGGAGAATTTCAGCCGCATCCCTTGCAAGGTGGTCAGGCGCCGCAAACGAAAGCGAATTCCCTTTTTATAACAGTATCAGCAGTATGGGTAATTATGACGAGAGCGAGCGTTACAACAATTCGGGCGGTATAATTCTTGAATCTGCAAGGGAATTTACAAACACAGAGGATATCAAGCAGTGGATAATTGACCACGGCTCGGTAACAGCGGCTTTGTATTATGACGACAGTTATTTCGAGTCATCTTCGTCGGCTTATTGCAATGATTCATCAGGCGTTATTAATCATCAGATTGTTGTTGTCGGCTGGGATGATAATTATTCTGCGGCAAATTTCGGCAGCTGTACGCCGTCAGGCAACGGTGCGTGGCTTTGCAAAAACAGCTGGAGTACATATTGGGGAGACGGCGGATATTTCTGGGTTTCTTATTATGACACCTCAATAACCCTTTTTGCAGGCTTTACCGTTCAGAAATCGGATGATTATTACAGAAATTACACCTATAACGGTGCCGAGTGGTACAGCGCATTTCAGTTCACAAGTGCCCGTCAGGCTGCAAATATTTTCACGGCAAGCGGCTATGAAAAGCTTTCTGCAATTGCTGTTCAGACCTTCGGAGAGCTGACGGAAATTGATGTTGTTATATATAAAAACATCAGGAGCAGCTACACATCGCCCGTTCAGGGTACGGCGGCGAGCAGATTCAGCGCAGAGCTTGACGGCACGGGATATCATACGGTTTATCTTGATTCGCCGGTTGAGCTTGAACCCGGTGAAATATTCTCCGTTGTTGTTAAATATTACAATCCGAACGGAACAACGGTTATCCCCGTTGAAGCATCAACGGCAGACGGATTAAGCTATGCCTGCAGAGCGGGTGAAAGCTACATAAATCTTTCAACAACGGGAAACAACTGGTCGGATGTAACGAAGCAAGGAGCTTATAATTTTTATATTCAGGCGATGACGAAGTGTAACCATCAGCTTCAGATTGAATCTCAGGAAGCAACCTGCACGGAAAACGGCTGTGAAAAAATCTTCTGCACGCAATGCGGAAAAACGGAAGCTGACCGTGTGCTGAAGGCAACGGGGCATAATTACAGCGAATGGAGCGAGTATACATACAGCGTTGACGATGGCAGACAAATCAGCCGAAGCGTCTGTGAGCGTTGCGGCGACACGATGAAACGCGGCTCATACACAAGCAATGTTGTTCCTCTTGATTCGTTTTTGAATTCTTTATTTGAAAAACTTATGGATGCAATCAGAAAAATATTTACAATATAAAGAAAGCACCGCGCTCGGATTGAGTGCGGTGCTTTGACTTATTCAATTGCAAGGCTGTGGATTTCGCTGTCGCCGATTGAAAGGGGAATTTCAAGAGTGCCCTTGAATCTTTCGTTAAAGGCAATTTCCTTGCCGTCAAATTTAACGGTATATTTTTTGTTTTCATCATCGTTCATTGTTGCAATGACGGTGATTTTTTTGTTGCTTCCGAAATATGTGATGTCTGCGTTCAGCTTTTTGTTGCCGTCGGCAAACTCAACCTTGTCAACCCAGGTGTCAAATCCCGTGTTAAGAGTTCCTGCTTTGAAATATGCGTTTGACCACATTGTTATGGGAGTTGAAAGTCCGCCGAAATTGTGGAACCAGCCGCCTCTGCCCGTTACAACGCTCACCATTTCAAAGGTGTAGTATGAATAGTCAACCTCACGCTTCCAGATGTCGAGCGCAAGTTTTGCGATGGTGTATGCAAAGTCGCTTTCGCCAAGGTCAAGCATAGTTTTCCAGATAAACCATTGATGGGGGAACCAGACGTTTCCGTTCCAGTAGCCGTTGACCATAAAGTAGCCTGCAGTCATATCAACGGCGCTTATGCCGTAGGGGCAAAGCATTTCCTTTTCGCTCTTGAGGTGACCGAGAATAGCTTCTCTTTGTTCGTCGTTGCAGGCACCCGCAATAATCGGATAAATTCCGTCAAGACCCTTGTTGAGATTTTCGCCGTCTTCCGTGAGCATAAAGCCCGTGGGGTTGTAATCTTCATCGTGCAGAACATAGCTGAAATATCCGCTGTCTTTATCCCACGAATACTTGGTGAGTGCGGCGGTAAGTCTGTCAATGTCGGCGCTGTATGCGCTCACATCTTCGGCTTTTCCGAGCTTTGAAGCAACCATACGCAGAATTTTTCCGCATCGGATAAGCTGTGCCGTTGAAATAACGGGAGCCGTTGTGTCTCGGATATTTCTGTCCATCATTGCAACCTGCGGAGGATAATCGTCCATACCGCTGGTTGAATAGAAATAGTCATATGTTGTGGTGAGTCCGCTTTTGAGCTTTGCCGTTGTTGAGCCTCTCACCTTGCCTGCAAGGAAATCGTAATAAAGCTTTGCTCTGGGATACATTTCGAGAAGCTTTGTTTTATCATTTTTTCTTTTGAGCATCTCAAGGTAGAGATACATCTGCACGGGGACGGGTGAGCCGTGATGCAGAAAAGCGTAATCGGGGTTGCTTTCGTCGCTGAAATAAGTGTCAAGGCTGTATTGCGCAAAGGTGTCGGAATAATCGTTCATACCCAGACCGATAAAGCCCGAATCCCATGTGTAAAGGCAGTCCCATCTCTTTCCGGGAGTGTGGTGAATGATGTATTCGCCGTGCTTATAGATGGGATAAACCGCATTTACCATTACCGTTGACTTGAGAATTTCGTTGCTCAGTTCATACTTTTTGCCGTCTTTGTTGAGAGAAATCGCAGGGGTTGCGGCAAGCTTTTTGTTATAGATTATTTCATATTCCTCGGTGGATTTGTATTCGGTTTTTCCTTTTGAAACAACGGCATATTCAATATGCTCGCTGTTCGGCTCAATGAAAATCGTGTGAATAATTGAATTGAAGAAAAAGCCTTCGTCGCTGTGCTTGCGGCTGAATGCGCCCGTAAAGCTTTCCGCAACATCGTCAAATGTGGGGTCGGAGTTTGAAAGCCTTGCGGTCATGCAGTCCTCAAGTGCGCCCGTTTCGATTTCACGGAAACGGGTGTTGCCGTTGAATGTGCGCAGATAAAATGTGCCGTCAACATCCTTGTATTTGCAGGCGGTGAGATAACCGCCGTCGGAGCATTCTTCCTTGCTGATTTCGGGAGTGAAATCATATGCCGTCATTTCTGCCTTGATTTTGCAGAAATCTTCCTTTTCGCAGATGCAGAAAAAGTCAAATTCCGCACCGCCTTTGCCGAGTGCATCAAGCTTAAGCTTGAAATCACCATTCTGAACTTTACCCAATTCAAAAAACTTGACAGCAGGCTCATCTGTCGGCTCAAAATCAAGCTGAATGTTGCCGTTCATAATGAAAGAAGCGGTTTGAGTTCCGGGAACAACATTAACGCCGACCATTTTACCCTGAATATATTCAATGCCCGATGTTCTGTATCTTACGGCAAGAACGGCGTTTTCAAAATCATCCTTGACCCCGATTGTGAAAGACGCATTATCGCCCTTTTCGCAGCCGAAGGGCGGCAGATATCTGTGGGGCATATGCCATTTGCCTGCTCTGTCGCCGAGACCGAAGCCGCCAACGAATTTGTGATCTGCAAATTCGCCCTTTTTGAAGCCGTCTGCATTCTGTTCGTCCCACGGACGGGTAACCGCATATGCGTATGTGTCGTAGTCCGTTGCGTTTTTAAACGCGTGCTTTTCGGGCAAGGTCAGCTTGCAATATGAGGGTGCAGGATATTCGATTGATTCAAAAAAGTTTATAACGCAGTTCTGGATAAGCTCCGTGTTGTTGACAAGCTTTGTTCTGATAAGGGTACTCTCGTCATCAATGCGCACATAGGAAACCTCGGCATATGCTCTGTCTTTCCATTCAAGGTCGTAGCGATAAGTGAAAAGCGAATAATCGCTGCTGCATCGCCACGGATGACAGCCTGAGGGCAGGGTAGTGTTGGGTACTTTTATGTCTCCGCCGAATATGGCAGGAGCAACGGTAACGTCAAAGCGCACTCCGTTTGCAAAGCTGTGGTCGGCAATTCTTGAAATACCCATATATTTTTTGCCGTAGGGTCCCCATGCAGGGAAGCATTTTGAATAGGTCATAAAAAAACATCCTTTTAATTTATTGTTTAAAATCGTTTAAAATCCGAAAAAGTTATTTTAAGGTTGGCGCCGTCAGCCGCAAATTCAAGCCATTCACCCGTTTCTCCGTTGCGTGTGAGAGTGAATGTTCCTCTTTCTCCCGTGCCTGTATAAGTCCATATTCCGTCTGCAAATGATGTCTGCAGATTCATTCCCTGAACGGCATCTGACAGCGCATTTACCAGCAAAGCGCCGATTTCCGTTTGCGGAAAACGGTTGAGGTCTGTTTCAAACATCAGCCCGTCATATGTAACCTTGCAGGCACCGTTTTTATATTCAACGGACAGCGGTGCAAGTGCCTCTGGTGTGAGGAATTGCAGGCTGAAATCCTCAGCTGCGTTTTGCGTGAGCAATGCCGTCATTTCCGTGTCGCCGTATACGGCGGTAAGGTTTGAGGTGAATGCAGTCGGTGCGGGGGGCGGGGTAGGCGCAGAGCTTTTTTGCTTTTCACATCCTGCCGCAAATATAAGAAAAATTGCGGCAAAAAGAGAAAATGCTTTTTTCAAGTAATCACCTGCTATTCGAATTTTGAAAAAAGCTCAGGCAGGTAATTCAGCACATCGCTCGGCAGCATACCTCTCATCGATGTCTTTTCGGCAACGATATCTGCACCGAGACCGTGAAGATACACAGCCGCAACCGCCGCATCAAAGGGCTTCATTCCCTGGGCAACAAACGAAACGGTTATGCCGGCCAGCAGGTCGCCGCTGCCGCCCTTTGAAAGTCCCGAATTGCCGGTTGTGTTGATATAAACATCAGATTTTCCGTCGCAAACAACGGTGTTTGCCGTTTTCAGCACGACGGTTACACCGTGTTTTTTCGCAAAATCATTTGCAATACCGATTGGATTTGCAAGTATTTCGGCAACGGTTTTTCCGCAAAGGCGGCTCATTTCTCCCGGATGAGGGGTCAGAATAACAGGTGCCTGAGCTTCTTTCAATATATCTATATTTGTACTCAGGGCATTTATGCCGTCCGCATCCAGAATAATCGGTGATTTTATTTCTTTTATAAGGTTATGTACCAATGTTGTTGTATCTTTGTTGAAGCCCAGACCGCAGCCTATAAGCACGGCGCTTGCTCTTTTTGATGCTTCAATTATATCCGCCATTGCAGAATACGCAAATGTACCCTCAAAATTCGATTCGAGAGGCAGGAGCAATGGCTCGGTCAGCTTCGGGGCAATTCCTGCATATGCACTCTGCGGAAATGCCGCCGTAACAAGACCTGCCCCCGACCTGAGCGCACCGCTGACGGAGAGATAAGCCGCCCCCGTCATTTTCATGCTTCCGCAAACGCAGAGTGCGTGGCCGTATGTGCCTTTGTTTGAAACGGGCTTACGCTTGGGCAGCATATTGCGGATTTCAACGGGATTGAGCGTATAGCAAGTAATGCCGTCAAGATTCTTATAATCGTTTTCATTTATGCCGATATCGGCAACATAAATTCTGCCACAGTATTTGTTGTTGGGCTTCGTTATGTGAATGGGCTTGTATGCCGAAATTGCAATTGTCATATCCGCTTTGAAGCAAACGCCCGAAACCGTAGCTTTATCGCAATCAGCGCCCGCAGGCACATCAATCGAAACAACCTTGCCCTTTGCGGCGTTGACTGCCTGAGCAAGCACGCTGAGCGAATGGTTGAGGCTGCCCGAAAATCCCGTGCCGAAAACGGCTTCAACGATTATGTCCGCACCCTCAAGCAAGGGTCTGTAAAGAGTCAGGTTGTTGTCGTATCTGATAACATCAATGCCTGCCGCCTCAATGAGCGAAAACATATCAACGGCATCTGCCGCCTTCGGCTCGCCGCAGGCAAGCATAACCGTCACCTTGCAGCCCTGCTCCCACAGAGCGCGGGCAATAACAAAGCCGTCGCCGCCGTTTTTGCCCTTGCCGCAGATAACAAGAACTTTTTTTGGATTCCCTTTTGAAATTGCAAATTTTGTTTTAATTATCTTTGCGCAGGCCTGACCTGCGTTTTCCATAAGCTGAGGGAATGTAACGCCTCTTTTGACTGCATTGCATTCTGCCTGATACATCTGGTTGCTTGTTACAACAAACATAGCTTTTTACCCCCATATCATCTTAATTATATCATAGCATACATAAAGTTGTATTGGAAGAAGAAAAAACAAAATATTGCTGTTTTTTTGACAAATTTTTATTGATACTGTAAAGATATAATGTTATAATACAGAATGGATATTTATGCAGGGGGATACATATGGAAGAATATATCAACAGCTATATCCGCCCAAGACTTCAGGGCGACGGGGGAGAAATAACCTTCATTAAACAGGATGGCAACGAGGTGACCGTGCTTTTGCAGGGCGAATGCTCAAAATGCCTTATCCTTGACCGCTGTCTTGCTTGGATTGAGCAACGCATAGAAATTGACCTTAACGAAAAGGTCAAGGTTATCGGAATTCGCAAAAAGCCCTATTTTCAGGATGTCTGAGGTGAATTATGGCTCATATTAAAGTTGTCAGAAGAAGTATGCGCCCCGAAGAATGGATTACCCTGCGCTTCGGCTGGCTGAAAAGGCATATTTACAGCGAAAAAAACGAAATAATAACATTTATGATTAAGGATGCCCGTCAGGTGTCCGAAATGAATTTTGAATATTACGATGATGACTACAGACCGCTGAAAAGGGGAGATATGTATTTCACTCCCGACGGCACGGCATTTATCAAAGCGGAATACGATTTGCCGGAGCATCTTGCAGGCAAAAAATACTGCTTCTCCCTTAAAACCGCGGCTGAAATGATTGTAAAGGTCAACGGTATTTATGTGGGCGGCATCGACCCCAACAGAGAAAGAATTGACCTTTCCGATTATGTTGAGGGAACAAAGCTCAAAATTGAAATTATGGGCTATAACCGTTCAAAGCCCGATGATGAGCGCAACCCCGAAAGCCTCAGCGTAAGAGGCTGCAGGCAGATTTTTGAGGGCGGATATATTTCCGTTGTCAACGAGGCTGTGCAGTCACTTGTGTATGACATTGAAATGCTTCTTGATGCAGCGTTGAGCGAGGTGTTTAACGAGGAATATTCCGAGTTTGTTATCCGTGAGCTTGACCTTGCGCTTAACCTTATCGATTTTGATGATGTGCGTGATGAGGATGTCAGGGCGGCGGCGGAATACATAGACAAAAACATTTTCTCAAATAAAAACTATAAGGGCAGCGGAAATGTTGCGCTTGTTGCTCATTCCCATCTTGATATTGCTTATTATTGGCGCAGAATTCACGCAGTTCAGAAAAACCTGAGAACGGTGCTTATTCAGCTCCGTCTTATGGATAAATACCCCGATTTTAAATATGCCCACACTCAGGCATACACCTATGAAACGGTTGAAAAATATTATCCCGAAATCTTTGAGGAGCTTAAAGCGAGGATTGCAGAGGGCAGATTTGAGCCTGTCGGTGCAATGTATGTTGAACCCGACTGCAATGTTCCCTCCTGCGAAAGCCTGATAAGACAATGCCTTTACGGGCAGAGTTATTTCAGAGAAAAATTCGGGCTGACGGTCAGTAACTGCTGGCTGCCCGATGTTTTCGGCAACAGCTGGATTCTGCCGCAGATTTTAAAGAAAAGCGGTGTTGATTATTTTGTTTCAAACAAAATGTCAACCTGGAATGATACCAACAGATTTCCTCATAATAATTTCATATGGCGCGGTATTGACGGCTCGCAGGTTTACGCTTGCGTACCTCCTACCCACTTTATTTCGTGGAATATGCCGAGTCAGGTGCAGGAGAATTGGGACGCTTATCAGGATAAAAACGAAAGCGGTCAGACCCTGCAGATGTTCGGCTACGGTGATGGCGGAAGCGGCGCAACAGAAGAAATGGTTGAAATTATGCACCGTTTTGAAAAGCTTTCCGTTATGCCTCAGACCGAGCATATCAACGCAAGCGAATTCCTTTCAAAGAATTTTGACGGTAACGATAAGCTTGCGGTGTGGGACGGCGAGCTTTATCTTGAAATGCACCGAGGAACATTCACAACAAAATCAAAGCTTAAGGATTATAACCGCAGGCTTGAATTTATGCTCAGGGATGCGGAATTGCTCGGTGTTCTCCGCCTGAAAAAAGGTGAGGCATATCCTGCGGAAAAGATAAGAGAAATCTACAAAAAGCTGATGATAAATCAGTTTCACGATATTCTACCGGGCAGCCACATAACTCCTGTCTGCCGTGACGCAATGGAGGATTATGAGCAATGCGAAAAGGAATTGCTTGAAATCATCGGTAACGGAAAACAGTATTTCAACACCTTGAATTTCAGGCGTAATGAAGTAACTTTTATTCCCGATGAAAACGGCTCAATAATAAGAAAAGGCGAAAAAGGCTTTTATGCCGTGCCTGCTCTTGATGCACTTTCAGGCGGTGATATTGTTCCTGAAAATTCATTGGCAGATTGGGTGAATATAAACGGCAACAAGGTTGAAACACCTTTCTATTCGGTTGAGTTTGCTCCCGACGGAAGCATTGTTTCTCTTTATGATAAGGAACTTTGCCGAGAATGGGTCGGCGGAGATTTCAACAAGCTTAAGATGTATCACGACACCCCCGGCAACTACGATGCGTGGGATATTCTTCCGAATTATAAGGACAGACCCTGTATCCTTCCCGTTGAAAAGCCCCTTGAATTTATCGGGGCGGACGGCGAATGTGCTGAGTTTGCGGTAACCTTTGCAACCGAAAAAAGCACCTGGCAGATGATTATCCGCCTTTTCCGTCAGTCAAGAGGAATTGAAATTGAGAGTAATGTTGACTGGCACGAGAAGCATAAGCTTGTAAAGGCTGAATATGATTGCAATGTGCTTTCCAGAGAATTGCTCTGCGATACTTCGGCGGGCATTATCCGCCGCGAAACCCACCGCAACACAAGCTGGCAGCAGGCTCGCTTTGAGGTGTGCCACCATAAGTGGTGCGATATGGCTGAGCAGGGCGGCGGTGTTGCTCTCATCAATCAGGGCAAATACGGCGTGTCGGCTCTTAATAACACAATGGCGCTTTCGCTTTTGCGCTCAACCATAAGACCTGACCCCACATCCGATATGGGCAAGCACAGTTTTTGCTATATGATTTATCCCCACGGCGGCGATGCCGTTGCGGCAGAGATAAATAAAAAAGCATTTGAATATAATGTGCCTTTGAGAAAAGCCGATGTTGAATCGGATTTGCCCGATTTCGGCTCGCTGTGGCTTCAAGCGGTCAAGCTTTCGGAGGACGGAAAACGCATTGTTATCCGCCTTTGCGAGCAAAACGGCGAAAGAGGCGTTGTAAATCTTCCCTTTACGATGGATATTCTCAATATGCTTGAGGATAAAATCGGTGAAACTGAAAAAATTGAGTATTCACCGTTTGAAATAATAACACTCGGAATTAATTTGTAAGGAGCGATTGAAATGAACAACTACGAATATTGGCTTACCTTTGACGAGGCAACCAAGGCTGAGCTTGAAGCGATAACCGACAAGGCTGAACTTGAGGACAGATTTTATAAAGAACTCGAATTCGGCACGGGCGGTCTGCGCGGAATTATGGGTGCAGGTCCCAACAGAATGAACAGATACACCGTTTCAAAGGCAACAAAGGGTCTTGCAGATTATCTCAACGCTTGCTTTGAGGGCGAAAAATCAGTTGCAATTGCATACGATTCAAGAAACAATTCACAGTATTTTGCAGAGGTTTCCGCAGGCGTGCTTTGTGCGGCAGGCATAAAGGTTTTCCTTTTCGATACACTTATGCCCACGCCCGTGCTTTCCTTTGCGGTCAGATATCATAAATGCACGGCAGGTATCGTTATTACCGCCAGCCATAATCCCAAGGAATATAACGGCTACAAGGTTTATGACAGCTACGGATGTCAGCTTGTTCCCGAATATGCGGATAAAGTTATTGCATATGTAAACGCTGTTGAGGACCTTAAGAATATTCCTTGCGCAGACCTTGCGGATGCAGAGAAAAACGGCAGCCTCGTTTATGTAGGCGATGCAACGCTTGATGCATTCCTTGCAGAGGTAAAAACTCAGAGCATATACAATGAGCCTTCGGAGCTTAAAATAATTTACACTCCTCTCCACGGTACGGGCAATATTCCCGTTCGCAAGGTGCTTGAGGGCAAGAATGTTTCAATTGTTGCTTCTCAGGAGCTTCCCGATGGCAATTTCTCAACCGTTCGTTCACCCAACCCCGAGGAAAAGGATGCCCTCAACCTCGCTCTTGAGCAGGCGGAAAAAGAGGGTGCCGATATGGTTATCGGAACAGACCCCGACTGCGACAGAGTAGGTGTAGGCGTGCTCCATAACGGCAGCTATGTTCTTCTTACGGGTAACCAGACGGGTGCGCTTCTTGTTGATTTTATTCTTAAATTCAAAAAGGACACAATGCCTGCAAATGCGGCGGTTGTAAAGACCGTTGTAACAAGCGGTATCGGTGCGGCTATTGCTGAAAAGCACGGTGCAACAACCGTTCAGACCCTCACGGGCTTCAAGTATATCGGCGAAAAAATCTGTCAGTGGGAAAAGAGCGGCGAATACAGCTTCCTTTTCGGCTATGAAGAAAGCTACGGCTATCTTGCAGGCACTCACGCAAGAGATAAGGATGCGGTTTCGGCATCAATGCTTATTGCGGAAATGGCATCATACTATAAGAACAACGGAAAAACACTCGTTGACGCTCTTGATGAAATCTACGCAGAGTACGGCTATTATTTCGACTGCCTTGAAACCTTTGTGCTTAAGGGCAAAGAGGGTGCAGAAAAGATTCAGGCGGCTATGAAGGCTCTCCGTGCAGAGGGTGAAACGCTCTTTGATGACCTTAACAAGCTTATCGACTATTCGCAGGGCATAGATGACCTGCCCAAGGAGAATGTTCTTCTCTTTGATTTCAAAGACGGCTCATGGGCAGCCGCAAGACCTTCAGGCACAGAGCCTAAACTCAAGTTCTATTTCTCCGTAAAGGGTGAAAATAAGGAGCAGGCAACTGCAAGACAGCAGATTATCAGAAACAAGCTTGCAGAAAAAGTTGTTGATTAATTAAAATAATCATAAATTTCAGGAGGCTACAAAATGAAAAGGATTTCAGCATTTATTCTTGCACTTGTTATGGCTTTTTCGGCATTTGCAATGTTTGCTTATGCAGACGGCGATTCAGTTACCGCATATGTTGCAAATTATGATGAAACCAATAATGAGTACAGCAGAGTTATCAATTGGTTTGAAACAAACGGCAAATGTTATTTCTTTATCCCCGCATCAATCGATTGTGAAACAGCAAAGTTTTTTGTTGATGATGCCAATGTAACTATTGATGGCGTTGCTTACGCAGAGGCAAAGACTCTTGCAGAGGTTTTCGGCGACAAGACCGAAATTACCGTTGTTGCAGGCGGCGCATCATATAATGTTGTGCTTATCAAGGAATCAAAGGTTGCATCCGTATTTATTGAAACTGAATCAGGCTCTCTTGACTACATCCACGCAGTCAAGGGTAACGAGGAAGAAGGTACAATCGAAATCGTTGACCGTGACGGTAAGGTTGTTTATGACGGTGCGCTTGAAATCAAGGGCAGAGGCAACTCAACCTGGCAGATGGAAAAGAAGCCCTATAACATCAAGCTTGACAAGAAAACCAACCTTTTCGGTATGGGCAAGAGCAAGAAGTGGAGCCTTATCGCTAACCACACAGATGCCGCCCTTATCAGAAATGTTCTTGCATACGAAGCTGCTGCAGCCGCAGGTATGCCCTATTCACCTCAGTTTGAGCCCGTTGATGTTTATATCAACAACGATTATATGGGCTCATATCTTCTCACAACAAGAGTAGGTATTGACGGCACAAGCGTTGATATTGAAGACCTCGAGGGTAATACAGAGGATGCAAACGATGCAGACCTCGATACATATCCCAGAGCAGGCTATTACGGCACTTATGCAGGTCTTCTTGCAGGTACAAAGAAGTGGTATGATATTCCCAATGACCCCGAGGATATCACGGGCGGCTATATCATCGAAATGGAGCTTGCCAACAGATATGCAGACGAGGCAAGCGGCTTTGTTACAACCCGTAACCAGCCCTTCACAATGAAAACTCCCGAATATATTTCAGCGGCGCAGATTAACTATATCAGCTCGCTTTATCAGAAGTTTGAGGATGCCGTTTATGCAGGCGCATCAATGGAAGAAATCGGCAAATACTGCAATGTTGAGTCAATTGCACGCCTTTATCTTATCAACGAGTGGTCATCAAATATGGATGGCGGTCTTACCAGCACATATTTCTATAAGCCCGAGGGAGCGGATGAAACTCTCTATGCAGGCCCCGTATGGGACTTTGACATCGCTTTCGGCAACAACGATGGCAACCGCTTCGGCAACGACTACAATGACCCCACCAAGTGGACTGTATGCTACAACAGAATGTACAGAAACACCGTTTTCGGCAAGTGGGATATTGATGAGCAGGTAAATGTTTTCAATGTTATCACAAAGAATGAAGCTTTTGTCGATGTTCTTGATGCTGAATGGAATTCAAATATGCACGGTGCAATCAATGCAACAATCGCGTGGGCTGAAAATGAATATGCTCCTTTCGTTGAAGGCTCCGCAGTTGCAAACGCAATCCGCTGGAATATTTTTGATACATATGATGTTGCTTCAATCAAGTCTGCATATGCAGATGCCGTCAAGGCGGTAATCAACTTTGCAAAAACAAAGGCAAACACAATCGATGCAGGTGTAGGCGAGGTGCAGAATAATGCTCCCCAGACCAATGCTGTTGTTAAGTTCTTTAAGGGTATCCTTGTAGGCGTAAACGACCTTTTTGAGGCTGCTATCGTTAAGTTTGACCTTGTAAATAAAATCTGAGTTCATATCCCTGTATCTTCGGATACGGGGATTTTGAGATGAATTATAAAAGGAGAATTTTTATGAAAAAAATCATTTCTCTTTTAATGGCGGCTCTTATCTGCTGCTCATTTTTCAGCATCAACGCTTTTGCTGCAGATGAAGCGATAACTGCTTTTTCGGTAGGTACGATTGAAGATAAAGACCACGGCGCACAGCTTTGCGTTGAATGGTATGAAGGCTCGGATGCAATGTATCTTTTTGTGCCCGAATCAATCAGCCTTGCCGACGCAAAGGTTTATTTCGATGCAAGCGGCGATGTTTATGCCGACGGTGTTAAAATCACAAACGGCTCATCTGCTGCATTTCTTGCCGATAAATCCGAAGTGACAATCACAAGCGGAAACGCAACCTGTAAGGTGAGAATAATCTCAATTTCAGATGTTTCAACCGTGTTTATCGAAACCGAAAGCGGCTCGCTTGATTATGTTCACGAAAACAAAGAAAACAAGGAAAAAGGCGAAATCACAATCATCGGCACAGACGGCAATGTTGAGTGTGACGGCGAGCTTGACTACATAAAGGGCAGAGGTAACTCAACCTGGGGTCTCGACAAAAAGCCCTATAACATCAAGCTCGAGAAAAAAGCAAATCTTTTCGGTATGGGCAAGAGCAAAAAGTGGAGCCTGCTTGCAAACTATGCGGATGCATCGCTTCTCAGAAACAGCCTTGCATTTACTGCAGCCGAAAACGCAGGTATGGCTTATACTCCCAAGTTTGAACCTGTTGATGTTTATATTAACGGCGAATATATGGGCGCATATCTGCTTACAACAAGAGTTGAGGTTGATGAAACGAGAGTCGATATAGATAACCTTGAAGACCTTAACGAAGAAGCAAACCCCGATGTTGAAGATATTGAAGCGCTTCCCCGAGGCGGTGTTTACGGCAGCTATTCAGGCTATCTTGAGGGAACAAGGAAATGGATTGATATTCCCAATGACCCCGAGGATATTACGGGCGGATATATCATCGAAATGGAGCTTCCCGGCAGATATGCCGATGAAATCAGCGGCTTTGTAACCGAAAACAGCCAGCCGGTTATATTCAAATCACCCGAGTTTGCTTCTGAAAACGAAGTTATCTATATGGCAAGCTACTATCAGCTTTTCGAGGATGCTGTTTACGGTAACAAGGGTATAAATGCAATCGGCGAATATTGCAACATTGATTCGCTTGTCAATGCTTATGTTTTTAATGAATGGGTTGCAAACCACGATGCAGGTCTCACAAGCACATATTTCTATAAGCCTGTCGATGATACGCTCTACGCAGGCCCCGTGTGGGATTTTGACAGAGGATTCGGCAACTGCGATGTTATCAGATACGGTCTTGATTTCAACAAGCCCTCGCAATGGACAATTTATCGCAGCGTTCTTCGCAACAATGTTCTTTTGGCGGACCCAGAGATAAAGCAGATTCCCACATTCTTCAATCTTCTTTCAAAGAATGCTGATTTTATCGCTCTTTGCAAGCAGAAATGGGATTCATTATTTGAAAAAGTGTTTAATGCTGCTGTTGAATACATAACAACGGATTATGCGGCTGCTGTTGAAAGCTCGGCTGTTGCCAATGCAATTCGCTGGAACACTTACGGCACAACGGATGTTGCCGCTATCAAAGCTGCATATGCAGCTGATGTGAAAAAGGTTGCAGATTTTGCAAGCGCAAAAACAGCCTTTATTGATGCAAATATCGGAACGGTTGCAACCTATGAAACCGAGGGAAAAGGCTTCTTTGACGGACTTGTTGATAAGGTGAGCATTTTTGCGGGCGACCTTGTTGAAAAAGCAATTCTTTTCTTCGGATTGGAAAATATTCTTTGATTTTTATCCCTGCGCTCACGGGTGCAGGGATTTTTTTATAAAAAAGTGTTGACAAATTTATTTTTGAGTGATATTATAACTGACATAAAAGCAATGACGAAGAAGGCGGATTTGCAAAGTTTTCAGAGAGGCGGCGTTTGGTGCGAGCCGTCAGCAGAGCATATCAAAGCTATCCCTTCCGAGCCGAAGCTCCGAAAATTCATTCGGATGAGTAGACAGCTTCCGTAGACACTGCGTTAGGGTGTAGGGCTTGTTGGAGTCCGATGAGTGGCGCGAAAAGCGCAATTTGAGTGGTACCGCGGGTTAGATTTTACTCGTCTCAAAGCAATCGAAATATTGCTTTGAGGCGTATTTTGTTTTTCTCAAAGCAAATC
Organism: Acutalibacteraceae bacterium; assembly: GCA_045632815.1. Lineage (GTDB taxonomy): Bacteria > Bacillota > Clostridia > Oscillospirales > Acutalibacteraceae > CAG-177. Next base: position 7,365 of record JAZQXJ010000015.1, on the reverse strand, counting down.
CGACGAAAGGAGCCAAACTATGGACTACAATTTGAAAGAGGTTGCAGGCAGAATCAAAGATCTGCGCGAAGCAACAGGCTATTCTCAGGATGAACTTGCAAAGCTTACGGGCGTTTCTGTTGAGGACTACAAAATCCTTGAGCAGGGCGAAACGGATTTCAGCTTCACATTTATCTACAAGTGTGCAAAGGCTTGCGGCGTTGAGGTTGTTGACCTTCTTGAAGGCAGAAGCTCAACTCTCACATCTTTTGCGATAACAAGAAAGGGTGAAGGGCTTAAGATTGTTAAGAAAAAAGGCTTTGTTTATAATAACCTTGCACCCAAGTTCAAGGATAAGCTTGCAGAGCCGTTCCTTGTTAAATTCCCTTATCTTGAGGAAGAACAGAATGCTCCCATAAAGCTCAGCTCCCATAACGGTCAGGAATTTGATGTTATCGTTAAGGGATCGCTTAAAGTTCAGGTCGGTAATCACGTTGATATTCTTAATGAGGGCGATTCAATTTTCTATAACAGCCTCATTCCTCACGGTATGATTGCCGTCAGCGAAGGCGGCTGTGAATTCCACGCTGTTGTTCTTAATCCTCAGGACGGACAGGTCAGCGAAGAATATCCCGAAACTCCTTATGTTTCAACAAAAGCTTCTTCAGCAGAAAAGAATTCAAAGTCAACGGTTGCTGATAATTTCATCGAGTCATATTATGATGAAAACGGCATATTCAGCGGAATTTCATTCAAGAATGAAGACAAGTTTAACTTTGCATTTGACTGCGTTGACGAAATTGCCGCAAAAACTCCCGATAAGCTTGCTATGATGTGGGTCGGAAACGATAAATCTGAGCGCAGATTCACATTCAGCGATATGAAGAAATATTCGGCAAAAACAGCCAACTATTTTGAGTCTCTCGGAATCAAGAAGGGAGACACGGTTATGCTTGTTCTCAAGCGTCACTATCAGTTCTGGTTCTGTATGCTCGCTCTTCATAAGATCGGCGCAATCGCTATCCCCGCAACAAATCAGCTTGTTGAACACGATTTCACTTACAGATATAAGGCTGCAGGCGTAAAAGCAATCGTTTGCACCTCAGACGGCGATGTTTCTGAGGAGGCTGAAAAGGCAGCTGCAGAATTCCCCGGAATGATAAAAATTCTTGTCGGCGGCAAAAAGGACGGCTGGAATGATTTCAATGTTGAAATGGAACGCTTCAGCACCCATTTCTTCAGAAACGAAAACACACCCTGCGGCAACGATCCCATGCTTATGCTCTTTACATCGGGAACAACGGGATATCCCCGAATTGCAACTCATTCATATAAGTATGCTCTCGGTCATTATCCCACAGCCAAGCATTGGCATAATGTTAATCCCGACGGTCTTCATTTCACTATTTCAGACACAGGCTGGGGCAAGGCTCTCTGGGGTAAGCTTTACGGTCAATGGCTTTGCGAAGCAGGTGTTTTCACATATGACTTCGACAGATTCCATTCCGATGATATTCTTCCTCTTTTCAAGAAGTACAATATAACAACTTTCTGCGCACCTCCCACAATGTACAGATTCTTTATTAAAGAAGATTTGTCAAAATATGACCTTTCTTCAATTGAATATGCAACAACTGCAGGTGAGGCTCTTAACCCCGAAGTTTTCAATCAGTTCAAAAAGGCAACTGGTCTTACCATTATGGAAGGCTTTGGTCAGACCGAAACAACCCTTTCAATTGCGAACTTTGTTGGATCAACGCCCAAAATCGGCTCAATGGGTAAACCCAGCCCGCTTTATGATGTTGTTGTTCTTGATCCTGACGGAAACGAATGTAAGACCGGCGACACAGGTGAAATCTGCATCCGAACAAAGGAGAATGTTCCCTGCGGTCTGTTCATTGGCTATTATCTTGATGAAGAAAAGACAACCGATGTATGGCATGACGGATACTATCATACAGGCGACACCGCAACAATGGACGAGGACGGATATCTCTGGTATGTCGGCCGTATTGATGATGTTATCAAGTCATCGGGCTACCGCATAGGACCTTTCGAAATCGAAAGCGTTATTATGGAGCTTCCTTATGTTCTTGAATGTGCGGTTACTCCCGTTCCTGACGAGGTAAGAGGTCAGATTGTTAAGGCATCAATTGTTTTGACAAAGGGAACGGTAGGCACAGACGAACTGAAGAAAGAAATTCAGGAATATGTCAAAACGCATACAGCTCCTTACAAGTAACCCAGAATTGTTGAGTACAGAGAGGCTGTCGTGAAGACAATCAGCGGCAAGATCAGACGAGTTGACATCAGAGCAGGTAAATAAGCATAACAAAAGCCCCGACCTTGGTCGGGGCTTTACTGTTTGTGCTGTTATCTGAGTGTTTCAAATCCTGCCTGATATACTTTGAACACATTTGTCATTTTGTCATAAGCATTAACGCTTATTTCTTCTGTTCCTGCTGCAACATTTACTCTTGATGTAACCTTTTCAGCCATATTTTCTGCTGTTATTGTGCCGTTGAGAAGGTCAAATGCGCTGTGGATTGCAGCCTTAAGAAGAATTGCCGCAAGGGGAGTCTTATAGATTGAAAGTCTTGCCGTGCCGCTTGTGTCAGCTTTGACAGCGTCCTTTGCGTTCTTGATATAGCCTTCAATGTCGGCAACCTTTTCGGGTGCGGCAATATCAAGCACCTCGCCTATGCCGTTGTATGCTGTGGGGAATGAGGGACAGATATAAATAAGACCCTTTTTGTTTGCCTGCTCAACAAGAGTTGACTGAACTGCGCTGTCTGTTGAGAACACGGCAACATCCTTGCCCTCTATGTCGTTATTCATATAGTGTCTTGCAATTGCTTCGCCGATGTATTTCTGTGCGCCTGCAATCTGAACGCTGTTTGTGTCTGCGCTGCTGTCGCTGATAAACTTGATATCCTGAGCCTCGCAATTTGTTTTGAGTGCGTTAACGGCATCTCTGATAAGTTTGTTGCTTGTCATTGTGCGTGAAACGAAGAAAGCGAGGAAGTACTTTGCGCCCTGAGCCTTAGCCTGAGCAACGATATCTTCAGCAGCCTTTGCCCAGTCAACGCAGAGAACAAGTGACGAAAGGTCTGAAATTTCCTCAATATTGTCCTCAGGCTCAATGCAAACTGTAACAATGTCGGGGTTTATTTCTTTTGCCTTGTAAATAGCGTTTCTTGTGTACTGAGTAGCTCTTGCGTAAACAATTGCGCCGATTTCTTCATTTGCCGCAAGCTCTTTTGAATAAGTGATAATGCCGGGGTCGCCGCCCTTGAGAATACGGCTGTCGTCATATTCTTTTATGATGATTGTGTCGGGATATTCAGCGGCAAGCTCCTGCGCGGCTTTGTAGTCCTCGGGGAACTGAGCTTCGGGAGCAACAAGGATTGCAACTTTCTTCTGAGGAAGAACAATTTCTTCGCCCTTGGGGGCTTTCTTGCAGCTTGCCAATGCAAAAAGCAGAACAGCCGCCATAAGCAATGCGAGAATTCGTTTGAAAGTTTTCTTTGTCTGTTTCATAGTACAACCTCTTTTGTCAGTTTAATATGTTTTTTGCTTTTTCTTCAAACATCTGTTTGATTCTTTGCGGTGCAACAATCTCAACCTTATCAGCAAGAGCGAAAAGCCAGCCGAGAAGCTTGTCGTCAAAGGTGGTATAAACCTTCGCGTTGCAGTAGCCGTCTTTTTCGTCTTTTCTGTACTGAATGGGAGGATTGAATCGGTTTTCAATCAATTCGATATATTTTGTTCTGAACCGGATTAAAAGCCATTCGCGGAAGTAGTAGCTTACCTCTGCCTGACTGCCGTCAAAGTGATTTGTAGCCGAAACAAGGTCATCGGTGAATTCTGTTGATTCAAGCTTCAGTATCTCGGCTTTTTCTATTCTGGGCAGATTAATGAATTCCGGCTTTTTCGGTGTTTCGTCTTTTGTGAAGATGAGCGAAACATTTCCGTCGGCAACGGAAAGCACAATGGGATTTACCGTAACCGTTTCCAGCTTTCTTACATCTGAAAAAACATCGCCCGGTATGGGGCGTGAAACTGTCAGCACAGCCTGCTTCTTTTCGTGTATTGCAAGCCTTAGAGTGTTAAGAGTCTCACTTGATGTTTTTCTTTTCGGTGCATAGGAATTGAGATTTACCGTTGTGTTCAGTATAAGGTCCAGAGTAGGTATGCAGGTGTTTCTGTGAAGATATTTTTTGATGTATTCCGTCTCATCCTCTGAGAGAATGTCGGAGGAAAAAATCGCTTCCAGAATAAGACGCACGGCATCCTGCGAAAAATTCTTTACAATATAATATCCTTTTTTCGGCTTGGCTACGCTTATAACTTTTATGGGCGTAGAGTTGATTGCTTTGATATCTGCAAGAATATTTCTTTTTGAAACATCGTATCCGTAATCCCGCAGATGCTCTCCTATTTCGTCAATGGAAAGGATATTGTTCTCGTCGGAAAACATTGTAAGAATTTCAACAAGAATCAGAAGCCGCGTTCTTGCGTTGGTGTTTTCTGCCAATTTGACCACCGCTTCCTCGGGCAATGCCCTGGATTAATAGGTAAACTTGCTGTTAATATCAATAAGGACATCCTTGTCTATCTTGAGAACTTCTCTGTCATAGCTGTAAATTCCGTTTACTTCAAATTCAACGTCACTTACCTGAGTGTAAACGGTTGCACACAGACCTTTTTTGATGAGCCTGAGAATCTGAACTTCGTGCAGGTGTCTGTATGCGGCGGAAAGGCTTTTGCTGTTGCGGAACATAATGTAACCGAATGAGCGGTCTTTGTTCCATACATGATTATCGATGTTCCAGCTGTAGCCGCCGTATTCACTCAGAACATAAGGTCTGCCTTTTCTTGTGAATCTTGTGGGCGCTGTAACGGGAACGATGTATCTGTGCATACTCTTGAAATCGGGACCCTTCTGGTCGTGCCAGCCGCTTGCGTGGTCAACGAATCTTGACGGGTCAATTTCCTTGATTTTTGTTCCGATTTCCTTGGCATCAAACTGACCCCAACCCTCGTTGAAGGGGACCCAGCAGCAGATTGAAACGCTGTTGTAGAGGTTGTCAATCATACCCCAAAGCTCCTGCTTGAATTCCTCGCGCCATTCGGGCTTGTCTCGTTTGAACGCTTTATAAATATTATCCTTGACGTGAATGCTGAAAATCGGAAGAGTGCCGGCAAGAAGATTGCCGATATACTGACCGCCGCTTACCATATCCTGCCAAACGAGCATTCCCAGTCTGTCGCAATGGTAATACCATCTGAGAGGCTCTGTCTTGATATGCTTGCGGAGCATATTGAAGCCGAATTCCCTCATTTTTTCAATGTCAAAAATCATTGCCTCGTCGCAGGGGGGAGTAAGCTGGCTTTCGGGCCAATAGCCCTGGTCAAGCAAGCCTTTCTGGAAATAGGGCTTGTTGTTGAGTGCAAGTCTGGGAATACCCTTGTCATCCTTCATTATTGAATACTTACGCATTCCGAAGTAGCTTTTGATCTCGTCTTTTTCTCCGTCACAGTCGAGAGTGATAATAAGGTTATACAGGAAAGGATTTTCGGGACTCCAGAGCTTTGCGTCTTCAATGGAAATCTTTGCATCAGCGGTGATTTCACCGTTGAAGATTTCGTTGTCACCGTCAAGCACCTTTGCATAAAGATGACCGCCACAAACGCAGGTGTGGTTTATCTTTATTCCGATAACGCCTGCATCAATGTCGGGAGTGAGCTTGATGCTTTCAATATGGCAATGATTCACAGGCTCAAGCCATACTGTCTGCCATATGCCCGATGTGGGTGTATACCAGAAGCCTTTTGACTTATGCACCTGCTTGCCTCTCTGCTGATGCCCCGAATCTGTGGGGTCATAAACCTTAACGACAAGTTCATTATCGCCGTCAACAAGAACATCGGTGATGTCAAAGCTGAAGGGATTGTAGCCGCCCGTGTGTTCACCTATAAGAATTGAGTTCACCCAAACGCTGCATTGCCAGTCAACGGCATCGAAATGCAGAATCGTTCTTTTGCCGTTGAATTTTTCGTCAAGCTTGAAAGTTCTGCGATACCAGAGCCTTTCTTCGGGCTGAAGATGTCTCTGCACACCCGATGCGGCAGATTCGATTGCAAACGGAACAAGGATTTTGCCGTCAAAGCTTTCGGGCTTTTCTGCGTTTTCCGAGGTGATTGCATACTCGTATTCGCCGTTGAGACACTTCCAGTCTGCTCTTTCAAGCTGAGGTCTCGGATATTCGGGCAGGGGACATTCCTTGCTGATATCCTTAAACCATTTAGTTCTCAGTTCATTCATAGTTTTTCTCCTGTGTTATGATAAATCAATAATACATATTGTCAAGGCGGATATCTCCGTCAACCGTTACGGCTTTAACTGTAATCTTATGTTTGAATCCGTTCGGCTTTTTGATTGTAACCCCAAGCTCATATGTGCCGTCTGAAACGCTGATAACCTCAATTTCGGGGTCTGTCCAGTCATAATCATCGGCATCTGTGTGAGCGTGGCTTGTGTTGAGGTAAAGCTTGCCGTCAATCTCAGTGTATATGTTGTTTTCATTAAGGATTTTATCGGCAGCATCCTTTGTGTATGTTGATTCAAGGATTGCTCGGAGTTCTGCATATGTGCCTGCCTTTTCCGACTCAACGGGGGCAAATGTGCCGTTTTCGTTGGTGATGCTGTTATCCGCATTTACGGGCAGATGATTTTCAACGAAAATATCTTCAACAATAAATGCGTTGGAATTTATAAGATAGCGTAAAACAGTCATCTGACCTTCGCCCACATAGTTTGTGTCGAACACATCGGGCTTTTCAGCGGCACAGCCGCCGAGCAGAAGAATAACGCAGATAACTGCGGCAATAACTCTTTTCATATGCGTTTTCCTTTTCAAAATGATTATAATTACTTATATTATATATAACCAAGTGTAAATAGTCAATTGTTTTTCGGCAAAATGAACAACAAATTAAACGCAAAAAGGGGAGCAGGCATATAACCTGCTCCCTTTCAATAAATTAATTTGTTACAAAGTCATCTGAAATCAAATAATTCTTTCGGTGTTATTTCAAGAACTTCGCAAAGCTTGAAAATAACGTCAAACGATACACCGACTTTTCCCAGCTCAATTGCACTTATATGGCTTCTGTCAATGTCTGCAAGTTCAGCCAACTGAAGCTGTGTCAGCTTTTTTCTTTTTCTGTAAAACACAACATTTAATCCGAATTTTTCATAAAGCTCTCTGTATTCTTGTTTCAACATAATCACCTTGAGTTGTTATTTGTTTATATTTTATGGCGATTTAGGCAAACAATAAACCTTGTATCAATCGCATAACGCTATTGACACAAGTCAAA